>JAZQOB010000015.1:0-39446 GCA_045627625.1 Treponema sp.
GTTGCTTTCTGGTGTTGCGCCTGGATCGAGAAGGTTCTTTCCAGTGTTTGTAGAAATTGTCCAGTTGTTGTGTTTACCTGGACCGTTTACGCCTTCAAATGGTTTTTCGTGAAGAAGACAAACCATTCCGTGTTTTGATGCAACTTTTCGCATCATTTCCATTGTAATCTGGTTGTGATCACAAGCAAGGTTTGTTGTACCGAAGATTGGAGCCAATTCGTGCTGAGCTGGAGCAACTTCGTTATGTTCTGTTTTAGCAAGAATACCAAGCTTCCAGAGTTCTTCATTCAAATCTTTCATGAATGCCTGAACACGAGGCTTAATCATACCAAAGTAGTGATCTTCAAGTTCCTGTCCTTTAGGAGCTTTAGCACCAAACAATGTGCGGCCTGTGTAAATCAAGTCTGGGCGTTTGTCATAAACTGACTTATCTACAAGGAAGTATTCCTGTTCTGGACCTACTGTAGTTTTTACTGAAGTAACAGCTTCGTTTCCTTCGAATAATTTAAGAACACGAACAGCCTGTTTTGAAATTGCTTCCATAGAGCGGAGCAATGGAGTTTTCTTATCAAGAGCTTCACCTGTATAAGAACAGAATGCAGTTGGAATACAAAGTGTCCCGTCTTTAATAAATGCATAAGAAGGTGGGTCCCATGCTGTATATCCACGAGCTTCGAAAGTTGCACGGATACCACCACTTGGGAAAGAAGAAGCATCTGGTTCACCCTGAACTAATTCTTTACCAGAGAATTCCATGATGATTCCGCCTTCTTTTGTTGGCTGAATGAATGCATCGTGTTTTTCAGCAGTTACACCAGTCAATGGCTGGAACCAGTGAGTAAAGTGTGTAGCACCTTTTTCGATTGCCCAGTCTTTCATTGCGTTTGCAACAACATTTGCAACAGCAGGATCGAGTTTTTCTCCACCCTCAATTGTTTTCATCAACTGCTTGTAAGTTTCTTTTGGCAGTCGAGCCTTCATTGTTGTTTCATTAAAAACATTTTCTCCAAAGATTGATGTAACTTTGTCCATATATGAACCTCCATACATAATTAATAACTATTTAGTTGTAAAAACGAAAAAAGGCACCAAAATATAAACCCACCTTTGGGTCTTATTTCAGCGCCTTTGCCATTAATACGATTTGTCCCTAAAAACAAAAAAAGTCGCAAAACACCCTGTGTTCTGCGACTTCATTGCCGTT
The DNA here is from genome assembly GCA_045627625.1 of Treponema sp. Taxonomy (GTDB): domain Bacteria; phylum Spirochaetota; class Spirochaetia; order Treponematales; family Treponemataceae; genus Treponema_D. The sequence goes on from JAZQOB010000015.1 coordinate 1,205, forward strand.
TGATATGATTGTTATACAGCGAAAAAAAAATAGTGTCAAGAAGGATTAAAAAAAATTTGTAAAAATTTATCCTTTCCCCACTAATTGACATTAATTTCGGTTTGATTTATAACATATAAGATTAAAAGAGCAAAGGCGCTCATTCAAGTAATCAACGATATTACTATTGTTGTTTAACTGAGTGAACGCCTTTTTTTATTGAGGATTTCTATTATGTCTAAAGCCTATCTTATTCTTGCGGACGGAACAGTTTTTGAAGGTACTTCAATTGGTGCTAAAGGTTCTACTATTGGAGAAACCGTTTTTACAACCGGTATGACAGGTTACCTTGAAACCCTGACCGATCCAAGTTACTACGGACAGATTGTTACACAAACCTTTCCATTAATAGGAAACTATGGTGTAATTCCTTCCGATTTTGAAAGCAGTTATTCTTTTGTAAAAGGATACATTGTTAGAGAACTATGTGACCAACCTTCAAACTTTAGATGTGATGGGCAGTTAGATTCCTATTTGAAAAGTCAAAACATTGTAGGAATCTGTGGTATTGATACCAGAGCCCTGACAAAAAAACTGAGAGATGCGGGTGTTATGAACGGAATGATTATTTCCGATGAACTTCCAGAAATTACCCCTTCCCTCCTTTCAGAAATTAAAGCATATACAATCGTAAATGCTATTGCTGCTGTTCAGAATGCAAGCCTTCCAACCCTATCCGAAAATACAAAATCAGAAAATAAAAGACATATTGTTTTAATGGACTTTGGAGCCAAAGCAAATATCCAGCGAGAACTTGAATTAAGAGGTTCAAAAGTTACAGTTGTTCGAGGAACTACTACAACTCAGGAAATCCTTGCTCTTAATCCCGATGGAATTATGCTTAGTAATGGTCCTGGAGATCCTGCAGAAAACAAACATATTATTTTTGAAATCCAGCAGCTGTGCAAAACAGGAATCCCAATTTTTGGTATTTGTCTTGGACACCAGATGCTGGCACTGGCAAGAGGAGCCACAACTTCAAAACTCAAATATGGACACCGTGGTGGAAATCATCCTGTTAAAGATTTGATTACAGGAAGAGTTTACATTACAAGCCAGAATCATGGTTATGCCGTAGACAGTGCCTCATTGCCTTCTTATGCAAAAGAAAGTTTTATCAACTTAAACGATACAACTTGCGAAGGAATCAACTATTCAGATATTCCAGCATTCAGCGTACAGTTTCATCCAGAAGCTTGTGGTGGACCACAGGACACTAACTTCTTGTTTGACAGATTCATAGACTTAATTGAAGGAAGAAAAAATGCCACTAAATAAGAACATTCATAAAGTTATGGTTATTGGTTCTGGACCAATTATTATTGGACAGGCTGCAGAATTTGACTATGCAGGAAACCAGGCATGTCGTGCCTTAAAAGCACAGGGACTTGAAGTTGTTCTTGTAAACTCAAATCCTGCTACCCTTATGACAGATAAATCTATGGCTGATGAAATTTACATTGAGCCACTTACTCTCGAAACTGTAAAAAGAATTATCCTTAAGGAAAAACCAGACAGTCTTCTTTCTACTCTTGGAGGACAGACAGGTCTTACTTTAAGCATGGAACTTGCAAAATCTGGATTCCTTGAAGAACACAATGTTCAGCTTTTAGGTGCCAACCCAGAAACTATCGATAAAGCCGAAGACCGCCAGCTTTTTAAGGATATGATGAATAAAATCAATCAGCCAATCATACCTTCCAAGGTTGTTACAACTTACGAAGATGCAATTGATTTTGTTCATAACGAAATTGGTCTTCCTGCTATTATTCGTCCTGCTTTCACTCTAGGTGGAACTGGTGGTGGTATTTGTTATACAGAAGCTGAATTGGATGAAATCGTAAAAAATGGTCTTCACCGTTCTCCAATTCATCAGATTCTTGTTGAAAAATGTATTTCCGGATGGAAAGAAGTAGAATTTGAAGTAATGCGTGACCATTCAGGAAATGTAATTACAATCTGTTCTATGGAAAATATTGACCCTGTCGGAGTTCATACTGGTGACTCAATCGTAGTTGCCCCTACTCTTACTCTTGCAGATAAAGAATATCAGATGCTCAGAACTGCAGCTTTGGCTATAATCAGTGAACTTAAAATTGAAGGTGGCTGTAACTGTCAGTTTGCATTGAATCCTGATAGTTTTGAATATGCGGTAATCGAAGTAAATCCTCGTGTAAGCCGTTCTTCTGCCCTTGCTTCAAAAGCAACTGGTTATCCAATCGCAAAAGTTGCTGCTTTAATTGCCATTGGTTATGATCTGGATGAAATTCCTAACTTTGTAACTAAAAAGACAAAAGCCTGCTTTGAACCTGTTCTGGACTATGTTGTTGTTAAAATGCCTAAATTCCCATTCGACAAATTTGTTTATGCAAAACGAAACCTGGGAACACAGATGAAAGCTACTGGTGAAGTTATGGCAATTGGACAGAGCTTTGAAGAAGCAATGCTCAAGGCTGTAAGAGGTGCTGAATTAAAAACTGCCTCTTTGGATTTACCTGCATTCCGTTCTGAAAATGATGAAAAGATTCGTTCTAGAGTTGGAAAATGTACTGACCAGAGAATCTTTGCAATCTATCAGGCACTTAAAAGAGATATCATGACTGTTGAAGAAATTCATGATATTACAAAAATCGATAATTACTTCCTCTGGAAGCTTCAGAAAATGGCTCAGGAAGAAGATAAAAAATACGAACCTGTATCTTTCAAAATGGTTGATACCTGTTCTGGGGAATTTGCCGCAGAAACTCCTTACTTCTACTCCACAACTAGCGGGGTAAACGAAGCAAAAGAATATCTTGCAAACAAAAAGACAGATTCAAAAGGAACTATCATCGTATTGGGTTCTGGTCCTATCCGTATTGGACAGGGTATTGAATTTGACTATGCGTCAGTTCAGTGTGTATGGGCATTAAAGCGTCTTGGTTACGAAGTAGCCATCATCAATAACAACCCGGAAACTGTTTCTACAGACTTTGATACAGCCGACAGACTTTATTTTGAACCACTCACTCCAGTTGATGTAATGAATGTAATCAACACAGAAAAACCTCTTGGAGTTGTAGTTGCATTTGGTGGTCAGACAGCTATTAATCTTGCAAGTTATCTTCATAATCAGGGAATTAAAATCCTTGGTACTTCCGCAGATGCCATTGACCTGGCAGAAGACCGCGAACGATTTGAAGAACTTTGTGACAAACTGGATATTAAACGCCCTAAAGGAATTACAGTATTCAAAGAAGCCGAAGCTTTGGAAGCAGGTGCAAGACTTGGATATCCTGTTCTTCTCCGTCCAAGTTATGTTCTTGGCGGTCAGAATATGATTATTGCCAATACTCCTGCTGATGTTAAGGAATACATGGCAATCATTCTTAAGCAGAAAATTGAAAACCCAGTTTTAATCGACAAATACATGGAAGGTCTTGAACTTGAAGTTGATGGCATTTGTGATGGTGAAGATGTTCTTATTCCTGGAATAATGCAGCATGTTGAAAGAACTGGTATTCACTCTGGAGACTCTATTGCCGTATATCCAAGCTGGAGTATTTCGGAACCTCTTAAAGAAAAAATCATTAAACAGACTCATGACCTGGCACTTGCCCTTGGAACAAAAGGCCTTGTAAATATTCAGTACTTAATTTACAAGGATGAACTTTATATTATCGAAGCAAACCCTCGTTCCAGCCGTACAGTTCCTTACATCAGTAAAGTAACAGGTATTCCAATGGTTGATCTTGCAACCAGAGCAATGATGGGCGAAAAACTCAGTACTATGGGCTTTGGAACAGGACTTTACAGAGCTCCTGACTATTTTGCAGTAAAAGTTCCAGTATTCAGTTTTGAAAAATTGATGGATGTAGATACAGCTTTAGGACCTGAAATGAAATCGACAGGTGAAGTTTTGGGAATTGCCTCTACAAGAGAAGAAGCATTATATAAAGGTTTGACAGGTGCAAAAATCAAACTTATCAGACCTAAACTTTCTAAAGACGAACCTGATGGTATTTTGTTCAGTGTTAAGAAAATGGATTTACCAGAACTTCCTGAACTTGCAAAGAAATACTACGATTTGGGCTTTAAGCTTTACGGAACAGATGGAAATGCCAGAACAATCGAAAACTCTGGACTTCCAGTTACAAGAGTAAATAAAGTTCACGAAAACTATAACGATAACATTATCACTCTGCTGGATTCCGGAAAGATTGCTTATGTTCTTTCTACTTCTGCAAAAGGTCGTAATCCTGATTCAGAAAGTGTTAAATTCCGCCGTCATGCAGTAGAAAAAGATATTGAATGTCTTACAGCAATTGATACTGCCAATGCAGTTGCCGACTGTCTTGCCAGCAATTTTACTGAACAGAATTTCAGTCTTGTAGATATTACAAAGATTTAAAAAATGAAAGGGGTTGTCAATTTGACAGCCCCTTTTTTTCAGCGTATTAATTATTCTGCTGATTTCTTTTTCTTACCTGCCAATGCAATTGCAAGAAGAATTGCAAGGTAAACAATAAGAATTCCAAATACAACAAAAGTCATTGCTGTTGATTTAGCAGCCATTCCAACAAAAATCAAAATTGGAGCACCAAATCCAATAGCTGTAGAACTTCCTGTTACAAGGTTATTAGCAGCAGGAGTTTTGAATTCAGGATCAATTTCGCGAACTAAAAGAATACCTGAACTGATTGTTCCTGTAAGCATACCAAACATTGAAAGGAAGGCTTCCTGTTCGTATTCTGGATAAACTTTCTTTGTCAAAAGTCTTAAGTGAACAAAAGTTACGATTCCACCAATAACTGCTGTCAAAACAAAAGGAATCCAAAGACCACTTAAATCTTCAAAATTAATTGTAGCAATACCACAGATAATCATAATATCAAAAGCAAGTCCTGAAATTCGGCTTAAAAGGTAATTGTTCTGATACTGCATTTTCATGATATTTGATTTACGGAATTTAGAAATAATTGAACGAACAATTACTGCAAATAAAGAACCAAAGATAAAGTTGAAACCCCAGAGCATTGAATTCAAAAGATTTGCAACTCCAGGTGCGTAATTTGCAAGCAACCATGTAATTCCTAATGTTACAAGGAAAGTTAGAATGTAAACTGCAAGAATCAATGCACACTGAATGGAAAGTCTGTCAATTGACTGTGAAATTGGAGCTTCGTTTTCATCCTGGAAGGAATCAACTTCAACCGAACCTGCTCTTTCAGAATAATCTTTCTTAACAAAATAACCTTTTCTCTGACCAACATTAAGATAAATTACACCAATGATACAAGCTACAAGGAAACCTGTTGCGGCAATTGCAATACCGTAAGAATGACCGCCAGCAAAGCCAAGTTTTTCGTAAGTTGAACCAATATTGTTAGCCTGTCCTGGTCCCTGACCATAACCCATTGGAAGCAAAAGTCCAGATGCTTTAAAGAAACCTGGCATGAAAGTATATGCAAGTCCAATCGAAATAATCAAACCAACAATACCCTGGATTACATAAGTACTTACAATTACAGCACCACTTTTTACAGCAACCCCAAGGCCTGCATTAGATGCTTCTTTTTTATTAACTCTGAGGGACAGAGCAATAAATCCAATAGCAAGTGCATGATAAGTAATCATTTCAAGAAGATTCTGATTAATACCAATAAGGCCGGTATACTTCAAACCCAATAAAAGAAAGCCTGCCAGAACTGCAGTTGGCATTAACGATCTTCTTACAAAAGGAATCTTAAGTCTCAAAATATTAGAAATGATTACCAGAAAGGCAATAATTCCAACCTGAATAATAGGACTCCATAATGCTTCGTTTGCAGCAGAATAATCCATTTTTTACTCCTTCACTATAGATCTTTCTATAGTTTTTCTTTTAGTTTATTCCATACAGAAATATATTTTCTCACATTCAGAAGCTTTTCCGAATGTAATTCATAATGAACATTTTTTTCGTCAGTAAATACCAGACCTTTTTTTCCATACATACCCATATCAGGAAGATTTTTGATAGAAATAAAAAAATCAGTAATATCTGATTTAAAATAGAGACCTTCCGAAGTAAGCCACAATTTACCTTTACCCAAGTCTCCTTCTTCGTGATTTGAAGTAACTGTGTTTAATGAAACTTCATCATCTGCAAAAAAGATTTCCTGTGGAGTTGCAGCTTTTTCTTCTACCAGAGAAGAATAATATTCTTCCTGCCAGTCATCCCATTCTTCTACAGTTTTGAAAGAAAATCCATTTGATTTGCTTTCGAAAAAGCCGTAATTATTATATACAGCAAGTGGACCGCAAAGTTTACAACTTACAGTATCATCTTTGGTTTCGATAATATCGATTTTTTTGCACTGAGGACAAACACAAAGGGCGCATTCCATTCCTTCTGCAAGCTTTTTGCCTTTATAGGCAATCATTTCTTCCTTCTGTCTTGCGTAGGCATTTTCATCAATATCGTTTCTGATGATTTCTGTTACCTGTTCTGGAGTCATTTCGGCCAGTTCTTCTTTTGTATAAACCCGAACTACCCTTCCTTCCATTTTTCCTTTTCTGATTCCGTAGCCCCATCGTGGATTTGTAAAGAAGCCACCTGTAAGCTTATAAGTTACAAGATTCGCACCAGATACTTTTACCAGTTTTCCAATTGCATTTGTTACAGGCATATTTTTTCCTGTCCAGGTTCTGTTGCCTTCAGGGAAAATACAGACATTTTTGTTTTCTCTCAAAGTCTTTACAACTTTAAGTACCATCATTTTGTCCGAAGCCCCTTTAATTTTTGCAATCGGTCCAAAACAATAAAGCAGAATTTTAGACAAAAAGCCCTGTCTGTAAATATGTTCACTTGCAACAAAATACATGTGACGAGGGAAACTCATACCAACAAGAGCAGGATCCAAATCACAGCTATGATTAGACAAAACAAGATAAGGTTCCGGAATATTTTCAGTTATATAACTTTTACATCCAAAAGTGTTTTCAAAAGCACCTCTGAGAGTATGATGTGCCAGCCACCAGACTCTTTTGTGCCGGCGATAAATTCTTTCTTCTTTTTTATTATTTTTAGACATAACTTTTATATTATAACACAAGGTATATAAATTCAAAAATTGAAATTTTTTTTCTGCCTTTAATACATACTAAAAAAATGTTATATTTATAGTATGAAAGTTAAAAAATCAGGAAAATGGAAACATTTTAAGCGCAATCTAATTTATGCGTTAAAAAATCCTATTACCTATCTGTGGATTTTAGTTGCTGCAATTATTGCATTTACAACTTATGCCGTATACATCACCGAAACATTAACAGAAAGTGGAATTGAAACTCCCTTTGATTCAATCTGGTTTACTTTAGTAACTGTTTTTGCTGGTTACTACGATTATTGTGTTCAGTCTTTTGGTGGTCGTGCTGCGGCTCTCGTTCAATTACTTATTGGTATGGCTATTTTAAGTATGATTACCGGTAAGGTTGCTTCTGTATTCATGAATATGCAGATGAAAAAAGATAAAGGTTTAAAAAGGTTAAAGAATATGAAAGGTCATTTTTTATTGTGCGGATATCGCGCTGGTTTTGATAAAATTCTGGATAGTGTTTTAAATTCTAATCCTGATATCACTCCCGATATGATTGTACTTGTTAATGAAGCAGCTGATCAGATTGAACAGATTCGTTCTGAAAGCCGTTTTAGAGAACTGAATTATGTTGCCGGAGATTTTTCTGATGAAGCAGTACTTAAACGAGCACATATTCAGGATGCAGTTCGCGCCCTGGTAATTTCTGATCATTCAAAAGAATATTCCGACCTTGAAATCGATTCCAGAACAGTCCTTTCGGTACTTACAATGGAAGGTTTGAACCCAGGCCTTTACATTGCCGCTGAACTCCTTGATTCAAAATTTCAGAAGCATCTCGAAATGGCACATTGTGACGAAATCATTCTTACCCAGGATTACGAACATAGTTTACTTGCAACTGCTTCTTCGGGAATGGGCTACAGTAATGTAATTCGTGCTTTGATTGGTGATGACGCCGAAACTGGTATTCTTGTTCAGAACATTTCTTCTTCTATGCTTGGAAAAACTCTTGCAGAATACAAAGCAAGCTTAACAAAAGCAGATGGAATCCTTATTGGACTTCTTTTGAATACTGGAAATTTCCATGAACGAAGAAAAGATGCTCTTCGCGAAGCACAGAAAAATCCTGATGTTCGCAAAGTTGTAGATAATCTTAAAAAGGTAAAAGAACTTAAGAGTAACGAAGTTCTTTTAACTCCTGCTGATGATTTTGTAATTCAGCCAAATACAAAAGCAATTTTCGTAAAAGGATAGGAATAAAAATGGATAATTTTGAAACAGTATTGCCAAAACTTTTAAAAATTGAACTTTTTTCTGATTTTAAAGCCGACAACCAGAATGATGTCCGAATCTTAAAAATTGTATATGAAAATCTGACTGTAAGAAATTTTAAAAAAGGTGATGTCATCATTAAAGAAGGTGACTCTGGAGATATGTTCTATATCCTTTACAAAGGTGCAGTTCAGGTTGTTCGAAACACTCCTGCAGGAGATCAGATTGCACTGGCAAACCTTACCAGCGAGATGAATATTTTCTTTGGAGAAACTGCTTTAATCAGTAAAGACACTCGTTCTGCTACAGTAAAAGCTTCTTCTGATTGTACTGTTATTGAACTTTCAAGTAAAAAATTTATTGGGATTTGTGATGCAGAACCATTGCTTGGCTATAGAGTTTTGCTTCACCTGGCTCGCAGAATGTCACAGACAATCCGCAATACAAACCAGGATAAAGCAGCCTTATATCAGGCCTTATTTGATGAAATTGAACAAAGGGACTAAAAAAGTCCGTGTTTCTTATCTTCCAGTTCAATAGGAGCTGGGAGAGATTCCAGACAGATTTTTTCAACCTTTGCTGGAAGGTCATGCATTTCTTCCTTTGACATGCCTTTTGTAAAAATAGGATCGTGAACAGTAAGTTTTACCTTACCCCTTGTAAGAGTTCCTTTTTCTTCCCAAAGGTGCCAGGTTCCATCAATTGTTACTGGAACAATTGGAGCTTCTGCCATAAATGCCAGTTTGAAACTTCCTGCCTTAAATTCATGTGGAGCGCCACCACGACTTCTTGTTCCTTCTGGGAAAATCATCTGTGAATATCCCTTCTTCAAACCGTCAGCAGCATCGTGAATAGCTTTAATTGCATCTCTTGGACTCTTTCTATCCATAAAAGTACAGCCCATTAATTTCATCCAGTCAGAAATGAGAGGAACTTTCTTAAGTTCAACTTTTGCAATAAAAGCGATTGGTTTATCAATATATCCAAGCATTGTTGGAATATCCATATTACTCTGATGATTAGCAATAAATACAACAGCCTGGTCCTGAGGAATTTTTTCCTGACCAACAACTTCTACTTCTGCAGGACAAAGACTTAAAGCATACTTTGCCCACATTGGAACACTTTCATTAACAATCTTATCTCGTTCTTCAAAGTTTCCCTGTTTTTCAAATTTTAATGCCTTACGCTTTACTGGATTTTTTAATAACATCCACCAAAGAACTTTAATAATGTAAAAAATAATCATAATTTTATTATAGGGCCCCTATCCCTTTATTACAACCAAATGTCTTTCATGGTCTTCCAAAAAAGGAACTACCATTTTAATTTTTTCATATTCCTTTACAATAGATTTAATTGTTTCCATTTCTGCAAGAATCTTTTCTTCACGAGCTTTATAAGCAGCAAGGTATCCGCCTTTTTTGAGCATTCTTGTAAGCAAAGTAATGATTTTTAAATCAAAAGGATGGAAGGCACGGAAAACTTCCAGATCAAAACTATTTGTTTTAACCAGGTCTACAGCCTTACATTCAATCTTAACATTCTTAAGTTCCAGCTTCTGAATCACAACTGCAAGAAAACCACAGCGTTTTTCCATTCGTTCAACCAATGTAAAATTGTGTTCAGGAAAAACAATAGATAATGGAATACCAGGGCATCCACCACCAGAACCAATATCTGCAATTTCCAAAACTTCAGAACCTGTTTCAGCCATTCTTTTTGCAATAATTTCTTTAAGATGAGGAACAGCTACCAGGCTATCCAGAATATGATTAACCGCAAGTTCGTTGGCATCATCTGCCTTCATAAGATTATAACCTTTATTGAATTCAAGAACTTCCTGAATATAAAGTTCCAGCTGGTTAATCTGAACCTCAGAAAGCTGCAACTGTAATTTTTCTAACCCTGCAATTAATTTTTCCGTCATAATAAATCCTTTTTTTCATTATAACAGTTTTTTTGTGGAATCTCTACCTGAGGTGTTTAAAAAAGAAGAGCAGTGCCCGGTATGAGACACTGCCCAGGAGGTTAATAAGGACAAGCCTTTCTATTTTTTGTCCAATTCCAAGATGGTATTTAGGAGAACATTGGCGCCTTTCCAACACCATTCGACTGGAGAGTATTCAAGCTCACAGTGACTATGACCACCTTTACTTGGAACAAAAACCATTGTTGTAGGCACAATTTCGCTGAAGTACTGGGAATCATGCCCTGCCCCTGAATACATTACATGACTTGAGTAGCCTAATTCATCACAAGCCTTTTGGACTGCTGCAATTTCTTCGGCATCAAATAATACTGTCTCACGAGTCCAAGCTGGTTCATAAGTCATTGTACAATTTGCCCATTCAGTTGGCATTTCTTTGATAATATCCACACAATTCTGAATTATTTTTGGATCTGCATGGCGTACATCAAGAGTGAATCTAACTTCATCCGGAATAATTGTATGAATATCTGGATGACAGCTGATTTTTCCTGTTGTATAAACCAAATCCTTGTCACCAAGTTTATCAAATTCCTGGTGAAGATAAATCAATGCCTGACTTGCTGCAAAAAGTGCATCTTTTCGATATGGCATAGGAAATGTTCCTGCATGATCAGCTTGGCCACGGAATGTAAACTCATAATTAATCATTCCCACAACACCTTTTACAACACCAATATCAAACCCGCCTTCTTCCAATACTGGTCCCTGTTCAATGTGCACTTCAACAAGCCCTGTAGTTTTTTTAGGATTTATTCTATTTTTAATGTCTCCTTCAAAACCGGATTCTTTAAGAGCCTGCCCAAAAGTCTTACCAGAACCATCTTTTGCAATACTATTGAACATAGCAGTTTTATCAAATTTTCCGGTAATAATTCCTGAACACATCATTGCAGGTTCATAAAGTGCTCCTTCTTCGTTTGTCCATACTACAGCCTGAATTGGATGCTTATGAGGAATTTTTTTAGTAACAATTGTTTCTACCATTTCCATGGCAGTCAGTACTCCAAGAATTCCATCGTAATTTCCACCCTGACGAACAGAATCACAATGACTTCCGCTTAAAATTACTCCTGCATCAGGATCAGTTCCAGGCAATGTACAATAGATATCACCAAGATCATCAACCTTGATATCTAATCCAAGTTTTGACATTCTGGAGATTACTTCATTTCTTGCCTGAATTGCTGCAGCCGAAAGACTAAAACGAGTAATACCCCCGTTTCCTGTATCACCAAATTTTGAAAATGTGGTGATTTTATCTTCCATTCTTTTTAAATCACATTCGTACATAAGATGCCTCTTTATAATCTGTCTTTGAAAGTATCAATAAAGTCTTCCCCGAATTTAACTTTCATCATCTCGATTATTACATCTGCACATTTATCACGACCAATTCTTGCACTATTCAATGTAAGGTCATAATTTATTGGATTTGTCCAATAGTTTCCGCCAGTATAGAATTTGTAATAATCAGCTCGATACTTATCTGTTTTAGTAATCATATCTGCAGCTTCTTTTTCTGAAACTCCAGTTTTTGCAATGATTGAATCAAGACATGCCCAGCGAGGTGCTTCAATATAAAAACTACCTACATTATCAAATTCTTTTAATACATAATCAGCACATTTACCAATTACAATACAGCTTACCTTTTTTGCCAGTTCTTTAATAATTTCTGACTGAATACAGAATAAATTAATATCGCATTCAAATTTTTTACTTTGTGGAGTTACTGCCTTTGGGAAAGTAAATTTATTCAAAGCATTTGTAACTACACTTCCTCTAAGCTTTTCATCTACACGGAGGAACATTTCTTCACTTAATCCTGAATATTCAGAAGCCATTTCCAGAATCTGTTTTTCATAAACAGGAATCCCAAGTTTTTCTCCAAGTTTTTGTGCTATTTCTTTACCCCCAGAACCAAAACCTCTGGCGATTGTTATTACATAATTTTTTGCCATAATTTTCATCTCCAAATTAAACCGAAATGTACTTTGCAGATACTTCATCTGTAAGCTCTTCGATAGAACCCTCATTTACACTCTGTCCCTTCTGGATAATCATATAATGATCTCCAATTCTTCTTGCAAAGTGTAAATTCTGTTCTACAATCAACAATGGAATTTCTTTTGCTTTCTGATATCGTTTAAGAATATCCGCAATTCCCATTACAATGTTTGGCTGAATTCCTTCTGTTGGTTCGTCGAGAATAAGCAATTTAGGATCACTCATAAGTGCTCTTGCAATGGCCAATTGCTGCTGCTGTCCACCAGAAAGAACACCCCCTTTTCGTCTTAGGTGAACTGTTAAATCTGGAAGATATGTTAAGACCTCTTCCATCTTTCTTTCAAATTCAACTTTCTTATGGGCAACGCATCCAAGCTGAAGATTTTCTTTTACAGTAAGCATTGGAATGATTTCGCGTCCCTGAGGAACATAAGCAATACCATTCTGACTTCTTTCGTAGGCTTTGGTCTTTGTAAGATCCTTATCATTAAAACTGATACTTCCTGATTCCATTGGAAGTAAGCCGATTATACTTTTCATGAAAGTTGTTTTTCCAACGCCATTTCGACCAAGAATGAGATAGGTTTCTGGTTTATCAATTGTTAAAGAGATTCCATTTACAACTCTACTCTTTCCATAGCTGACACATGCATTCTTTACTTCAAGCATTACTTAACCTCCTTGATTGATTCAGTAAGCTTCTGCTTCATTTTGCTTACAATCTTCTCTTCTTCTGTTGGTTCTTTTGCTTCAAATTCATCATCAGTTTTCAGATATACTCTGATTACTTCAGGATTATTTGTAATTTCTTCATAAGAACCTTCTGCAAGAATTTCACCATGATTCAGAACTGTTACTTTGTTGGCAATCTGTTTTACAAAGTCAATATCATGTTCAATAACAAGAATTGTCTTACCTTTCATTACAGTTTTAATCATTTCACCTGTTTTGAAAGTTTCATCTGCAGTCATACCAGAAGTTGGTTCATCAAGAAGAATTACTTTTGGATCCTGAGCTAAAACCATTCCCATTTCGAGCCACTGACGCTGTCCGTGAGAAAGTGAAGAAGAAATCATATCTTTATATTCAAAGAGATTAATCTGCTTAAGAATTTCATTAATTTTTTCTGTAATTTTTGGAGTTCTCTTATATGTAAAAGTTTTCCATAAAGAACTGTAGCCTCTCATAGCTACTTCTACATTTTCAAATACTGTCATATTTGCAAAAATGTTTGGTCCCTGGAATTTTCGTCCAATTTTGTAAACTTCCGAAATCTTATATGGAGCAACTCCTGTGATTTCTTTTCCGTTGAGAAAGATTTTTCCTTCTGTAGGTTTTGTCTTTCCTGTAATCATATCCATAATGGTTGTCTTTCCTGCCCCATTAGGACCAATAAGAACTCTAAGTTCCCCTTCATCAATTTTAAGATTTACCTTATTAACTGCACGAAATCCGGAGAATACAACAGAAATATCTCTAAGTTCAAGAAATGCCATACTAGTCCTCCTTTCCTGCATCTGACTTTGCTTCAGCAATTACTTTTGCAATTCGTTTGTTGTACTGAATATCCTGTAAAGTTCCAATGATTCCTTTTGGAAGGAAATATACAATCAAAATAAGAACAAGTCCCAACACCAGCTGCCACATATTTCCGAAGAAATCCGATAAAGTTGACTGAAGGAATGATACAAGCAAAGCCCCTACCATAGCACCAGTGAGGTTTCCTCTACCACCAATTGCAAGCCAAACGAGAATTGTTGTAGAAAAACTTACGCCTGCAGCTTCGATAGACATGAAAGATGTCATTGGAAGATAAATCATTCCTGCAAAACCAGCAAAGAAAGCGGCAATAGTAAAAATAGCAATCTTAAATACAGCAGGATTATATCCAAGGAACTGAACTCGAGCCTCATTATCTCTTACAGATTTAATAACAGAACCAAAACGAGATTTTGTAAGCAAACGACAAAGTACATAAACTAAAAGTAAACCAATTAGCCCAATATAATACCAGCCTGTAATTCCAATTGGTTTTCCAAAGAATGTAATCTTATCAAGCCCTGAACCAATACCGTTAATTCCTGATGAACCACCTGTATACATCTGCTTAGTTGCAAGCAAGAGTTCGAACAATGCTACTAATGCAAGAGTAATAAGGTTGTAGAAAACCCCTTTAATCTTGCTGTAGAAAATGAACAAACCAAGAATAAACGCAACAACAGCAGGAACTACAAGTCCCATCAAAACAGCAAAAGGAATATTCAAAAGAGGCTTATATAACAAAGGAATCTCTGTTAATCCACCAAATTCCATAAAAGCAGGAAGTCCTCCCTGACAGCTTAAGCTGATACCAAGAACATAACCACCAAGACCAAAGAACAAGGCAAAACCAAGATTCATCAAACCTGCATAACCCCAGAGAATATCCAGAGCCAATGCAAATATCATATACGAAATAAATTTTCCAAATAATAATTGATTATAAAGTGAAGTAAACATTGGAATAATCATAAGAACAAAAAACAGTCCATATGCTATCCACTTTTCGATTGTAACTCCCTTTATTCCCGAAAGACTAGGAGTCTTTAATTTTTCTAATCTGCTTTCAAAACTCATAGTAACTCCTTATCTCTTTTCCTTTGAAGCAAACAAACCATTTGGTCTGAAGCGTACAATGACAATAATTACAACGAAAATCAAAAGCTTTGAAACAATCTGACTCATATAACCAGACATAACTGTAATTGATTCGTTGATAACAAAAGAACTTGCAAATGAACCGATAATTGAATTTAAACCACCAAGAATTACAACCAGGAATCCGTCTACATTGAATGCAGGTCCCATTCCAGGGAATACTGACTTAATTGGGGCAATAAGTGCACCAGAAAAACCTGCGAGAGCGGCACCATATGCAAAAGTAAACATATTGATTTTTGAAACATTAACACCAAGACACTGTGTCATATCTCGATTCTGATTAATAGCTCTAAGCTGCATACCAAAAGAAGTTTTATAGAATAACAACAAAGTTACTCCCAAAACGACCAGAGCTAAAACCACAAGTACAATATTGTAATAAGGAATTGATACAGATCCAATTTCAAGAAGACCTTTTACAGGAACTTCAATTGTCTGATTTTCTGGACCAAAAATCATACGAACAAGCTGCTGAAGAATATACTCCAGAGCAAAAGTAACCAGCAAAGTTTCCGCAACTTTACCATATAAATTTTTTATTAGTAATCGTTCTATTACTATTCCCACTCCCGCTGTTACCAGGGCCGCCAGAATTGTTGCAATAGCAAAAGGAATATGAAGAACATTAACGGAAAAACACGCAACATAAGCGCCAATCATTATGAATTCACCATGAGCATTGTTAATAACATCCATCATACCAAAGATGATTACAAGCCCAATAGTTGTCAGAAAAAGAACAGAGGAGTTGCTGATTCCGTTTAATAACTGCTGAATAAAAAGACTCATCTAAAAACCTCAAAATTAAAACTTGGAAATACCCTGCTATTAAGCAGGGTACATAACCTTATAAACTCTACCCCAATATATAGATTCTAGTTAGGAATCGGAGCTACAAGACCCTCACTAGAAGCTACTACCTTGTATGTAAGATCTTCCTGAACCTGACCAATGTAAGTGTTCAACCAACAGTGGTGATTTTCAGCATCCATCTTAAGTCTTCCGGCTGGAGAATCAAATTCCATTCCAGAAGCTGCAGCAATAATTGCTTCTGTTGTAAGTGCATCAGCATTTTCGATTGCTTTTGCAAGCATGTATACGCCGTGATAAGCACCTTCAGCAAGATTTGTAATAGTTGTGTTTTCACCATAAAGGCTTGTATATTTTTCAATAAATGCCTTGTTTTCTGGTGTTTCAATAGAATTGAAGTAATCGAATGATGCATAACATCCAATTGCACTTTCCCCTACTGATTTAATTGCAGCTTCGTGAGAAGCAATTGCACAAATTGGTGTAACTTTTGGATTCATACCGTACTGTGAATAATCTTTGTAGAATGGAACTGCAGAGTTACCTGCAACAGCACTGAATACTACATCACAGCCAGAAGCTTTGATTCTGTTTACGATTGAAGAAAAATCTGTTTCTCCATTTGGTGCATAGTCTTCACCTACAATTTCACCACCAGCGGCTTCGATGTATTCCTTAGCAAAAGAAATTGATTTGCGAGGGAATTCATAGTCAGAACCAACGATGTAAACTTTTTTACCAAGGTTTTCTACCATCCAAGGCATAAAAGAAGCTACCTGCTGGTTTGGACAAGTATTTGTGTAAAGAAGGTTCTTTGATGGTTTTTCACCTTCATAATATGTGTTGTAAACCAAAAGACCGTTATATTTTTCAATTGTTGGAATTACAGCCAAACGAGTGTTTGAAGCATTTGTTCCAATAATTGCTATTACCTGATCTTTAAGCATCATCTGCTGTGCTTTTTCGGCAGCCATTGAAGGATCAGAACCATAGTCTACATAAAGAGGTTCAATTTTCATTCCCTTGATACCACCAGCAGCATTGATTTCATCAATTGCCATTCTTGCGGCATTATGCATAGGAGTTTCAGAAAGACTGAAATTTCCTGTTGTACTATAAAGAACACCAATCTTGATTGTCTTTTCTGAAGATGCTTTTTTTGAACATCCAGTCATTCCAAATAACATTGCACCTAAAGCAACAATAACTGCTACCTTACCTAATAATCTTTTCATTTTGTACCTCCAAAACAAAAAAGGCGACTCAATCCATCAAAACTGATGCATTGAATCGCCTTTGATTCAAGTTTTCTTACCTACTCTTTTCGGTAAGTTCATATATATCAAGTCTTCGCGACTTAAATATCTGATACTGCTGTCTGAAAGTTTCTATTTCGGACAGATCCAATTCCTGATACAGAATAGCTTCTTTTTCGTCCAACTGATTCAGGATTTTCCCAAAAGGATCAACCACTAGGGAATGTCCCCAGGCAACATAACATCCATTCTCATCTCTTGCAGGAGAACAGCCTGCCATAAAAACCTGATTATCAGTAGCTCGAGTGCGGAACATGA
Source organism: Treponema sp. (assembly GCA_045627625.1). Lineage (GTDB taxonomy): Bacteria > Spirochaetota > Spirochaetia > Treponematales > Treponemataceae > Treponema_D. Next base: position 18,661 of record JAZQOB010000015.1, read on the forward strand.
TATCCCACCATCTTGGTCCACTGGTAAGATTAAAGGCTGCAGGTACAATAATCATTTTTGCTCCCCGCAAAGCCATCAATCGGCTCAACTCTGGAAAACGGATATCAAAACAAATCATCAATCCCATTTTTCCAAATTCTGTTTCAAAAACTGTAATATCATCTCCGCCTGTCAAAGTTTCACTTTCATGAAAAGTAACTCCTCCAGGAACATCACAATCAAAAAGATGCATTTTACGGTGTTTACCAATCTGCTTTCCGCTTCTATCAAAAACGTAGGAGGTATTATAAACTTTATCCCCATCCCGTTCCGGCATTGAACCTGCAACCAGATAAATATTATTTTTCTTTGCAGTTTCAGAAAGCACTTTCCAGTTATACTCTCCATCTTTTTGAGCATACACAGGAAAGTTAGAAGCTTTATATGGACAGCTAAACATTTCTGGTAAAACAACAATGTCTACATTTTTTGAAGCAGCTTCTTCTATTTTTTCAACAGCCAGTCTCAGGTTCTCATTATTGGATTCAACTCCAAGCATTTGAACCAGGGCTATTTTCAATTTAGATTTCTCCAACTTCAAGTCCTCTTTTTATGCCTCGAATATAATATTATTTAAAATCTTTATATATACTAAAGTTCACAAATATTTCTTATTTTTTTGTGCAATTTGTACATACAATACCTACTTATTTCGTAATATTTTGTATATTCCCATTTGTTCTTCTTTTGTTAAAACTTTCCAGCAATTTGCAGGACTTCCAGAGGCTACAGAATCACTTGCCATTTTATCTTCCATGGCAGCAAATTTTTCAAGATCCAGTCCGTATTCTCGCAAGGTTGGTACTTCAAGTAAAACAGTAAGATTTTCCAATGCATCAAGGAATTTTTCCGCTCCTTTTTTAGGATCGCATCCTGGTTTTTCTACACCAATTTCTATTGCAAGATTTGAAAATTTTTCGTAGCAACCTTCAAGAACAGCTCTCAAACATTCCACCGCAAGCATTGCATTTGAAATACCATGAGGCACATGAAAACAGGCTCCAATAGGACGACTCATTCCATGAATAATTGTTGTTGGAGCCCCGTTAATAGCGACTCCTGCTTCATAAGCAGCAAAACTCATATTCTCCCGTGCTTCTTTATCGTTTCCATCACTACATGCTTTTGGAAGATATTTAAAAATTCTTTTGATTGCATCAATACAGAACATATCAGTAATTGGATTTGCCTTTCGACAAGTATAACTTTCAATTGCATGACAAAGAGCATCCATACCAGTTGCCAGAGTAATGCTTCTTGGAGATGTAATTGTATAGGTATAATCAATTATTGCTAACTTAGGTAAAAGGCCATCTCCCTTGAACAAAAGTTTTTCATCAGTCTCAGTATTGGTAAAAACAAAATATCTTGTAACTTCGGAACCTGTACCTGCGGTAGTTGGAATAAGAACTAATGGTGCAAAATCTCCTATAAGTTCCTTTCCCTTATATTCAATCATTTTTCCAGGAAGCACTGCCATTGCTGCAATTGCTTTTGCAGTATCAATAGGAGTTCCTCCTCCAAGCCCAATAATAAAATCACATTTCTCGGCTTTAAAAACTTCTACACCTGCCATAATCATTACATCAGTAGGTTCTCCGGGTAAATCATTATAAATAGCTGAAGATATTCCCAATGCATTCAAAGTTTCTTGAATTTTATCTACAAGTCCAGTTTTTGTTATTATTTTTCCTGTAACAATTAAAGCCTTCTTGCCTAATTCCTGTAAATAAGGAGCTGCCATCTGAAAAGCCCCTTCTCCAATGATTGTTCTTGGTGAAGTTGTAAAATTGAAAACCATAGTTATTCTCCTTGTTAAAAAAAAGGAGATAGCAGAATTGAAAAAAGTCAAAAAGATTCTGCTATCTCCAAAATGTTTACTATTTCTTAGAGGTATTTTTCATCAACGATGCTCAATACATCATCAAGCTTAGCCAATTCTTCATCAATCTGAGCCTCTGTAATAATAAGAGGAGGCGCAACGATGATTACATTTTCATGAGAGTAAGTAAAGAATCCTCGTGCTTTAAGTTCCTTTACAATTGAACCCATTATTCCATTTGGATCCTGTCCCCAAGGAACAAGAGGTTCTTTAGTTTCTGTATCTTTGATAAGTTCAACTCCACTGAACAAACCAATATAACGAACATCACCAACACACTTATGCTTTGCTTTGATTGTTTCGAGAACTTCGCCAAGATGTTTTCCAGTTTTCTGAACATGAGCTTCAATATCATTTTTAAGATAGAATTCCTGACATGCAACACCAGCCGCACAAGCTAAAGGATGACCAGAATATGTCAAACCACAACTCAAGTATACTTTATCAAAGAAATGTGCAATTTCATTTTTTACAATTGCTCCACCAAGAGGAATATAACCAGAGTTTACACCCTTGGCAAAAGTAATAATATCTGGAGTTACATCAAAATTCATATAGGCAAACATTTTACCAGTTCTGTACCAGCCAGCCATTACTTCATCACAAATCATCATAATTCCAAATTCATCACAGATTTTGCGAACGCCTTTAAGGTAATTCTTTGGATAAATAATGATACCGTTAGAACCGATTACTGTTTCCAAAATAATTGCTGCAATTCTGTCTCCGCCTTCAAAAATCACCTGTTCACGAAGTTTATGAACATAATATTCACATTCTTCATCTTCAGTTGCAAAAGGAATTTTTTCCTGATATGAATAAGGTCCAACAAAATGAATGAATCCTGGAATAGCAGGTTCCAAAGCAAAATGTCGAGGTTCACCAGTAAGATTTCCAGCCCCAAAAGTAGAACCATGGTAAGAACGATACTGACTCATTACCTTAAAACGGCCTGTAAACATACGGGCCATTTTAATTGCATTTTCGTTAGCATCTGCTCCACCATTTGTAAAAAATACTTTTCCCCCTGCAAGCTCTGGAAGTCTATCCATAATAGATTTTGCAAGTTTTGCACGAGGCTCTGCACCCCATGATCCCTGAACATATGCATATTTGTCCAACTGGGCTTTAATAGCCTCGTTCATTTCTTTGTTTCCATACCCTGCATTAACATTTACCTGTTCAGAAGACATATCTGCAAAACGATTTCCTTCTGTATCATAAATGTAAATTCCTTCAGCATGATCAACTACAATTGGATTGAGGTTTTCCTGTTTGCTCCAACCCAGTAAAACATTCGATGTCTGAATTTCTGCGATTTCTTTGGCTGTCATTAATTACTCCTCAATAAAACTTGCTGGCCTTTATGGCGTTAAGATTTATTTGCTTTAAGATAACATTTTTTTATTTTGATTTTATTGACAAATAGTACAAAGTTTTCTATTTTTTTATGTACATTTTGTCTAAATAGAAAATTGAGGTGATCCTATGGCTTTATCTTTACAGACCATTGTCAATTATGTAAAAACCCCTTTTAAGTTAAAATTACTGGCTGGAAAAAACGGATTAAATAAAAATGTAAGCTGGGTTTATTACACTGAAGATGCAGATACAATTGAGTTCATTCGTGGTGGAGAACTGGCCGTTACCCTTGGTGTTAGTTTTGAACGGGAAAAAGATAATTTAAAAATTGACAACCTTCACGATTTTCTAAAAAAATTTATCGACAATTTTATAACTCATAATGCTTCGGGACTCATTATCAATACAGGAAAATACATTGAAGAAATCCCTCAATCCATTATTGATTTTTGTGATAAAAATAATTTTCCTCTTTTTTCAATGCCATGGGAAATTCACACAATTGACTTAATGCAGGAAGTTGGAAACATGATTTCCAGCGACAATCAGAATTCTGCCACAATAGATAAATATTTTTATAAAGCAATTTTCGAAAAAGAAAATCTCGACCCTCTTCAGATTGCAAATACACCTTTTTTTGATTTTAAGCGGCTTTCAATTGTTATAATAAAATTTGATCCTTCAGTGTTCAATTATGACAATGGAAAAATTAAGCGCTATATGCAATACAGTTTCAATCATAAGATGAACATTAACCAGAACGAATATTGTTGTTTCATTCATAAACAGAAAATCGTATATATTATAAAAGATTCCAACGAATTGTTTTTGAATGAAATCTATAAGATTTCAAGACTGGATAAAAACTTTACCAATTCCATAATTTCTGTTTCTGATTATTCTGATTCTATTGAAGAACTGCATGAACTTTACAAGCATGCTAATGTTGCCAGCAAAATTAATTCTTCCCCAGATAAAATCAATTATTATGAAGATCTTGGAATATACAAAATTATTCTGGGCGTAAAAGATAAAAAAATTCTTCGCAAGTTCTATGATGATACTCTCGGAAAACTGAATGAAATGGAACCAGACAAAAAGGAAGACTTTATTAGAACTCTTTCCCTTTATCTTAAAACTGGTGGCAATGTATTAAAAGTTTCAGAACAGAACAATGCCCACAGAAATACCATTCTTTATCGATTAAGCAGAATTGAAGAATTGCTGGACATTGATCTTTCTGATGGAGAAACCAGAACTGCATTGCAGGTGGCTTTATATCTCAGAACAATTGCCGATGATTTTTACTCTTCGTAATACTCATAGGAAATATATCCTTTTGCATTGTTTTTCTGACAGGAATCTTCATAATCCTTATTCTTACAGTAATCGATTGAAAGTACAGTTATTTTTTTGCCATCTGCTCCAGTCTGATTTTTAAATACATCACACCAGGACTGAAAAAGGTTGCCTTTATTCAAAGCAGCTTATTAACTTAATCTCTAAAGAAATTGGTCCATACTCTAGGTTCTTCTTTTTTAGGCATTCCAATCTGATTTTTTGCCAGATTAATTGCCTTAATCAAAAAACTTGCATTTCTTGCCAGAGTTCTTGCAACCTGAATTCCTTCTGCATCTTTTGTGCCTTCTCCAGGGGTCCAGCCATGGATGTTGTTCCAATAATTACTTGAAACAACAGGCATTCCGCAGTTTGTAAAGAACTTATTCAGAACATCAAAACTCGAAGTACAACCACTTCTTCTTGCACTTACAAATCCTGCTCCAACTTTCATGGTCTTATCAAAATGAGAACTGTAGAACAAGCGCTGTAAAAAAGCCTGCACTGTAGCATTTGGAGCACCATAATATACAGGAGCCCCAACAATCATACCGTCTGCTTTTTCCAGTTTTGCCGCAGTTTCATTTACAAGGTCATCAAAAACACATTTGTTAAGTTCCCGGCATTTTTCACAGGCAATACATCCCTGCATTGCTTTTGTTCCAAGTCTTATAGTTTCTGTTTCGATTCCTTCTTCTGCAAAAACCTTTTCCATTTCAGAAAGTGCCAGAGCAGTATTTCCATTTGGCCGTGGACTTCCATTAATCAATAAAACTTTCATATTTTCCCCTAAAATTCCATACCGTCAGTAAGAATGTTATTCTGCCAGATAACATCAGCTATATTTCCCTTATACAAAGTTGCATTTGGGCTGTCTTTTCTAAACTGACAATTTGTTACCAGCAAGGCCTGCTCCATCAAGTCTTGGAAAATCTGCAATACTGATATCATATACACTCATAATTAAATCCCCTGAACTTCGTAACTAACAAAAGCAAAATACCGGCTGTCAGCAGACCAGGAATTTACATTCAAAGAACCCTGTCCTCCAAAGAACGACAGAATCTTTTTGCGGTTTGAACCATCGTAATCCATAATCCACAATTCAACCTGCATGTTTGGAAGATGCTCATTTGGTTTTAAATCCCCTACACGATAAGCAAGATTTACAACTTTTTTTCCATCAGGTGAAACATGTCCAAACCAGTTGTTGCGGTTTTCAAAAGTCATCTGCTTAATGTCTGATCCATCTGTATTCATGCGATAAACCTGCATCAAACCACTTCGGGTACTGATAAACCAGATATGTTTTCCATCTGGAGAATATTCCGGGCCATCGTTAAAACCTTCAGTTGTAAGTCGTTTTTCTTCACCACCTTCTGCAGGAATTGTATAAATATCAACACACTGTTTTCCTTCAACATTTCTGAAGGCACAATATGCAAGTTCTTTTCCATCAGGAGACCAGCCATGAAGATAACTTGGAGCTTTTGGAGTAATAAGTTTTGCATCTCCACCATTAATTGGCAAAGTAAAAATTCGTGAACCAGAACCTTCTTCAGTTTTATAGTCTGAACTGACGGCCATAGATTTTTCATCAGGAGAAATTACATGATCGTTATTACAGTTTTTTGCAATTCCTGAATTTATTTTTTTGCTTTCACCTGTTTCGAGATCGTAGCGGTATATAGCCCCATCTTTATTATAAACAAGATAGTTTTCGCCATGAACCCAGTTTGGAGCTTCAATTACTTCATCAAACTTCTTAAGGATTTTAACAGAGCCTGTTTGAGTATCAAAAATATTCAGATAGCTTACTGTATTTTCCCGCTGCTGACCTTCATCCATCAAATACCAGTAGGATTTTGAAATATCAGCCAGAACATCAGAATAAGTATCAGCATCAATAAACTGAGGAATACCAATCTGTCTTCCGTACTGCATGTATAAATCGTTGTCCAAAGTTCCGCTTCCGATACAACAATCCACATCAGAATCATTGGTCATATCAAAATCTTTGTAATGGAGAGATTTGATTCTGCTGAAATTTCTTAAAATGAAATTGATTGGTTCTTCACCACCGCGAGCAGCCCAACCAGTATCAAACTGCATTCCAACCTTATCAAGACAGATATCAATCATGTATTCATAGGCAGTTCGCCCAGAAATCTTTGTAGCAATATCAGGTTTTCCATTGTGAATAAGAAGTTGTGCTCCCATTTCCCCAAGTAAATCAGCAATCTTACGATATAAAAAGGCTCTTTCCTGAATATCAACATCAGTCAGTTTTGGCATGCCAACTACAATCTGCTTAATTCCGTACTCCTGAACCAGAGTACAAATTTCTGGAATCGAAGCATTATAATCTTCACTGGCAACATGGCAGGAAACTATTTCCAGACCAATTTCTTTAATATAAGGAATAATCTCCTTACACTTTTCCATTGTCCAGAAAGATGGATTATCCATTTTTCCGTCTAAAGTAATACAAGGTTCAACCCTGTCAATTCCGATTTTTTTAATTTCGGAAAGCAGGTCCTTTAATTCCATTTTTGAATTGGCAATCGGGCCGTATAATTGAAGTCCTAAAATCATATTATCTAATCCAGTGAATATTATCTTTTCTCGGAGCAGGAGGATTTACACCACCTTCGTCTGCATAACCTAATGCAACATGACCAATTCCTTCCCAGTCTCCTTCAATACCTAAATCTTTAAGAATCTGTTTACCAAAATCAGATTCAATTTCTTCTTTTGCACGATGAATCCAGATATTTGCAATACCAAGACTTTCAGCCGCATTCATAAGATTTCCCATTACAAGAGAACCATCATATACATAAGTTCTTGAAGCCTTGTCTGCAATAACAAGAAGAATTACAGGAGCACCATAAAATGGATCCATAGCAGCACCCATTATTTTTGCATTTTCAGCACTGATTTTATCTCTTAATTCTTTATTAGTGATTGCAATAATCTTTACAGGCTGTTTGCCCATTCCGCTGGCAGCATAAACTCCTGCTCTGAGAATTGCATCCAGGTCCTGCTGAGATGGCATTTTTCCTGCAATAAATTTACGGCAGCTTCTGCGTGTTTCCAATATTTTTAATGTTTCGTTCATGAGTGTTCTCCTTCTCTATTAATTTTATAATTTCATATCAAGTTCTAAAATCATGTTTTCGCAGTCTTTTCCAATTCCAAAAGTATAGGTTCCTTTTTCAAGAGCAAACTTATTTTTTTCAAAGACTTCCAGATAATGAGGATCTACAGTAAGTTCAATTGTTTCTGATTTTCCAGCACCAATCTCTTTTCGTCCAAAAGAACAGAGCTTTATCAATGGACGCTTATACTGGCTGTTTTTCATTCTAAAATACAACTGAACAACTTCTGCACCATCTACTGTCGAAGTATTCTTTACAGTAACAGAAGCTTTAAGCACTAATTTTCCATTTTCCTTTGTTTTCTTAAGTGAAAATTTCGAATATTCAAATTTTGAATAACTTAAGCCATAACCAAAAGGATACAAAGCTTTTTTATTCATATACAGATAGGTCATATAATTTTTTTCAATATCGTAATCGTGAATTGAAGGAAAATCATAATTCTTTTTGTACCAGGTACAGGCAGTTCTACCGCTTGGATTTGCCCTTCCTGATAAGATTTTTGCAACTGCTCTTCCAAGTTCTGGACCTGCATGAGTTGTATACACAACAGCAGCACAAGAATCTTTAAATTCATCAATTGCATACGGATAGCTGGAAACCATCAATAAAATTGTATTCTTGTTTACAGAAAGAGCATTTCGTACAAGATTTTCCTGTCTTGGAGGAAGTGTTATTTCTTCCCGGTCATAACCTTCTCGTCCTACCTGAGTTGGATGATTTCCTGCACAAACAATTACAACATCACATTCAGCAGAAAGCTTTTTACAGCGTTCATCACCATCACAGATTGTTTCAATTTCAAAAACATCATTCTCATCGCAGACATCATCAGAAAAAATAACTGCATCATCTTTTAATTTGAGATTCTGTTTGTTCCAGCCGCTCCAGGTAATTCCTTTTCCATCAGCAGAAGCTTTTGGTCTCATGATTGGACGAACAAACCACATGTATGCATCTTTAGCAGTTGCCTTCAAAATTCCTTCGTCTTCCTGAAGCATTTTTCCATTGGAAATGCATTTATAGTTTACATAGCCCCAACCCCAGTCATATTTTTCAAACTGAGATGCTTCTTCTTTTGAGCCATTTACTTTTACACTGCCATCTTCCTGAACAACAAAATATTTACCAGATCTGCTGTTTTTAAGAAGAACAACATCACGACCAGAATCATATTTAATCTGAGCATTGCTCATAATCTGTTCAAGACCTGCTTTTACAGTTATGTCATAAGAGCTGGCACCTGTGTACCAGTCCAGAAAGTTTTCATCTGCCTGAGGTCCAATTACCGCAATAGAACGCTTTTTATCATCCAAAGGAAGAATTCCTTTATTTTCCAAAAGGATTACCTGTTCTTCACACATTTTCAAAGCGACAGCTTTATCAGCCCCTGTGTTTACCATATCCATTGTAATTCCGGCATATGGATCTTTTTCATCAAATTCACCAAGGAGGAAGCGGAGGTACAAAGTATCAGAAATTGCTTTATCAATTTCAGCCTCTGTGATTAATCCCTGGTTAAGTGCTTCTCGTGCAGAAGGAAGAACATCTTCGTTTTTATCAAGAAGAATATTTGCTCCCGCTTTAATTGCAAGAGCAAGAGTTTCAGCATGGCTTTTTGTATATTTATGAGAAGTAAGTACCTGGGAAAAAGCACCACCATCAGAACATACAAGTTTTCCACCCCATTCTTCTTTAACAACAGTTTTATTAATAGGATTTACAAGCCCTGGAAAACCATTCAGTTTGTTATAAGCAGCCATAACTCCAAAGGCACCGCCTTCTGTAATAGGCTTGCGGAATACTTCATAGTAATATTCCTGTAAAAGTTTTTCAGGAACAACTGCATCATATCGGTCCCGTTCAGTTTCGGTATTATTACATACAAAATGTTTGAGCAAAGGAAGGGCCTGAGGAATTTTATTTTCTCCAACAATACCTTTTGTATAGGCAGTAGACATGATTCCAGTTAAACATGGATCTTCACCATAGCCTTCCTCATGACGGCCCCATCTGATATCTCGTTCCAAATCTACAGTTGGTCCAAAACCAATCAAAGATTTATTTACACTATTGTAATATGCACGGCTTTCTCGACCGCAGATTTTTCCTGCTTTATTAATAAGTTCTTTATCAAAAGTATTAGCCATTCCGATTGTCTGTGGCAGAACAGTACAGAACTGAGTTTCATCATGCGAAGACCAGCCTCTGGCAAATTCAGTTCCAATAAAGCGTTCTTTAATACCAAGTCGTTCTACAGGAGCCTGTCTTCCTGTAAGAAATCCAATTTTTTCTTCAACAGTAAGCTGTCCTATAAGATTTTTTACTCTCTCTTCTATTGGTTTAGATGAATCTTTATACATCATTTTTCCTCTCACAAGTCTATTTTCAAGCGTTATTTAATTCTAAATCAGAATCCCTTAAAATAATCTAACAAATCTCTATGATTGTAAGATGAAAAAAACTGTCATCTTACAAAAGAAAAAAAACTGATGGTGTAGGAAATGCAGCTTTTCCAGTAGAAAACCTAAAGCTTTGGGAACCAGATAATCCAAAATTATACAATGTGGAAGCTACATTTGAAGATGACATCATTACTGATGAAGTAGGCTTCCGTCAGATTAGTGTTGAAAACAATAATATCTGTCTTAATGGCAAACCACTTTTCTTAAAAGGTATCAGCGCCCACGAAGAAAGCGTTCCAAATGGCAAGGCTCTTACAGATGAAGAACGAATTGAAAATTTTAAAATCGCAAAAGAAATGGGCTGCAATTTTATGCGACTTGCACATTATCCTCACCATGAAAATGCCAGCCGTCTTGCCGATAAAATAGGAATTTTACTTTGGGAAGAAGTTCCAGTTTACTGGGCAATAAAATTCAATCACGAAAAAACTTATCTGGATGCAGAAAATCAATTAAAAGAACTGATTATGCGGGACTTCAACCGTTGCAGTGTAATCATCTGGTCAGTAGGAAATGAAAATTCCGACACAGATGAACGATTAAGTTTCATGTCCAAACTTGCCACTACCGCCCACCAATTGGACAATACCCGACTGGTTTCTGCAGCCTGTCTGGTAGATCAGGTAAATAATAAAATCGCCGACAGACTCACCACATATCTGGATGTAATTGGAATTAATGAATATTACGGATGGTATAATCCAGATTTTGAACGATTGCCTCAGATGCTCAACAACAGTAATCCTGATAAACCAGTCATCATTACAGAATTTGGAGCAGATGCCCTTCCTGAACTTCATGGAAGCGAAACCGAAAAAGGCAACGAAGAATATCAGGAATGGGTCTACAAACGACAGACTGAAACTCTGGAAAAAATCCCATATGTCCAGGGAATGACCCCATGGATTATGTATGATTTCCGCTGCCCAAGAAGAACTGCTGCTATCCAGAAATACTACAATAGAAAAGGCCTCCTTTCTCCAGATAAAACCTACAGAAAGAAAGCCTTCTATGTACTTCAGAATTTCTATTTGAATACAAAAAGATAATAAGAATTTTGTATTTTTTCTAATTAATTATCATCCTCGTTTACAGTTCCATTGAAAGTTGCAGAGGCTTTTGAATCGACATAAACTCCCTTCAACTAGTATATATTATTATTATTATTTAAATTACATAAATATTATTAAAAATTGATTAATTAAGCAAAGTCGGTTATCTATTCAAAAAATTAAACAGCCGCTTCAGATAGTCGCCAAATTTTTCTAATTCCTCTTCAGAAAAAAGTTCAAGAATGGCGGCATCGTCTTTTGCCATTTCAGACTTCATGTTGTCCATTGCCGCTTTTCCTTTTTCGGTAATGAATACCTGCTTCTGCTGTTTTGTTTCTTTTATGATTGTAGTAGAAATCAGTTCCTTTTCATCCATGCGTTTTAGAATTCCATTGATTGTAGGATGCGAAACCTTAAACTCAATTTCCAGTTCCCGCTGAGTCACAACAGAATCCGGATGCAACAGTAAATATACGAGTATTCTGAACTGGGATAAGGTTAGTCCAACTTTCTGACACTCATTATTTCCCCGAGCTTCAATTTTATCATGAATATTCTTAATCAAAATAAAAGGATGATTCTTCATATTTCATAGTATAACACAAAATTATAAAAAAAAACTCATTTATATGTATCATGCTACACATAAATGAGTTATAATATAATCTCAAGCAATTAAAAGAAAGGTGAACTTTCCCCTATCTGTCTGGCAAAAAAACTCTTCTCCATCTCACCCAGACAGGTAGGTTTTTTATTTCCCAAATTATAACATAATTTTATGACATCAAGTTTATAAACTATAACTTTGAAAATCTTTCCAAAAAACATTATTATGAAAATCTAGGAGTTATAACTTTAATGATTGATGTTTTTCTTTTTACAGTGAACTGTATTATGCCGGTAATCCTTATTATGGTGCTGGGGTATATTCTGAAACAGAAAGGCTTCTTTACTTCTGAGTTTTTAAAGATTGGAAACAAAACCGTTTTTTATGTTTCACTTCCAATCCTGCTTTACAAAAATATTGCCGATATCGAAGATATTTCCCAGATCCGAATGGATGTAATTGGTTTTATGTTTGCCGCAGTTGCAATTCTCTTTGTATTCGGCTGGATTTTCGCTTTATTCATTTCGGACCCAAAACAGAAAGGTGTAATTCACCAGTGCATTTTCCGTTCAAACTTTGCCCTTATTGGTGTTCCACTTGCAGAACTGATGGGCGGAAGTAACGGAGTTGTTATGGCTGCCGTAATTTCCCTTTTCAGTATTCCTCTTTTCAATGTTCTGGCAGTTATTGTTCTTTCAGTTTACAAAGACGGAAAAGTTAAAATCAGCATTAAAAAACTTTTGCTTGATATTTACAAAAACCCATTGATTCGTGGTGTTTTGCTTGGGCTTTTAGTTGCATTTATTAAGTTCATGTTTGTAAAGAATGGAATGAAAAGTCCTTTAGATTATAAAGGGCTTGCATTCATCAACACAACAATCAACTTTATCGCCCGTTCCGCAACTCCTCTGTCCCTTTTGATTTTAGGAGGACAGTTTGATCTTCAGCGAATGTCGGGATATAAGAAGCCTTTAACTTTAGGTTTGATTGGAAGAAACTGCATTGCACCACTTTTTGGAGTAGGCCTTGCTGCACTTTTAACAAAATTGGGAATTGTAGATTTTGGACCAGATGTATTTGCAGCCCTGATTGCATTGTTTGGCACTCCAGTTGCAGTTGCCAGCGCAATCATGGCCGATGCAATGGATAACGATGGGCAGCTTGCCGCACAACTGGTTGTTTGGACTTCGCTGCTTTCCCTCGTTACCCTGTTTGTTGTAATTTTTGTAATCCGAGCAATCGGACTTTTATAATTTATTTAGATTCTACGGCTGCTGTTTTTCCTGCTTTTTCGTCCTTTCTTCTCTGAACAAATTCAGCAGTTGCAGTAATCAAAACATCAGAAGAAGAGTTAAGAGCTGTTTCTACAGAATCCTGAATAATTCCAATAATAAATCCAATAGAAACCATCTGCATTGCCACATCATTTGAAACCCCAAGCATAGAACAAGCCATAGGAATCAAAAGAAGAGAACCACCTGCAACACCAGAAGCTCCACAAGCACCCAAAGTTGCAACAACAGAAAGAATCAAAGCCATAACAATAGATACTTTACTTCCAGTAGAGAAAGCAGCAGCTAAAGACATAACAGTAATAGTAATAGCAGCTCCATCCATATTGATTGTTGCACCAAGAGGAATAGAAACAGAATAGAAATCTTTATCCAATCCCATTTTTTCACAAAGACTCATATTGATTGGAATATTTGCAGCAGAACTTCGTGTAAAGAAAGCTGTAATTGCCGATTCTCTAAGACATTTTAAAACTAAAGGATATGGATTCTTTCTCAGACAAACAGCAACGATTATAGGATTCACAATCAATGCCTGGAAGAACATACAGCCCAAAAGCAAGGCAATAAGTTTTCCGTAGGAAACAAAGATTTCAAGACCGTTCTGACTGACAGTTTCAAAAGCAATACCAAGAATACCAAATGGAGCTGTCTGAATAATCCAGCTGATGATAATGGAAATAGCAGTTGAAATATCATCAAGGAAATGCTTTGTAGCATCATCAGTGAATTTACGAACCGAAAGACCAGTTAAAATTGCCCAGAACAAAATACCAACATAGTTTCCGTTAATGATACAGGCAACAGGATTCTGAACCATGTTTGAAAGAAGATTTGTAAAAACTACCGAAAGAGAACTTGGCGCACTTTCTTCTACCGCTCCCGCAAGTACTACCTTAACAGGGAACAAATAACTGCCGGCCACAGCAATAAAAGCTGCAATTAAAGTAGAAACAACATAGAGTAAAATTACAGTTCTAAATCTTGCTCCAAGATTCTTACCAGCTTTAGAAAGACTGCTGATAACAAGAAAAAGAACAAGAATTGGAGCAACCCCTTTTAAGGCACTGATAAACAATTTACCCAGAATAGAAATCCATTCTGCTCCAGGACAAACAATACCAAGAATTACACCAATAATAAGCCCAATTAAAATTCTAATAACCAATGGAATGATAAACATTTTCTTTATAAAGTTCATTTTGTATCTCCTAAATGTTGCACAATTATGAACATTATAACACAGATTTAACACATCACAGTAATTTTAAAAGTTCTTCTTTGAGTTTTTCATATCTAAGCTTTTTTTCTTCTTTTGAAAAATGAATTTCCCGGCTCTGCTGAGGATTATTTGCATAGTCCAGCTTTTCATCTCCAAACTGTTCGGAAGTCAAATCAAAAATACAGTTTCCAATAACATTGTAGCAGTGAAAATTTCCACCCTGGCGAAGGATTCCATAAACTTCACCACCAAAAATATCCTGAACTAAGAATGCAGTAATTGAACACTGACCATAAGTCGGATTTTCAGGTTTCCAGTTAGCTCTCATTCGTGGCGCACAAGTATCGGCACACCAGATTTTCAGAAGCATCTCATACAAAACCCTGGGATTCTTTATCGAAGCAAAGCGGGAGTCTACAGGCTTAACATCAGCATTTTTCCACCCATAAAAATGATATGGAGCCTCCTCCGAAAAATCTTCCACCAGTTCAAATCTCCACTTCTGCTTAACTTCAGGATATTTTACATGATCCACTTCCGACAATTATCCTTATATTTGGATAACCAATTTTATCCTAATAAATTTATTATCCTCATAGTTTTCACTATCTGCTTATAGTATAAACAAATAAGAATGAAAATATGAGGATAAAATTATTATGGTCTTAAACCACACATCTCTATAATATCATTTTCTGTTAAGTTATCAAATTCATCTTTATTGGTAGAATCGTATTCTGAAAAAGGATTTGCTCGATCCATAATTTCTTTTAACATAGCCATAGATGGTTGTGCGTATATTCTTGTTGTTACAGTAGAGGAGTGGCCCATATATCTTGAAATCAGCTCTAAATCAACTCCATCCTGATATAAATTAGTTGCTCTGGTTCTTCGAAACATATGTGGATAAACACTTTCAGGTAATTCTGGATGTAGCTCTTTTAGTAACTCTGCATATTTATTTACAATGCGCTCAACATTTCCTAAAGACATTTGATATTTAACTCCTTTTATTTTTGTGAAAAATAAATAATCATCAGGATTCATGTTTTTATGATCTGTTTTAAGGAATGCCTTTAAGTGTAAAGCTGCTACTTCATCATAAGTTACAATTCTTTCCTTATCCCCTTTCCCATGAAAAAGAATAGTTCTTTCTGACAGTATAATATCTTTTATTTTAATTGCAGTTATCTCACTTGCTCTTCCAGCAGTCTGATACAGCAGCATAAGCATTAATTGATCTCTTTTACTTTTTGATGAATGAGAAAAAGCACCCGAAAGAAAATCGGTCATAATTTCAGGTGAGATTATAGGTCTTATCAATTTAGGTTCCTTTAGTAAAGGAATTCTTGAAGCCATAATTGCTATCGGTTGCAATTCTACATCTTCGTCAGAACAATACCATAAATAAGCACGTATGCCTGCCAATTTGTTGTTGATTGTGCTTACTGCGGCTCTGCCATTTCTTAAATATTCAATAAACTTAAGCAATACATCACGCTTGCAATCTGAAAATTTAAATGTCTTGATTGAAATATTTTCAACCTCCCCAATAAATCTTCTGAATACTGTTAATGTGTCTTTATATGACTTAACCGTATGAATACTCTTATTACATTGTTTAACTAAATACACAGTTAAAAAATCTTTTGTCTTAGAAAAAAATAACTCGCTATTCTTCTTCATATTTAATACCTTCCATAATTTTTTTTCCTGTAATATCCTTTGTAGACATTATTTTTAATGAATCCTTAATGAGGTGATAGTAATAATAAGTTTCATTTGGACTTGCATGCCCCAGATGTTTCGATAGATAAAGAATCATTGAATTGATAGAGATTCCCTCGGAAGCCCATAAATTAATTCTTTTAATTACAAAATAATGTCTTAAAGAATGAACTGTTGGATTTTTTCCTGTATTCGCATAGAATTCAGTTTCCATCCATCTTTTTCTAAAAGTTTTACTCACAACTCCATAAGTATGTGGTTTATTTATATCATTTCCATAGAATATGAATGGAGAACTTCTCTTTCTGCTGTTCAGATAAGTTCTTAACAGCTGATTCATATCATCTGCCAGATAAACAATTCTATCCTTGTTTCCTTTTGCATGTATGACAGTCAAACTTTTATTGATTTCGTCATAATCATTAATTCGTAACTTAAGAGCCTCGTTTACTCTTAATCCTGTTGTACATAGCAGTCTGAAAAACACAGAATAATTAAAATTTCTCTTTGGTGGATTCTTATCAACACTAGAAATAAATGCCGCTACTTGCTCATCAGTCATTAAAAATGGAACTGGCTTAGATTTTGAAATTGAAATATTAGGTATAGAAACATGAATACCCCGTGCATTCATATAAATCAAAAATTGTCGAATTAAACAAAATCGTGCATAAAACGAGTTTTTTGATTCAGTTTCTTTTATAGTCAAATAGTCTCTCAGGTTTTCTTTTGTTATAGAATCAGCAGTAATATTCTTTTTTAAACAATATTTATCAAAATTTTTTAGTCGAGAAATTTGTTCCTCGTAACTAAAACCTTCATTTTGCTTCTGTCGTATAAACCCTTCGAACAAATATCCAAGTGAACTTGAAAATATAGTATTCTTCATCAGTAACCTCTCAAATATGTAAATCTGATAAGGAAAGAGCACATTTTTCCATCATTTTTTTCGAAATGTTCACATACTTGCCAACATTTGTTTCTCCCGTATGCCCAAGACAATTGATAACTGTATTCAATGATTTTGATGTTTCATGAATATTTGAAGCAAATGTTCTTCGTAAGATATGAAAATTAATCCTGTTTTTTAAAACTCCTTTAATCATGTATTTACCGCTTTGATAACCAATTTTCTTAAAAGGAGGATTGTCTTCTAAGAATATGTAAGGGCTATTAGCCTTGGGTCTTCCTTTTTTTATATATAGAACTAGGGCTTCATATACAGGATTTGGAATCGGAAGGTTTAGTTGAACTTTTGTTTTAGTTTGGATTAAATGAAGAACTTTATTTTGCCAATCTATATCATTAAATTTCAGATTGGCGACATCACAAGCTCTTAAGCCCATGAAAAGTCCCAACAGAACACCAGCTGCATTTTTATATTCAGAGGCAGATTTGCAATTCTTCCTATAATTATCAATCTGTAATAATTCATTTCTATTTAATACAGTAACAATTTTCTCTTTTGAAGCAGTTTTTACAGGAACACAGCCAGACAAGTCTGTAGACATTAATCGAGTCTCATACAGAAAATATAAAAACATCCTTATTTTCACTAGTTTCCCAGGATAATCATTGAAATCTGATGAGATAAAGTCAGATAAAACTTCTCTTGTTAAATCTTTTATGTCTCGAATATTTCTAGAAATCAAATACAAAGTAAATTTTTGAAGACCATATTGATATTCTTTTAAGGTCCTTTCACATCTACCTTCAAGTCGTTTATAATTTTGGAAAGCCTTTATTAAGGATTGATAATATGGTGTTAATTTATTAAAAAGAGATTCTCTTTTTACTGTTTTTCTTCTATATGAATATTCTATTTGTGGAATAAATAAACGACGCTTAGGAATAAATGTTGATGCTGCTGATATTTCGTCCTGAAAGAACAATTCTATAATATTGACTGTTCTTTTGAACCAGTTTCTGTCTGTTTTAAGTTTTTTTTCTATCTCATTAAACCAAATCCATGAATATTCAATGGAATATTCCATATCGTTCATATCAAAAAAAGCGTATAGTAATTCAATTGTCCGTTTTAATCCTGCATAATTGTTTTTTGCATAACCGCAATTTTCAAAGATAATTTTTAAAGAATCTATTGAATCCCACAATTCCGAACGTGTTTTAAAATGGAATTTCCTAATTGTAGAGAGTTCTTCTTTTGACTCACGGCTTAAATTTTCAACAGAAAATAAATATGGCGGATTCCAATGATTAAATACAATCCAAAGTTTCCGCTTATTTATACCAGTATCTGAAATGTAATGCAGAAAACCACGAACTTGTTGATCAAAATTATCTCTTCCTAGAACAGATAAAGGTAAGTCCAATTCCTTATAAATACGCATACAATCGATGTAATTTATATCACTAATCTTAATCTGCTCACTTTGTAAGGTCTCAAAAAAAGGAACTAGCATATTCCTGATAGAGTTGCGATATCTTTTATTGGAAAACGTATTTATCAGGTAATTATCCAAATACAATAAATAATAAATATCCAATTTCAATAATGGCCGTAGTTGTTTATGCTTTACAAAACCAGTAGCATTGAATATTGCTAATTCTCTTAATATTCTGCAGTAGATTTTTTTTACTCTTACAGAATAATTTTTTGTAAACTCTTGAATACTATCTTCAGTTATACAAACACCCTTACGACTGAAAAACGGAGTTGCTGCAGCTAATAACTTGTAGTATGAGCGACAAACTGAATTTGAGTACCCATTTTGAGAGTATTTTTCGATAAAATTTTTGAATATAGCTTCATAATTTTCCATGAAGACCTCCTAAATATTTAGTTATATTCATTATCGAAAAAAATAATTATCTAATATCAAACTTAACGGTCTGAATTAAAAAGACTATCTCAGGAATGTTTTTGAACAGGCACCTTTCTGCCAGACAGAAGAAGACTGAAAAAAGCTTCTTCCATGGAATATCGAAATGAAACCTTTCGAAGACCGAGGGGAATGGATTTAGCGGTGCGGTTACACTACATTTTCTGTAAAGATAAAAAAAGACTTGCCAGATGTGACAAGTCCTTTTGATTGATTATAACTGATAATTTTAATTAATTGGCATTACGCACAACACGGAAGCCCATGTCATCGAACTGGAAATCCGGGATGCCGTCGCTACGGCTGGAAACAGACGAGTAGTCAGCGCTGTCATACCAACTACCGCCGCGGCGGACGCGGTAATCACCAGAAGAGACACCGGCAACGTCAGTGTCCGCTGTAATGCTTCCATACCAGTCATAGCACCATTCCCAAACATTTCCACTCATATCATGAATACCAAGTCTGTTTGCTGCTTTCTGCCCTACTTCGTGTGTTCCACGTCCGTCAGCTGAGTTTGTTACATTTGTATCTCCTGTTGTTCCAGAAATATTGTTGTAACAATACCAGCCTACACTGTCTAATCCGGCATTCTTTTGAGCATTGTATGAAGTTCCGTCTGCTTTGTTTGCGCCACTGTATGTATAGTTCCAGTCAGCTTTTGATGGGTCTCCGCCGCGGGCTGCATATTCCCATTCTGCTTCTGTTGGAAGTCTGTAGCCGTTTTTTGTTTTGTCATATTCAACAGTTGCTGCAGTAATATGACCGCTGCTTACTGTTGTTACAGTAATTGTATAGCATGGGGCCAGGTTTTCTTTTCTACTCAATGCATTGCAGTAATAAACTGCATCAAACCAGGTTACACTTTCTACAGGATAATTTGCATGGTCTTTGTCATTATCAACTTTATAATCTGTACTTCCCTGAACACATTCTGATGGAGAATCTGCAAGAGTATATTCTGTTCCACCAACAGTTACTTTCTGTCCTTCCATTACAGACTTGTACTGTGCCTGTGTAACTTCATATTTACCCATATAGAAAGGACTTAAAGTTACGGTTCTTCCGTCTGGGAATACACCTGCATAATTGTCTGTGTAAGCAGCACCTGTTACTTTTCCGCCAGTTACTTTTACAAATCCTTCTGGAATCTTTGCAATCGCTACCGTCTTTGTCTGTCCACAGCCTTCTGCTGTACATGTATATGTCTTTACACCTTCTTCTGTTGTTGATGGTTCTTTTGTTACTTCACCATCGTTCCAGATATGTGGTGCAGATTCTGTTTTTACAGCTTTACAGCACTTGTATTTTTCTTTGTGGCTGTTAGCATCAATTTTTTCAAATGTTGTTTCTGTACCTTCATGGTTTGCAGGGTCTAGCGCAACTTCAGTTGAAGTAAGTGGGCTTCCATCTGCATCAAGTTTTGTTACACAGGTTGATTTTTTACAGTCGAAATATTCAACTGTACCTTTTGTTTTACATGTACTTGCAACTGCTTCGTGATGTGTTCCCTTTGCGTGAACATGGTCAAGCTTTGCGATTGTTTCTTCTGCAAGATACTGACAATCTGAGCATATTCTTTCTCTCTTGCCTTCTGCTTCTTCTGACGGCTGTTCTATTATTGTCCACTCACCAAAATTGTGTTCAGCCTTGTCTTTTACTTCTGTTTTGTGTTCACAGGTTGCAGCGTACCAGTGGTGTGTGGCATCTTTTGTCCATTCTGTTGCGAATGTGTGTTCGTGAGAATCTGTGTCATTTGCACAGCCAGTCATTCCCCATGCAAGAGCTGCAGCAA
>JAZQOB010000016.1:0-1758 GCA_045627625.1 Treponema sp.
CCGAATCGGGATGGAGCAATTATCCTATAGTGTTCAGTTTCTTTTTCCAGCGTTTCAAATCCCTGATCGTAACCACCGCAAATTCCGTGGATGCTTA
The DNA here is from genome assembly GCA_045627625.1 of Treponema sp. Taxonomy (GTDB): domain Bacteria; phylum Spirochaetota; class Spirochaetia; order Treponematales; family Treponemataceae; genus Treponema_D. Next base: position 98 of record JAZQOB010000016.1, read on the forward strand.
GAATTGCAGGACCTTCACCTTCATCAATAAAAGTAATTTTTCCATAACTTGTCTGTACTGACTTTGATTTTTCCTGGTAGGTATTAAAGCGTAGGTTTGCTTCTTTTGTGACGTTGCCCAAAGTGGCGCAGGATGAAAAAAGTGAAAGAGCCATAATTAAAAATCCTCCAGAGATTAAATTTTTTATCATAAGAAACCTTCAATAATAACCTAATTTTTTGCCGAGAAGTTTTTTCCAAAAAGTTCTATGTGCTGGTATAAAAGCTCTTTAAGTTGTGGTTCAGATTCAGGCTCACAGTCATATTTTTGAAACATCAGCTGGATTGGGGCGTAAAAATGCAGGGCAATCATTCTGGAATCTACAGGCTTAAAAAATCCATCTGCAGAAAACTGTTCAAAAATCTTTGCAAAATTATTTACGGCACCTTCCACAAAAAAATCATCGTAGAGCTTTGCAATATTTTTGTTTTCAAATTGTTCACGCATTAAAAGTTTCCTAAAATTTGAAACCATAGGATCCTTTGTAAATAATTGAAAAATATTCCAGGTAAGATCGCATAGCTGGCGGGTGGAAAAAGCTTCATAAGACTGTGTGATTTCATCCTTATTTTTTACTGCTTCTGGAATCTGATTTACCTGATAAGATTCTTTAATTTTTTCACTGGTAGCAGAAACTACGCCATTTAAAATTTCATCTTTGTTGGAAAAATGTTTGTATAAAGCACTTGCCTGAACACCAACTTTTGCCGCAATTTCCCGAACACTTACTCCGTCATAACCTTTCTGTGCAAATAATTCCAGGGATGTAATAATGATTTTTTCTTTTGTTGTCACAATTCTGCCTCTTGATGTTGACGCCCAATTCAAAATTGATTATATTAAATGTAGTGAACAAATGTTCACCTGTCAATAGATTTTACAGGAGTTATGTTGTTAGATAAGATTAAAAACTTGTACGGATTTTATGAGGATTATACATTTTCTCAAGTTGCTTCCCATGAAGGTGGTCGTAATCTGGTCTATATATGTAAGAATAAAGGAATCAAATCGCTGGTTGTAAGAATTTCTATGACCCAGGATCGTCTTGAAAAAGATTATCAGGCTGAGCTGGAATTTGTTCATTATCTTGCGGAAAATGGAGCTTCGGTTGCAGATGTAATTCCTTCAAAAAGTGGTATAATTATGTAAACGTAAATTTAATTTGCGGATACTTAGCAAAAAAAGTCGAGTTAAAATCAACTTGAAGAACATTCAGAATTGAGGGCTGCTATAGCAAAACGATTGGAAGTATTTCAATCATTAACAAAAAATCCGGAAGAATATGGACTTGTTCATTTTGATTTCAGTGATGGTAATTATCACATAGATATGGAATCGGGGAATATTACAGTATTTGATTTTGATAACAGTATGTACTGCTGGTATATGTTTGACCTTGCAAATCTTTGGACTCACGGAGTTGGCTGGTTTCAGTTTGAAGATGTAGCTGGAGATGAGTATAAAGCAGATGGAAACTTAATATGTGCTGTAGCTAAAAAGAAAGGAAGAGAAGTAGAATGAAAGTATTAGATGTTATGAAAGCAAGAAGATCTGTACGTAAATTTAAAGATACAGCGATACCTGATAAAATTGTGAATGAGATGCTAGAGGCAGCAAGGTTA
>JAZQOB010000017.1:0-56119 GCA_045627625.1 Treponema sp.
AAAAGACTTTGTTCACCAGTGTTTTTCTTTGGATCACGAAGGTGCAGAAAATCTTGCTAAGGCTAAAGCTGAAGAACTTGGAATTAAACTTGGTGACTTTATGATGCCAATTCGTATGGCAGTTACAGGAAGCCGTGTTTCTCCTCCATTAATTGGTTCAATTTTAGTTCTTGGTGAAGAAAAATGTTTACAGAGAATTGAGAGAACTCTCGCTGCTTTGTAAGTAATTTTTTAGATTTAGGAGAAAACAATGGAATATACATTGAAAGCTTTTAATCTTGAACGACTTAAGGTAAAGAAAGAAAACCCAACTCGTTCAAATGTTCTTACTATGCTTGCTAGTGTAGTAAAAGATCTTACAATCGAAGAACGCCGTCCTGAAACAGAAGCTGACTTTAGAAAAGCTGCTTTGAAAATGTATCAGGAAACACAGAATACAATTGGTGAATATAAAAAAGGTAATGCTGATACTTCTGAACTTGAAGCAGAATTAAAAGTTCTTGAAGAATTTATGCCTAAAATGATGTCTGCTGATGAAATGGAAGCTGCTGCAAAAAAAGCAATTGAAGAAATTCCAGAAGGGGACAGAGTTCTTAAGAACATTATGCCAAAACTTAAAGAAATTGAAGGTTTTGACATGAAGCAGGCAAAAACTATTGTTGAAAAGATTCTTGGATAAAATTAATAGATAAAAAACAATCCCGAGCCCATGGTTCGGGATTGTTTTTTAACTGGATTGCTTCAAGCTAAAGCTTTCGCAATGACGATACTTCTCCCGTCATTACGAGGAGCCAGAGGTGACGAAGTAATCCATTATTTACTGGATTGCTTCACTTTGTTCGCAATGACGGACCGTTTCTATTCTGTAACAATAACACCTTCTGCAATATCACATTTACCTTCGTCGGTTGTGATGGCAGCGGCAATTGCGGCAGTTGTTTTGATAGTACCACCTGAAATCTTAATATGATGTTCTTTGTCAGGGTCTGTTGTAACAGTTTCTGTTTTCATCAAAACTTCAACATTTTCTACATTGAATGTACCAGAAGCAATGTCGATTGTTTTGTCTGCTTTAATAGCATGCTTGTAGTTTTTTAAAGTTGCTGTAAAAGTTTTTTCTTCTTCAACTAAGAGAGTTTCACAATTAATTGCAGAACCATCTGGATAAGGGGAAGATTTAATTCCATCAATTTTGAGAGTTAAACTTCCTTTTAATTTTACATCTCCACCTTTTACACCATGGTAAATATTACCAGAAATGTTTAATGTTCCGCTTCCGCCAATTTCAATTGCCTTTTTACAGTAAACAGCGGCAACTTTTTCTGTTGAATCACCAGTTACTGTAATAGTATTTGTTGTCTTTTTCTTTGGTGAAAGTTCAATTTTCTTTTCGCCATAAATTGCAGGAGCATTTGTGTTTGTAAGAGTAACTCCATTGAGATTTAAAACAGTAGCTTTTGTTTTGTTAATAATCTGACCATCAAAAGTTCCTGTTAATGTATATTCAGGTTCAGCTGGTTTTGAACCGTCTTCGTTTAATTTATCAACATCAACTTTTGAAATTAAAATCAGTTCTTTTTCTGATGCCTGATAGATTCTGTCAGTTGCACCTTTTGCAGTAATTGTAAAATCACCAATTGTAACTTCAGATGTTCCGTTTGTGTATTCAATAGGATCTGCTGGTTCTTCAGGGGTATGTTTACAAGAAGCAAGCATACATAATGAAGCCAAACTTAATGTTGCCAAGAGTAAAAATTTTTTCATATTGTTCTCCTTAAGAAAAGTGTAAAACTCTATTAGAAAAATCATAACACAGAAAATGGGATTTTACAAAATACTTTTTTTCTTTTAATTTTATTAAATTTCTTAAAAATAACTAAATTTTTACGAATAAACTACTATTTTCTTTTTTATAAATTCTATATATTAAATAGAAATATATTCTATTTAAGTTAGGAACAAGGGGTAACTATGAAAGAATTGTCAGATATGATGAGTTTCCGTCCTAGCGTTAAAGTTGTTGACGCTACATTGAGAGATGGTGGACTTGTTAACGACTTTTATTTTCCTGAAGGCTTTGAAAAAGCACTTTATGAAGCAAATCTTAAAGCTGGCGTTGATATTATGGAGTTTGGTTACAAAGCTGATAAAGATTTGTTTGATGTGGACAAATTTGGTCCATGTAAATTCTGTGATGATGATTTTATTCGCAGCATTGTTGGTGAAAATAACACAGATTTGAAGATTGCAGCTATGGCAGATGTTGGCCGCTGTAATTACAAAAGAGACATTATCGAAAAGAAAGAAAGTCCAATCGATATCATCCGTGTTGCAACATACTTGAATCAGATTCCTGCTGCAATTGATGTAATTGAAGATTGTACTAAAAAAGGTTACCAGACAAGCTGTAACATTATGGCTCTTTCTACTGGACAGGAAAGCGATATTAAAGTTGCTCTCGATCTTCTTGGTAAATCACCGGTTGATATTCTGTATATCGTAGACAGCTACGGTGCAATTTATCCTGAAGAAATGGCTCGTGTTTGTGATTTGTTTGGTGAATTTGCTGCTAAATACAATAAAAAGATTGGTATTCATGCTCACGATAACCAGAAACTTGCTTTTGCAAATACAATTGAATGTGTAGGTGACGGTGTAGACTATCTGGATGCAACATATATGTCTATGGGTCGTGGTGCTGGTAACTGTGCAATGGAATCTTTGCTTGGTTTCCTTACTAATCCAAAATATAACATTTATCCTGTAATTAAATTCATTGAAGAATACATGAAACCAATGAAAGACAAGGGTGTAACTTGGGGATATGATTTACAGTACCTTTTAACTGGTGTTATGAACCAGCATCCAAGAACTGCTATTGCCTTCACAAAAGACAAGAGAAAAGATTATACAAACTTCTATAAAGAAATTACTTCTCAGGAATAATTCTTTACTGAAAGCATAAAAAAAGGACTGCCCGATTGATTTTTCAATGGACAGTCCTTTTTTTTTACAGCTGAATTATTGATGCGGTACAACCCTGAATTGAATATTTGTTTTTGCTGTATTCAATTCCGTTTCCCAGGGTATAGAGAAGTTTTCCTTCTTTGGATTTAAAACTGTATGGTTTTGAAGAAGGATTCAGGATTACAATTGTACTCTGTCCTCTTTTGTAAATTAAAGGGTATCCAACTTTAAGGAATTTGATTTCTTCGCAATTCAATAAGTCTGGAGTTGCAAGGCGGAGTTGAATCAACTTGCGGATTTCGTGCCACAAAGAAGAATTGTCAGCCATTTGAGTTTGAACTGTAGGTCTGTCCCCGCTGGAATCCTGTGGCAAATAAAGAGAAGTTTCGTCTCCAGTTGAAAAACCTGCATTCTTGGTATTATCCCATTGCATTGGAGTTCTGGAACCAGTTCTGTTGTAGCCACCTTCTTTTGAAACAAGATTTTTTACATAGCGCATTCCAATTTCATCACCATAATAAATAAATGGAGCACCTGGCATTGTAAGAAGAAATGCAAAGGCAATTTTCATTTCGGCAGGAGACAGATTAGAAGAAAGTCGTTCCATGTCATGATTGCCAGAAGGAATACAGATTAAACCTTTCCGTTCTGATTTTTCGTAATTTTCCAGATATTTTTTTACAAATGCTTTAATATCACCTTTTCCTCTGCTTGAAAAATATGGTTCAGGACAGCGGAATAAATCGTTGTAATGAGAAGGCCCAAAATGAAGCAAAAAGTCCATATGAAAGCCACCCTGTAATGATTTATCTGGTTCTCCCCATTCACTGACCATAGCGGCATTTGGGAAATTTTTATCAAGATAATCGCGGACATTCTGCCATAGGCGGATTGTTCCTTTCCCGTTTTCATCATTTTTTACCATTGCTCCAGCCATGTCTACTCTAAAGCCGTCACATCCAAGATTCAGCCAGAAAGCCATTACATCTTTCATTGCGGCAAGACTTGCCTGTGGACCTGGATCATCAAAACTTTGTTGCCAGCTTTCGGTTGGCTTGTAAAATCCATAGTTCAAAGCAGGCTGATGAGAGAAAAAGTTTACAACACAGGAACCGTCTCTGTCAGAAATTCCTCGGAGTGAGCCATAACCTTTTGGTTCCTTCCAGATTGAATCTGTCCAGATGTAGCGGTCTGTATATTCATTTTTTTCGGCTTTCATGGATTCTATAAACCAGGGATGCTGTGTCGAAGTATGGCCTGGAACTAAATCTAAAAGTACATGAATATTCTTTTTGTGAGCTTGTTCAAAAAGCTGTTTTAAATCCTCATTTGTTCCGTAACGGGGAGCAACCTTTTTATAGTCCGCAACATCGTAGCCTGCATCTCCAAAAGGAGAATCAAAACAAGGGTTAATCCAGAGGGCATTACAGCCTAAATCCTTAATGTAGTCCAGTTTAGAAATGATTCCCTGAAAATCTCCAATTCCGTCTCCGTTGGAATCCATAAAACTTTGAGGATAGATTTCGTAAAAAATTGCATTTTTAAGCCATTCTGGTTGTTTTGCCATAATATTTTGCTCCTAAAAAAAACGCGATAGTTTTGAAGCTACCGCGTCTCTTATATATAATAAGTCTAAATGTAGAATAAAAAAGGGTCAATGTTTGTAACAGCAGAAATCAAAAAAAAGCAGAAAAAAGTGAATTTTATTAAAAATTTCTTCAAATTCAAGGATTTTCACCTATACAACAAATACAATTAAGGAATATACTAATTGTTACCCAGTAGAAATTCTGGGGTTTTAGTTTTGATAATACTTATTTGCATTTTACATGCTGATGAGTTTTTTTAGGAGGGCACCGGGCTTTGGTAATACAGAGTCCGGTGTTTTTTTTATGAGTTCAAAATCAGGGTGCTGTATAAAAAGAGAACATCCTGAGAATCAAAATCAAGATAGTTTTTCAAAAGAGAAGGCTGAATGTAGCGTAAATCAACCAGTGTAATTTTTGAATATGCAGGAATCAAAAGTGGAGTAATGCTGGAACCAAAAGAATCTCTGAAGATAATCAATTCCTTTTGTTCCTGTTCATTTGGATTTTCGATTGTAATAAGAGGATCTGAACCTCCTAAAAACATTTCGTAAGGATCTCTTCCCTGGGCTTTATTCATATCATAAAGCAGGGCAGGGGACGGACTTCCACTGTTGTAGCTTGTAACCTGAACCTGTGTAAAATCGGGATTTACTCCATAAAGAATTGAATCAGGTTTTACAGAAAGAGCGGCCTGTCCTACATAAGTTCCGTAAAATGGATTTTCCAGCTGAAAAAATTCAAAAGTACTTACCTTCTGATTTGCCATTACCTGTAAGAGAGTATCTGCAACCGGAAGAATTTTTTCCTGTTTCCAGTGCTGGTCTGTTTTATAGAAAGATTCCAGACTGACCTGAGGAAAAATATCGATAAATTCTGCATAGGAGAGTTTGTTCTGAACTGTTTCTAAAAGATAATCATAATTCATAACCGGGAACTTTGCTTTTGGGGCAAGAAAATAGTTTTTATCCGGAATTATGGAAAGATAGATTTTACAGTTTGAGTTTTCTAAATAAGTTTTGTAGATGGAGTTCAACTTTGATATCTGTCTGCCAATTTTTTCGGGATTTTCAGGATATTCAAGTTTTGAAAGCCATCCTTTGTAAAGATAAAGACCATTGTTATCTTTTTGAAAAAGTGCATATTTTGAAAATACTGCTTTTAGACTTCTGAAGTTGTCTCTAAGTGGAAACTGATCCAGTGCAAAATCATCAAAATCGGACATGAATTTGCCAGAAGAAAGATTCTGCCAGTTTGGAGCAGGAACCTTTTTAAGAGTTCGGCGTTCTGTCATAGAATAATCTTTTTTTGGGGCAAAAATCAGGATTCCCGAAAAAGAAAAACAGATAAGAGCCAAAAATGTAATTGTAAGAATGTGTTTAATTTTATTGCTATTCATTTTTGCCCCCTAGAATCTGAAGTAAAGGAATGGATTGAATGAGCCATCTACAAGGAAGGCTGTTCCAATAATTAATAAGAATGCTAAAACCAAAGGCTCTGCAATCATCAGGAATTTTTCTGCTTTTGTTCCGCTTAATTTGATATACAGGTTTTTTGGAAGTGGAGTTGCAAAAATCACTGCAAGTGCAATTATAATTCCGTAGGATTTTAAATAATAAATTGCTTCTGCAGAAATAAGAGGAAGCTTTCCAAAACTGAAAAGACCTGCAATATCACTGACTGCCTGATTCAAACTGGAAGCATTGAATAATACGAATCCCAGCAAAATCAAAAACAGCAGATAAATGTGAGCAAAAATGTTGTGTTTATCAAGAAACTTCTTTAAGAAAAGTTTTTCGATTATCAAAAGAATTGCAAAATAGATTCCCCAGAGAACAAAATTCCATGCCGCTCCATGCCATAAACCGGTAAGCATCCAGACTACAAAAATATTGAAAATCTGACGGCCTTTTCCTTTTCTGTTGCCTCCAAGAGGAATGTATACATAATCTTTGAACCAGGTTCCAAGAGAAATATGCCATCTTCTCCAGAATTCGGTAATGCTTTTTGAAATGTATGGATAATCAAAGTTTTTATTGAATTCAAAACCAAAGATTTTTCCAAGACCAATTGCCATATCACTGTATCCGGAAAAATCAAAATAAATCTGAAGCATGTAAGCAAGAGCATAAAGCCAGTAGTAAAGAACTGACAGATCTGTTGAAGTTGTGAAAACAGCAGTGAATTGTCCTAAAGAATTTGCAATAAGTACTTTTTTAGAAAAACCTAAAATGAACTTGCCGATGCCCTGACTTGTTTTTTCCAAAGTGTGCTGACGGTTTTTAAGTTGTGTCTGAATGTCGCTGTAACGGACGATAGGCCCCGCAATCAGCTGTGGAAACATTGCAACATAAGTTCCAAAATCGATGAAACTTTTCTGGGAAGGAACAGTTCCTCTGTAAACATCTACTTCATAGCTTAAAAGCTGAAAAGTATAAAAACTGATTCCAATAGGAAGGGCAATTTTAAGCAATGGAATAGATATTTTTAAGGATTGATTGATGCTCTGGATAAAAAAGTCTGTGTATTTGAAATAGAAAAGAATTCCTAAATTTACGATGACTGCAAAAATAAGGAAAACTTTACTCCAGGGTGAATTGCGTTTTTTTTCTATTAATAGGCCCATTATCCATCCAAAAATAATGGAGCCTAAAAATAAAAGTACCAGTAGTTTTTCGCCCCAGGCATAAAAAAACAGACTGGAAATAAAAATTACGGAATTTTTTGCTTTTGCCGGCATCACTAAATAAACTAGAATTACAGCAGGTAAAAAGAAGTACAAAAAAGTGATGCTGGAAAAAATCAAATCGGACTCCTGAAAAAAATTAGAATTCGTCAAAATTAGCTGGAGCCATTACAAAGAAAACATAGTCCTTTGAAGATTCTGTTACCATTTCGTCGGCCTGTGTACAAACATTCCAGCGAAGATCAGCTTTTTCTTTTAATGAAGAAATTAAATCTGCTGATTTATCAGTTTTGAATACATAACCAATAAAAGGAATTGAACCAATCATAGGACCAAACATCATGCCTTCTGAAAAGCCAGTTACTTCGGAAGTAAATCCGTTTAAGTAGCCTTCTTCAACTTCCATGATTGCAGGACCAAAAGGAATAATTTCGTTTGATACAAGCTTGTCTGCCAATGATTCCAATGAAATAGAATTGTCGGCTTTAGTAATTGCTAAAAAGTCTTGAGCCAAAATTGTAGCTGGAGTTGTTGCTTCTGTTTTTGCAGTAGATTTTTTGTTACATCCAGTAAAAGTCATACAAAGTGCAGCACATAAAACCAGAAGTAAAGTAGTAGAAAGTTTTTTCATTTCATTCTCCATATTTATATGATTTTCAACTACTTTTATATAGTAAAAAAATGAATTTTTCAATGTTAGAGAAATTAAGAAATTAAAAATGAAAAATTAAGAATGAAACGCAGATGGAGACTTAATAATACCACGGGTTCTGTTGTTACGAGGAGCCGTAAGGCGACGAAGTAATCCATTACTACACTGGATTGCTTCGTCGCAAGCTCCTCGCAATGACGAAAAATAAGGCATCTCCTCGCAATGACGAAAAATAAGGCAAGTTCCTCGCAATGACGAAAAATAACTCATCTCCTCGTAATAACGAAACTGTGGTATAATGCTTTTAGGAGTAAATAATGAAAACAAATTTTGGTAAACAGACTTTTATGTATCCTATGCCAGTTTTAATGATTGCAACTTACAATGAAGATGGTAGTGCAAATGTTATGAATGCGGCTTGGGGTGGAATTCATGATACAAATCAGATTGGAATCTGTGTAGATCCTGCTCACAAAACTGCAAAGAATATTCTTGCAAAAAAGGCATTTACTGTAAGCATGGCAGATGCAGAACATGTAGCCGCTTGCGATTATGTAGGAATTGTTAGTGGAAACGACAATCCTGACAAATTTACTAAAGCTGGTTTTACATCTACAAAATCTGAATTTGTTGATGCTCCTGTCATCAATGAACTGCCAATGTGTATTGAATGTGAACTGGTATCTTTTGATGATAGCTGCGGCTGTATGGTTGGAAATATCATTAATGTTTGTGCTGATGAAAAAATCCTTACAGATGGAAAGATTGATCCTTCAAAATTAAATCCAATCACTTATGACCCTGTAAATCACAACTATATTAAACTTGGTGAAATTGCAGGCAAAGCATTCAGCATTGGAAAGACAATCAAATAAATTATTGGGTTCAGCTAAAAATCTTCAATAGATGACATTCTGAACTATTTTCTATATAATACTATTCTATGGCTACACAACATAAACAAATTGATCAGCAGACTCTTGAAAATCTGCTTTATTTATCTCGTTTGTCTCCAGAAAGTACAAACATGGAAACATTGAAAAAACAGGTAGACGAAATTGTAGGATATTTCGACATCCTTTCAAAATATGATGACAGCGAAAACCCATATGATGCTTATCCAAGCACCGAAGCCGATAAACTTCGTGGTGATACAGTTGTTGAAGGTCTTGAAGTTTCTGATGTAAAGAAAGTTTCAAAAGACTTTATGGATGGCTACTTTCAGGTACCTAAAGTTCTTGGAGAAGGCGCCTAAAATCGAAGAACCGTTAAAAAACTGGCGCCGGGGCGGCTGTTTTAGGTTCATTGATAAAATGGCGTTGAGCGAGATTTATCGAGCGAACTGGTTGGCACTGGCGATTTACGGTTGGCGGTGATTAGCCCCCGTTAATGGCACGGGAAATGGTGTTTGATTCCGGGGCGTTGCGGGGTGTCCCCGCAGAGAGGGTAGCGGAAAACTACTTGTAGTTTGAAGCGCAGGGGGAGACCTCCCCCATAAAAGGAAATTCTATGTTATATACAATTAAAGAAGCTCGTGAAGCATTAAAAAACGGAAAAGTAACAAGTGTTGAACTGGTAAAATCTGCCAGAGACACTTTTGAAAACGATAAAAACTCTGCTATTCCTTTGAATGCATTTATCGAAATGTACGAAGATGCTGTTACAAAGGCAGAAGCTGCAGACAAGGCAATTGCAGATGCAAAAGCAGCAGGTACTTTAGACAAATTGTTTGAAGAAAAACCATTGCTTGGACTTCCATTTGCTAACAAGGATAATATTTCCAGCAAAGGTCACAAATTAACTTGTGGATCAAAAATCCTTGAAGGTTATGTGGCTCCATATAATGCAACTGTAATTGACCGTCTTGAAAAAGCTGGTGCTATTCCTCTTGGTCGTTGTAATCAGGATGAATTTGCTATGGGTTCTTCTACAGAATATTCCAGCTACGGGGCAACAAGAAATCCAATCAACCGCGAATTTGTTTCTGGTGGATCTTCTGGTGGTTCTGCTGCGGCTGTTTCTGCTAACCAGGCATTGTTTGGTATTGGTACTGAAACTGGTGGTTCTGTTCGTTTGCCAGCTTCGTACTGTGGTATTTATGGTCTTAAACCAACTTATGGTGTTTTGAGCCGTTGGGGTGTTGTTGCTTACGGTTCTTCTTTGGATCAGGTTGGTATTCTTGGTCATACTCCTGCTGATATTGCAGAACCTTTGGCTGCTATGTGCGGTGTTGATATGTATGACGACACTTCTGCTGATTTGCCAAATGCTGCTGAATTAAAAAATCTTGCTGCTATGTCTGATTCTGAATTTGCAGCTCTTAAAGTTGCTATTCCAAAACAGTTCCTTAAAACTGAAGGTGCTGATCCTGATGTAGTAAAAGCTTTTGAAGATACTCGTAAATGGTTTGAATCAAAAGGTGCAAAAATTGACGAAGTTGATTTGCCAATTCTTGATGCTTCTATTGCTTCTTACTATGTAATTGCTCTTTCTGAAGCTGCTTCTAACTTAAGCCGTTTTGATGGTATTCGTTATGGACGCCGTGTTGATAATCAGAAAGGTTATGATGAACTTTATGTTGATACTCGTTCTGAAGGTTTTGGTCCTGAAGTAAAACGCCGTATTGTAATTGGTAACTATGTTCTTTCTGAACAATTCTCTGGCGATACTTATAAAAAAGGTATGACTGTTCGTGCCAGAATCCAGAAGGAAGTTGCAAAGGTATTTGAATCTTATGACATTATTCTTTGTCCAACTTGTCCAACTGCTGCATTTAAGCTTGGTTCAAAAGTTGATAATCCTTTGGAAATGTATCTTTCTGACTTGTATACAACTTTCGTAAATCTTGCTCGTATTCCTTCTATTTCGGTTCCAGCAGGCTTTACTTCTGCAGATAAAATGCCAATCGGTATGCAGTTTGCAGGTCCTATGTTCAGCGAACCAAAGATTTTGAAAATTGCTGAGGCCTGGGAAGTGTCGCACCCGTTGTGTGGCATTCCAGTAAAATAGTGCCTACCAGGTGCGACCGTAGTTTGCGAAGCAAACTACGCATGCCAGCGCACCCGTTGTGTGGCATTCCAGTAAAATAATGACTACTGGGTGCGACCATAGTTTGAAAAGCAAAAAAAAGACTGTTTTCGAATGAAAACAGTCTTTTTTTATTTATCGAACTAAACTACTATGCCTGAAGTGCAGTTACTGCAACTGTAGCAACGATGTCTTCTACTGAACACCCGCGGCTTAAGTCGTTTAATGGTTTTGCAAAGCCCTGACAGATTGGACCGATTGCCATCCATCCACCCATTCTCTGGCAGATTTTGTAACCGATGTTACCTGCATTGATGTTAGGGAAGATGAATACATTTGCATGACCTGCAACTTTTGAACCTGGAGCTTTGAGTTCTCCAACTTCTGGAGCGATAGCAGCATCAAACTGGAATTCTCCGTCCAATGCTAAGTCTGGAGCTGCGGCTTTAGCCAATTCTGTTGCTTTCTGAACTTTAGAAACTGTGTCATAGAATTTTGCATCGTTTCCAGAACCTTTTGTTGAGAAAGAAAGCATTGCAACGCGTGGTTCAATTCCACCGATTTTCTTTGCAGTATCAGCAGAAGCAATTGCGATATCAGAAAGTTCTTCTGCAGTTGGTTCAATATTAATAGCACAGTCACCGAATACTGAAACTCCTTCTTTGATGTATGGATTTCCAGATTCTGGAGCAACCATAATGAAACAAGAAGAAACTGTTTTGAATCCAGGAGCTGTTTTAATTACCTGTAAACCTGGGCGGAGTGTGTTGGCTGTTGAGTGACATGCACCTGAAACAAATCCATCTGCATCTCCAGCTTTAAGAATAAGAGCACCATACATTGTGTGATCTTTAAGAATTGCAGCTTTTGCAGCAGCTACATCAGCATATTCTGGTGCACCTGTTTTTTTGTTGATTTTGCCTTCTCTTGCTTTGAACAAAAGTTCAGCATATTTATCAGCGTTAGCATCTTTAGCAGGATCAATAACAGTAACACCGCTTAAATCAGCGTTTGATCCACTTGCTTTAATATCGTCGTCAGAACCAATCAAAATGATTTTGGCGATTCCGTCTTTTACAATCTGTGATGCTGCTTCAACAACGCGTTTATCTTCGCCTTCACAAAGTACGATTGTTTTGTTTGCAGCTTTTGCTTTGTTTAATAATTCATCAACAAATGCCATTTTTTATGCCTCGATAAAATTGAATATATATAGAAATATTTTATCGAAAATTTGAAGTTTTAACAATGCAAAAAATACATCAATAAAACTTCCATAACCGGCTAACATTTGGTATACTAATAAAAATTCTTTAAGAGGTTACCAAATGTTAACTGGTCGTCATTTAATTCAGCCTGATGATTTATCTGTTTCTGAAATCGAAGAAATTTGTGCATTGGCTGAACAGATTATTGTTGATCCTAAATCATTTCAAGATGTGTGTCGCGGGAAAATTCTTGCGACACTTTTTTTTGAGCCAAGTACTAGAACTCGTCTTTCATTTGAAGCTGCAATGCTCAGATTGGGTGGTTCTGTAGAAGGATTCTCTGATGCAGATAATACTTCTACTTCAAAAGGTGAAACTTTAGCTGATACAATTAGAGTTGTTTCTTCATACGCTGATGTTATTGCAATGCGTACTCCAAAAGAAGGGGCTGCTTTGTTAGCAAGTAAATATTCTGCATGTCCAATTATCAATGCAGGGGACGGTGGTCACTATCATCCAACTCAGACTTTGACTGACTTAGTTACAATCAGACAGCTTTTAGGTGGACTTGAAAATCATACTGTAGGTTTCTGTGGAGACTTAAAGTTTGGTAGAACTGTTCATTCTTTAGCAGAAGCTTTACGCCACTTCAAAGGAAATAAATTCATCTTCATCAGTCCAAAAGAACTTACTGTACCAGATTATCTGATTACAAATGTTCTGGAACCAGCTGGTGTAAAATACGAAATTGTTGAAAGCCTTGATGCAGTAATGGATCAGCTTGATATTCTTTATATGACTCGTGTTCAGAAAGAAAGATTCTTTAATGAACAGGATTACATTCGCTTAAAGGACAGCTATATTCTTGATAAACAGAAGATGTCTATGGCAAGAAAGAATATGATTGTTCTTCATCCACTTCCTCGTGTAAACGAAATTACTTACGATGTAGATGAAGATCCAAGAGCAGCATACTTCAAACAGGTAAAATATGGTATGTATGCCCGTATGGCTTTGATTGCAAAAATCACTGGAAGTCTTTAATCAAAAAAGAGGAACTGAAAAATGTTAAATGTAACTACAATCAAAAACGGTCTTGTAATTGATCATATTCGTGCAGGTGCTGGATGGCAGATTTATCAGTGGCTTGGTCTTGATAAGCTTCCTTTTACATCCTGCTTAATTCAGAATGTTCCATCAGAAAAATCTGGTAAAAAAGATATTATTAAGATTGATAACATCATTAATATTGACTATTCAATTCTTGGTTTTATTGATCCAAATATTTGTGTAAATGTAATTGAAAACGAAAAGATTACCCGCAAAATTAACATGGAATTACCAGGAAAGGTAAGCGGCGTTTTCAACTGCAAAAATCCAAGATGTATTACACAGACAGAACACTATTCAAATCCTCAGTTTATTCTTGTTAATAAACAGAAGGGTTTATACAGATGTGAATACTGCGATACTCTTTATGTAGCAGGTTCAAACAATAACTAAAAAATCAGCGGGAAAATATGATAAAAGCGACTTTAATCTATAATGTTCAGCTTCTTGATGAAGCAATTCAGACTGCAGGAGCAGTGCTTATTGTAGACAAAAAAATCAGATCGATTTTTCAGGGGTATTTTACTTCATCGGAAACTGTTTCTGAATTTGCCAAAGCAGTTTTGAAAGAAGATGGACTTGGAGATGAAGCAAAGCTTGAATTATATGACGGCCGCGGATTGACTCTTACTCCAGCCTTTATTGATATGCATGTTCATTTGCGCTATCCAGGTCAGACTGCAAAAGAAGATTTGAACAGCGGTTTGCATGCAGCAGCGGCTGGAGGTTACAGTACAATTTTTGCCATGCCTAATACAAATCCTGTTGTTTCTTCTTATGATATGGCATTGGATATTGAAAAAGAAGGGGCAAAAATTGGCTTAAGTAAATTGTTCCAGACTGTCAGCATTACAAAAAATTTTGATGGTCAGACTTTAGATCACCTTGTTTCTATTAATCCTAGTTATGTACCAATGATTACAGAAGACGGAAAAGATGTCTTGTCCAGTTCTGTAATGCTTGAAGCAATGACAATTGCGGCAGATAAAGGTCTTGTTGTCAGCTGTCATAGTGAAGATCCAAGTCTTGCAGTTGCGGCTCGTCCATATCGTCAGGAAGCATTAAAAGTTATGAAGGCAGTTGGTCTTTCTGCATGGGGAACAAATTCTGCCAGCGGAAATTCTGATGATGCAGAAGAAGTTGATGAAGAAGCAATTAACAAAATTGATTTGGAACTTACAAAAGCAAACGAAATTTTAGCTCTTGCAGAAGATACTGCAACTGTACGAAATATTATGCTGGCAAAACAGGCTGGATGTCATGTTCATATTGCTCATGTTAGTACTGCAACTGCAATGAATGCAATCCGCATGGCTAAAAATGAACTTTATGATGAAGCCGCTGATTATGCCGCAGATGAATCGGTTGCCGCATACCAGGCTTTTGAAGAAGGGGTAGAATTTACTCCAACACCAAAACGGGATGGCGGTTTTAAAGTGACTTGCGAAGTTACTCCTCATCATTTGGCATTGGTAGGAACAGAGGAACCTTTTATCAGAGCGCTGGTAAATCCTCCTTTAAGAAGCGAAGACGACAGAGTTGCTTTAATCGAAGCTTTACGGGACGGAACTGCAGATGTTATTTCTACAGACCATGCTCCTCATACTCTGGAAGATAAAGCAGGTGGTAGTCCAGGCTTTACAGGATTGGAAACTGCTTATGGAGTATGTAATACAGTTCTTGTAAAAGACAATAAATTCAACCCAAGACGATTAAGCCAGCTTATGTCAGCAAATCCTGCAAGAATTTTTGGCTTACAGAAAGGGCTTTTAAAAGCTGGCTACGATGCAGATTTAACTCTGGTTGATCCGGAAGAAGTTTGGATTGTAGATTCAAGAATGTTCTGCAGCAAGGGTAAAGCAACTCCTTTTGAAGGCATGAAGCTTACAGGTAAAGTTCATGGCCTGTTTGTAGATGGCCGCAGAGTCTTCGACAGATAATCTATTTAATCTCAATATTTTCTATAATCTTTTCTCCAAAGGCTTTGACTTCTTCAAACTGATTTTGATTAATTAATTCAAAACTGTAGAGATATAATTCAGATGGATTTTCTCCTTCATACATAATTGTGTCCAGATATGTGCTGGAACCGTAATTGTATGGTTCCGAATTATATGGAGCAACTTTTCCTATCTGCTGATTCCATTTTTCATTTAGCTTTTTTGCAGCCCCAGGAAGAGGTTTTGGAATTTTACACACATAGGCATATTTAAAATCTTCGGTTTTTGGTTTTGAATATAATGTAAGACCTCTTGCTTCCTGAACAACTTTATTGTTTTTTAATACAAAGGCGTTAGTTGAACAGATGCGGTTTTCGTCTGTAAGTGGCATCAGGTCAGGAGTAATTGAAATCTTCATGTTTTCTGTAGAAAAAACTAATTTTTCATCAGAATATTCCATAGCAAACTGTTTTTCCATTTCGGATTTTCCCTGTTCCAGCTTTTCTGAAAGGGCGAGATATTCTTTCCAGTTACGAACTTCTCCAAAATATTCTGTGTAAGTATGGTCTGCAACAAACTGCATATCAAGATAAGTTGAAGAACAGATTGTACCTCTTGAAGTAAGTCTTACAAATACATAAAGACCTGTTGGAAGAGGAAGAGCAAAACTTAAAAGCATCTGATCTGTAAAATCTGCAGCAAAGTAATTAACATACCAGGTTCTGCCAAAGTAGTCTCTGTAGGTTTCAGATTTTTCTGGTTCTCCAAAAGAGGTAATGGCAATTTTTTCGCCTGCAATTGTACGGTTCAAGTTAATTACTTTACTCAGTTCATCCATGTAGCCTTTAGGATTTGTAATTAAATCTTCCAGAGATTGAGAATCAGGTTTTGTAATGGTAAAAATATAATATCTCATAAGGTAGCCGTATTCGATTGAACCATTATCTTTCAGCATGTATGTTCTTGTTTCTCCAGGACTCATATCCCAGCTGCCAGAATCTCCAAGATAAATTGTCATTGGAGTGTCACTTGAATAAGCATTATTGAAGAATGGGAATTCTTTTGAACGTCCAAAGCCTTTTGGAGCATCAGGATTATATTCTTTTCGGATTTCAGCTACAACTTCCTGCATTTTTTTGTTGTAGGCGTCCATTATCTGTTTATGAACTGCTTCATAAGAGGAAGGCAACTGAATTGTAAGTTTTAATTCAAAATATTTGCTCATTGGAAGAAGGTTTGGAATGCCGTAGCTTGAATGATAATCAATAATACCTTTTCCATTTTTGCCGGTTTCTGTTTCGGAGAAAGGAAGGGCATAGTTCAGGTTTTCGGTTTCGTTTTTCATTGTAATGATACCGATTACATCTCCTTCTTCCGAAATTAGTGGACCACCAGAGTTTCCAGGACTTGCAGCGGCACTGAATCTAAGCCAGTTCCATTCACCATTTAAATCTTCTGGGGTCTGACTGGTAATCATTCCGTTTCGGATAATAACTCCCTGTCCCTGAGCATTTCCTACTGAATAAACTGTAGTATTAAGCTGGAAATGGTCAGCGGCTTTTAATCCGGAATTTTCTGGAATCTGAAAATTTTCAACTGTAAACGAAATAAAATCTCTCTGATTAGAAAGGGATGTAATCTGATTAACTTTGAAGGTCTGTCCCTTTGCATTTCGGATGTAATAGTTTTTATAAACAGAGTCGTGGAACAGATTGAAAACATGAGAGGCAGAATAGAATTTTCCGTCTTCCATTAAAAAGGCAGTTCCAATTGAAATATATTTGTCATTGCGGATTGCAAAAGGAATTCTTTCCAGTGGCAGTTTCTTTTCGTAAGTTATGTTGGTAGATTCAACTTTATCAACTACAACTTCAAAAACCGAATTCATTACCTTGGTTTGCACTTCAGGATTAAGAAGGGTCTGTCCCCACATAGAGGAAGAAAGAATTAAAGCAGCAATTGTAATCAGAAATGTTTTAATAGATTTTTTCATAATACATCCTTTTTGAGATAGATATAATTATATAGTATATAGTAAAAAAGCTAAGTTTTATAGATTAATTTTATTTTTAGAGTTATATTTTAAATATGAAGAAGATAGACATTTTAGATTCTACATTACGAGATGGAGCCCAGGGAGAAGGAATCAGTTATTCGGTTCAGGATAAGATTCATATTTGCCAGGCTTTAGATGAATTAGGAATTGATTACATTGAAGCAGGAAATCCAGGCAGCAATCCTAAAGATCTGGAATTCTTTCAGACAATGAAAAAGGTTCCTCTTAAAAATGCCAAACTTTGTGCTTTTGGTTCAACTCGTAGAAAAAATATAAAATGTTCCGAAGATGCTAACCTTCAGAGTCTTTTAACAGCAGGGACAGATTATGTAGTTGTTTTTGGTAAATCATGGACATTCCAGGTAACCGATATTCTTAAGACAACCCTGGAAGAAAATCTTGCCATGATTAGGGAGACCTGTCAGTTCTTACGGGAAAACGGAAAGACTGTTTTTTATGATGCTGAACACTTTTTTACAGCCTATCAGGAAGACAAGGAATATGCATTTAAAACTCTTGCAGCCGCAATTGAAGGTGGTGCAGAAGTAGTTTGTCTTTGTGAAACAAAAGGTGGCTTTATGATTGATGAATGTCGTAAAGCAGTTTCTGAAGTAGTAAAGCTTTTTGGTGATAAAGTAAAAATCGGTATTCATACTCACAATGACAGTGGCCTTGCAGTTGCTAACTCTTTAGTTGCAGTTACAGAAGGGGCAGTTCATGTTCAGGGAGTTCTGCTTGGTTTTGGTGAACGAAGTGGAAATGCCAACCTTTCGACTATTATTCCAGATTTACAGTTGAAGATGGGATATAAGACAATTCCTGAAGAAAATATGTCTAACATAACATCAATTTGTCGCAGAGTTTCTGAAATTACAAACATCAGCTTAAATTCTCAAATGCCTTTTGTTGGTTCCAGTGCTTTTGCCCATAAAGCGGGAATGCATATTGATGCTGTATTAAAAAATCCTTTTGCCTATGAACACATTCAGCCAGAACTGGTTGGTAACAGCCGTGTATTCTTAATGAGTGAAGTTGCAGGCCGAAGTACAATTATCGAAAAAATTGAAAAGTTTGTTCCAAATATAAAACGATCAGATGCTGTTGTTCAGGATATTGTAGACAAAATGAAGGAACTGGAATTCCAGGGATATCAGTTTGAAGGTGCAGATGGCAGTTTTGAACTGATGGTACGAAAGCTGCTTGGTCAGTACCAGCCTTTCTTTAAGCTTCATTATTATCAGACAAATGGTTCTTTCCCTCGTCCAGAAGAAGGAGTTTGTTCCTGCGCTCAGATTAAAGTTGAAGTTGATGGACAGATTGAAATTACAGCGGGAGAAGGGGACGGTCCTGTAAACGCTTTGGATATTGCTTTGCGTAAAGCTCTTGAAAGATTCTATCCTGCAGTAAGTAAAATCAGACTTGTGGACTTTAAAGTTCGTGTTCTTGATGGAAAATCTGCCACAGCTTCTAAAGTTCGTGTTATAATAGAAAGTACTGATGGTGAAGCAAGCTGGACAACCGTTGGTGTTTCAGGTGACATGATTGAAGCCAGCTGGATTGCTTTGTCAGATTCTTTTGAATATAAATTGATTCACGATATAGAGAAAAGATACAAAAGGTTATACTAGCTTATGCAGACAATAGGTGTATTAGTTCATACTCTTGCTTTAGAATACGCAACGGATATTATCAATGGAATTATAGAATATTGTAAGGACAGAGATATTCATGTTGTAGTTGGTCAGATAAAAAACCCTCACAATACAATTGGAATGTATGATTATCAGCATTGGGCTGGTGCAGAGTTGTTTTTTTCTAAACAGATAGATGGAATAATTGTACTTACTGGTGGCTTTACTTCTTATATGAAGTCAGAAGAACTGGCTTATTATTTAAATGGATTCAGTCAAAATCAGCCGGTTGTTTCTATTGCTACAGATCTTGATGTACCTAACAGTGTATGTTTAAAAACTGATTGTTCAAAAGCTTATGATGAAATTGTGCATCACCTTAAAAAAGTACATAAGTGTCAGAATATTGCCTATTTTTCAGCTATAAAAACTAATTCTATCGAGGCACAGGAACGATATCAGGAATTTATTAAGGCTATGGATAAAAATAAAATGAAGTATGATGCTTCTTATTTTTTCCATGGAGACTTTAATACAAAAACTGCCCACGATTTGCTTTTAAGTAATTTTAAATCCGCAAATGATTTTCCTTTTGATGCAATTGTTTGTGCCAATGACCTTGTGGCTATTGGTTGTGTTGCGGCACTTAAAGAAATTGGACTTAGTGTTCCTAAGGATGTAAAGGTTATTGGTTTTGATGATACTTCAAAATCTTATCTTCACAATCCAAAATTATCTACAATTAATCAGAAACTTTTTGAGCAGGGAAGAACAGCTGCCCAGTGTATCTGTAAAAAACTGAAATCAACTGGAAAGAAGATTCCAAAACAGACAATTATCGAAGCAGAACCAATTTACCGACAGTCTTGCGGTTGTATTGATCTTGATAACAACGATACAGTTTTTATGGATGGAAAAGGGCGTTTCAGACGGTCAAAAGCGGATCAGCAGCGAAATCTTTCTGCTAATTCAAAATATTTTAATATTCTTTCAGATATTGATAACTTGAATACAATTTTTGATATGGTTCATTCAACCACAACCCTGGAAGTCTTTTCTTACACCTTAAAATATATTCTTGAATCTACACAGATGGCTTCAATCTTTATTGCATTATACGACAGACCAATTAAATTTATGCGCCAGGATAAAATTGAACTTCCAGAAAATGTAGATTCTGTTATCTATGTAAATGCTGAAAATGGATTAAGAGCCTATAACAAATATTATTCTTTTAATCCAAAAGAAACTCTGATTCCAGAGGAATTTAAGGAATCAGGAAAAGGTGTTTATATTTTACAGCCAATTTTTTCTGGCGAATTGAATTACGGTTATCTTGTATGCCGCAGTAAAAACGAAAACTTTGAATTAAATACTATTTCATTAAAAATTATTGCCAATGCAATTACACAGTCTTATGAATATTCTCATAAACTGGATGAAAATAAACGACTTTTTGAAGCCAACGAAGCATTGCAGGCTGATAATTCTGACTTAACATTGCAGACTCAAACTGATGAATTGACAGGCCTGTTAAATCGCCGTGGATTTATGGAGTTTGGTTCAAGAACAATCAATATGGCCTCAGAGATGAATTCTTCGGGGCTTCTGTTCTTTGCTGATTTGGACGGATTAAAGAAAATCAATGATACTTATGGTCATAAAATGGGTGATAATGCAATTAAAGCCATGGCCGAAGTATTTACCGGTGCTTTACGAACCAACGATATTATTGCCAGAATCAGTGGTGATGAATTTGCGGCAATTGCAGTTGGTATGAATCATAATTACGAAAATACTTTCCGAGAAAAATTAAATAGACTTTGTGAGGCTGTAGGAAAACAGCGTAATTTCCCATTCACTTTATCCTGCAGCTTTGGTTCTGTAGAATTTGACTCACAGCATGCAAATATTAAAGATTTATTGATGACTGCAGACGAGAGACTTTATATCGAGAAACGAAACAAAAAAGCAGCTGCAAAATAATGAAAATAGTCTGTACAACACTCTTAATCGAAAAATCTCCTCAGGCTCTTCCTTTAGGAGCAGCCTGTATTGCTTCTGCCCTTAAACATAATTCTTCAACAAAAGATATGTGTCAGGTGGTGCTTAAGGCTTTTTCTGCAGAAGATGAAGATTATATTAATGCCGGCAGTTCCGATTCTCAAAAATCCGATTTTATTGTTAAAAAGCTTCTTGAAGAAAAACCTGATATTGTATGTTTTTCTGTTTTTATGTGGAACAGAAAGGTTCTATCCCTGGCAGGAGTTACTTTGCGAGAAAAAGGCATTGTCTGCATTGCAGGTGGCCCTGAAGTAACGGCAAATCCTTATGGTTTTAGTGAATTTAATTTTCTGGTTAGTGGAGAAGGGGAACTTTCGGTTCCAGAAGTTGTAAAAAAAATTGCAGATGAAAAAATTACGGCTGATTCAAAGAGTCAGGTAGTAATGTCTCCTTTGTGTAATGATTTTTCTTTTTCGCCATATCTGGACCAGACTTTAGATTCTGCTGAATATGAAGGGGCCTTGTGGGAACTTGCCAGGGGCTGTCCTTTTAAATGTTCCTATTGTTATGAATCAAAAGGTTCTAAAACTGTGCGACATTTGCCAATGGAACGAATCGAAAAAGAACTGGATTTATTTGCCAGAAAGAAAGTTCCGCAGGTTTTTGTTCTGGATCCAACTTACAATTCCAGTAAAAAACGGGCAGTTGAATTAATCAATTTAATTGCTAAAAAGACTCCTGATACTTTTTATTATTTTGAAGCTCGTGCAGAATTTATTGACCGGGAACTGGCTCATGCCTTTACAAAGATTCCTTGTGCCTTGCAGATTGGACTTCAGAGTGCTGATGATGCAGTTTTAAGGCTGGTAAACAGAAACATTAACCGAAAGCAATTTTCGAGAAATATTGGTTATTTGAATGAAGAAGGAATTGTTTTTGGTCTGGATTTAATTTATGGCCTTCCTTCTGAAAGTTTGAACGGTTTTAAGGATGGAATTGATTACGCAATTTCCCTTTATCCAAATAATCTGGAATTGTTCTGTCTTTCGGTTCTTCCTGGAACAGATTTATTTGACCGGGCAAAGGAACTTCATCTGGAGTTTGAAAGTACACCTCCATATCATGTAATCAAAACCGACAAAATCTCTGAAAAAGAAATTGCAGCTGCTCAAAAAATTGCTTTAAGCTGCAGTGTTTTTTACAACGACGGAAGGGCTGTACCATGGTTCAATACAATCTGTCATGCCTTAAAGATAAAACCTTCTGCTTTTTTTGAACTCTTTGGCAAAACTTACGGAGCATTGCCAGTTTTCAAGAATTGTAGTTGCGGCGGAACTTCTCATAAAGAAATCGAAAATCTTCAGATTGAATTTGTTAAAAAACTTTTACGGGAAAAGAAACTGGAACGCCTGGAAAAAGCTGCAGTAGATTTAATTCGATTTAATGGGGCTTTAGCTCGAACCCAGGAAACAGGTAAAAGTGAAAAAGTTTCTTTAAGTTATAATTCAGAATATCTTGCATCTCCTTATGCCTCAGATCTTTTGTTCTTTGTTAAGAACTTTAAGCCAGGGCCAAATGTAATCAATACCTTTAAGAAAGGTAATTTTGCAGACTGGAGATAGAACTGTTTTTATAACAAAATTAATATTTGTTTTTTTCATATGTCTGTAATAAAATTAACTCTTGGAGGATATATGCTAAAAGCAATCGTTAGATTTTTAAAAGTCCTTAACAGCAATTCCCACCCTGGCGAAATAGCACATGGGGTTTGTCTTGGAATGATTTTAGGCTTCATGCCAAAAGATAATTTATTCTGGTATGTACTTGCCATTCTTTTTGTTTTTTTACGCATACATCGTGGATGTCTTGCAATATTTACTTTCATTTTTGCATTGATTGCTCCAGTCTTTGATCCGATTTTTGATAAATTGGGGTATGCCTTTTTGACAATAGATTCCTTTAATAATTTCTTTGGATTTATTATGGATATTCCTTTTGTGGCTTTTACAAAACTGAATAATTCTATTGTTATGGGATCACTTCTTTTTAGTCTTATAATCTATGTTCCAGTTTATTTTATAGCCAGAGGAGTTCTTCACTTATGGAGACGATTTG
The DNA here is from genome assembly GCA_045627625.1 of Treponema sp. Taxonomy (GTDB): domain Bacteria; phylum Spirochaetota; class Spirochaetia; order Treponematales; family Treponemataceae; genus Treponema_D. The sequence continues at coordinate 22,983 of JAZQOB010000017.1, forward strand.
CAGCTCCTCAGATTCGTAAAACAAAACTTATTACTTTTGTGACTAAAATTCCTCTTGTAAAGAAAATGACAGAAATAGGAGATATGCTATGAAAAAGAAGTCTCTTCCTAAAATTTTCCGCAAAACCTATTCTGAAAATTCATTAAAACGAAAAATCCTCAATAAAATTTATATTCCTGATGACAAAGCTTTTGTCCGTTCATTTTTCTATGAAGTTGAACCTGTTGTAAAGGCCTTGCCTGATAAAACTGAAGAAACTTCTGAAGAAGAAAATGCAGCTGTCTCCGAAACAGAAGTAACTGCAACCGAACAGGAGACTTCTGCCAAACCTAAAAAAGTTCGAAAACCTAAAGTTCGATATGCTATTCCTGCTGATGCCGAAATCAGCAAAAAAGAAATGGCAAAACTTTCATTAATCGCAAAAGAAATTAAAAAACAGAAGGGTAGGGTAAAATGGGTTCCTGCCGTTGCAGTTTTTGCCTTCTTATTTACTGTCTGTGTTCTGTTTACAACTTTTAAAAATAGAATCATTAAGAATGTTATTGTCGAAACCTGTGAATCAATTTTTAAGGCAAGATGTGACATTGATTATGTAAACTTCCGTCTTTTTGGAGCTTCTTTTAGAATGGGTGGTCTTCAGATTGCCAATAAAAAAGAACCAATGAAAAACCTGGTGGAAGTTGAAAAAATTGTACTGGATTTTGATTTAACTCAGCTGCTTCGACTCAGATTTGTTACAGATGAAATCAGCATACTTGGAGTAGAGACTAACACGGACAGAACCTATTCCGGAGACATTTCTGCAAAGCTGGCCGCAAAACTTGCAAAAAAACAGGCCAAAAAAGCAAAACAGGCAAATGAATCTGCCTTTATGAAGAGTATCCGTAAAAGAACAGACGGAGCAATTGCTTCGGTTAAATATTCCATTACAAATTTAATTGATTCCTATAATCCAAAATCTGTTCTTGAAAAAAGTCTGAACGAAATGACAACGCTGGAAGTTGGCAAAGATATTGAAGTTCAGGTAAAGGCTCTTGCTGAAAAATGGATGGAAAAGCCAGGTGATGTTTCTGAAAAAATTAAAGCCGCAACCGAAGCCGGCGAAAAAGTCCTGAAGTATGACTATAAGGCTCTTAAAGATAATCCTGCTCAGTTGACCCAGGCAATCAATAATATAAACGATGCCTACAAGCAGGCACAGAATCTTCGTGCAGAAACTGAACTTATTATAAAAGATGTTCAAACAGATTCAGAATCGATTCTTAAAATGATTGAAGCTCTTGATACTTCAATTAATCATGATAAGGATATTGTTGCAAATGTAATTGACCGTTATACCTCAATTAATTTGAATACTGGAAAAGCCTTTATTTCTGGAACTCTCAATAATGCAGGTTACCAGCTTTTAGGAAAATATTATCCAACTGTAGTTCAGGTTGTAAATTACCTTGTAGAATTAAAAAATACAAACAAAGCTAAAGGTAAGAAAACTGAAAAAGAAATCATGAAGTCAATGTTGGGTTCTCGTTCAGCCGGAAGAAATGTTTATTTCCGTAAGAATCCACCTAAGTTCTGGATTAAAAAGATTTCTGCTTCCGGAAAACTTGGAACTGATTTTGCTTTTACCGCAAGACATATTTCATCTAATATGGATCAGGCGGGAGTTCCTGCTTCCTGTGAAGGAAACATTTCTATTGGAAATGTTTTACATAGTGCGTCACTTGTAATTGACTGCCGTTCTTATTCAAACGATCCTCTTATTAATATGGATTATGACTGTTCAAATCTTCCTCTGTCCCTTTTGGCATCTGCTGAAGTTCCTGGAATGCCTTCATTGAATGCTACTTCTAAATTTGGTGGAAACATTAAGATTTATGAAGACGAAGGTTTCTCATTGGGAGGCTTTGGTTCTTTTGAAAACATGAGTCTTACTGCAAACTCTTTTGAACCTGAATATGTATTTAATTGTTATTCAAATGTTTTGAACAGAATTGACGCTATGGAATTCTCTGCTACTGCTGGATATACAGTCAGCAATGGAGTAGAAATCAAACTGGATACAGATATTGATGACCGCTTTATTGCCGCTTTACTGGAAGAATTAAAAGTTCAGCTTATGCTTCTTAAAGTCGAAGCAGAGAAAGTTTTATTCGAAAAAATCAATCAGTATACAAACGGTGCTTTAGGCGAAATCAACAGTTTTGAAGATGTTAAGGCTAAACTTTCTGAATTTGCTGATACTGCTAAATCACTGGAAAAAATTCTGGAAAACAAAAAGAAAGAATTTGAAAATTATATAAACAATAAAGTTGAAGAAGTCAAAGAAGAAGTTGAAGAAGCTGTAGATAAAAAAGTTGAAGAAACTAAAATGAATGCAGTTCAGAAGGCTATGACTTCAACTACAAATTTACTTAATGGTTTGAGAAAATAATTTTGACGGATAAGCTTTGTTTTATTATCTTTTAAATATATTTATATTTTTATGTGAGGTGCCTTATGAAATTTAAGAATTTAATTATTGGAATCTTTCTTTCAATAATCAGTTTGCTTGTTATTATAAAACCTGCAATTGTTCTGTATATTCTGGTTCTTTTTGTTGGTGCTTATTCAGTTGTAAATGGAATTACTAATCTTATTGGACTTAAAAAGGTTTCTGCAAATGAAACTTATAAAAAAGCTATTATCATTAAGAATTTAATTAGTATTGGACTTGGTATTATTGCAGTGATTATGCCATTTGCACTTCTTAAAACTGTAAATGCCATCTGGAGTATCATGTCTTATATTCTTGGTATTGCTCTTGTTGCTTTTTCTGTTACAGGTTTTATTACAGCTTCAATGCTTAATTCAGAACAGACTGAACTTAAAAAGCATATGACAACAGAAAGCTTAATCTGCCTTCTTATTGCAGTACTTTTATTCATCATTCCAATTTCTGCAGTAATTCATACTTTACTCAGAGTTGTGGGAATCGTTTGTCTGGTAGTTGGTTTGGGAATTACTGCTCTGGAAATTATCAAACTGGTTCAGAACAAAAAAATTGAGAAAGATGAAATTGAAGTTGAAGCAGTAGTAGTAGATTCAAAGGATGAATCAGTTCAAGAATAAATAATCGGTAAAATAAATATCCTTAATTTGTCCAAGAGTCATCTGACTGTTGATTTCGTTCAGAAGGAAAAGTTTTATATCATCTTCCGAAATCATCATCAGCTGGCTCTTTGTTTTTGTAGAGAAATAGCTGGTAATAATGCCGGTTATGAGGTTTCGTTTTTTAGAAAGTTCTTCGTAAAATTCTGTGTTGCCTTCTGCATATGAAAACCATGGTTTTACAACAAGAGAAGCACCGTTGTCCTTTTCGTTGTCTTCTTCTGGAAGGGTGAGAATTCTTAATGTATTAATTCCTGTAAAAGCGGCAATCTGTTCTTCCCGATTTTTATTCAGGCTTTCGATTTCGTTTGGAGAAGGATCTGGAGTTCTATAGTATTTTCCAGGTTTTGCTTTTTTAGTAACAAAACCAAGAATTGTTCCAATTAAGATTAAGCCGATTAAAGCTCCAATTATAACAAGCAGAACTTTGTTTACAGTTTCTGTAATATTTTCTACATTTCGTTCCGGCTTATAGAGTTTCATCTTCATGTTTTTCCACCTTGTATGGGAGTGCTAAAGCGGCAAGTCGGCCCGAAGCTCTTGCTGTAATATGAACTCCGTCATCCAGCCATTCTTCAACCTGGATACAACCAGCCTTACGCATTTCGTTAATAAGATTTACCTGGGTGACAGGAATAATATAATCCGAAATATCTCCGTAAAGTAATTCAAAAATCTTTTCTTTTAATTCATCAAAACCAGTCTGTTCTCTGGCACTGATGCAAAGAGCTCCTGGGAATCTCAGTTTAAGTTTTGTAAGGGTAGTTGGGTCTTCTTCAGCCTTATCAATTTTATTCAAAATAACAAGGCGCTGATTGTCTCCAGCTCCAATATCTTCAAGAACTGACATTACTGTATCATACTGAAACTCTGCATTAGGATCCGAAGAGTCCAGAACAATAAGCAGTAAATCTGCAAGAGCCGATTCTTCCAGAGTAGACTTAAAGGCATCAATAAGGTGATGAGGAAGATTGCTGATAAATCCTACTGTATCGGTAATTAAAGCACCGGCACTTTCGTTTAAAGGCAATTTTCTGGTCAAAGGGTCCAAAGTTGCAAAAAGTTTGTTTTCAACAAAGGCATCGGCCCCAGTCAAAGCATTTAGGAGACTGGATTTTCCTGCGTTTGTATATCCAACTAAAGCACAGGTTGGACTCTTATCTCTTTGTTTGCGCTGTGTAAGACGATTTAATTCAATTTCTGCCAGTTCTTTTTTTGTTGCGGCAATTTTTTCACGAACCATTCGCTGGTCAAGTTCCAGCTGAGTTTCTCCCGAACCTTTTGCACCAAAGGCACCACCACGCTGACGGGAAAAATTATTGTTGTTCATATGTGCCAGTCGTGGAAGAGAATACATTAATCTGGCAAGTTCAACCTGAAGAACAGCTTCTCTTGTCTGAGCTCTCTGGGCAAAAATACGGATAATAACTTCCTGACGGTCAAAACAAGAAAGATGAGTTAATTCTTCCCAGTTTCGCTGCTTTCGAGGTTCAAGATTAAAATCAAAAATAATACAATCTGCTTCAATTTCGTGAGCTAAATCACAAATTTCCTGAGCTTTACCAGTGCCCATTCCATAAGCAGGGTGCATTTCGAGACGGTTTAATGTGAGGCGCTGAACAATATCCAAACCTAAAGTCTGAACCAGGCCTTTTAATTCCATTAAATCATTTCCAGGTTCGCCAACAAGCAATGCTCTTGGAACTCTGTTCTGTTCTTCTTCAATATCTATCATTTGTTTAAAATATAATGTAATAGACCCCAAATCGCAATAAAAATGAAAATCTTTTTGTGTGTTTTTTTAACTAATGTGCCGATAATATACAAAAGAGTACTGAACTCAGATAATTTTAAAGGAAAAGTGATATAGAAATGTCTTCTGGCCAGAAGGTAGCCTTTAGTTTTCTGACAACAATTGTGCTTTTTACTGCATTTGTTTTGCTTGCAAATCCAAGAATCTTTAATATTAAGAAAGATGGATTTTTGTCACAGCTTGAAAGCAGATTCTACAAGCAGGCAGTAATTGCAGAAAAGCAATCTCAGTTAGATAAACTATCAGACAGCTGCAAAAGTTACATTGAAAATATTCTCGACAAAGTTGATGGTAATCAGGATGCCTTCCTGAAAGATCCAGATGTAAAGACTTTCTATTTTGAAAAACCTGATACAAATACACAGACAGCCCTTGCTATTCATAAACGCCGACTTGCCAGAGTAGAACAGCTCCAGCGGGATTTACCGGAACTGGAAGGAATTCGTATTCTGGATAACAGTCACTCAAATCAGTCTATTGACCGTCGTGATGTTCATTACAGTACTTATACAGACGGGGACAACAGCGATAAACTCAAATATGACGGTGACTACATTATTTTCAAGAATTACGAAGATATTGTAGAAGGGCAGAGAGAGCTTTCTTCTGGCGATTTAATAGATTCTTCTTCTAATCCTAAAGTAAAATTGTTAATTGACCAGTATTACGGAGAAAATGACGAAGCCAACAGAAATCGTCTGGTTATGAGTTTCCCATTCTCTTCAACCGGTGCAACTTGTGATTTAACTTTAGTTTGTTACTTCAATGTCAGTGAACTGGTAAAAAAATTGACTGATGAAGATAAACTGCTTTTAGGTGAAAATTTTGATACTGTAAGTGGAGCTGCTCTTCAGAATTACAAAGACGAAGAAACTTCATACAGTAAATATTCTGGTGGTTTTGTAACAGGAATTCCTCATGACATGCTTGGAAAAGAAAAGGCTGTCGGCGAATTCTATGAACCTGTTCTTAAAAACTGGAAAAACTGGAAGCAGGGTGGAACTTTAGAAAGACTTCTTGAAGGTAACGATTTTACCTGGGTAATTCTTACAAACGAAGTAAAATCTGACAAATATAATGTTGGCTTTAAGATTTCGGGAGTTTATAAGAGTACAATTTTTGAACTTCCAAAAGAAACAAAGATTTTAATTTATCTCTCGGTACTGATCAGTATTTTACTGGTGGCTTTCCTTGTATTCAGTCTTAAGAGAGATTATCTTACAAAGATTCGTTCCCGCGTAAAGAAAGTTCAGCTGGAAATTATTAAAGAATATCTGGAAAATCATGAAAAAGTTGAATGGAATGCGATTGCACTGCAGATTGCAGCCAGAAAAGATGATTTGAATGATGAAATTAAAAAGAGCATTGGTGGAAAATCAAAGAAATTTGAAAAAGAAACTGAAGCTCTCCTTGAATCCAGCTGGGATGAAATTCTTACAGTTATTGGTGCAAAGGCAGAAAAGAACAGTGAATCTTTAAGCGGTGCTACAATTGACGAAATCAGAAGGGTTTTGGAAGAAGTTCTTCAGTCTACAGAATTAAATGTAAATGTAGCAAAAATGTCTAAGCTTCAGGCAGTTAGTGTTGAAACTGTGCCTGCAGAAGAGGCATTGGATGAAGTAGAAGAAATTGATGAAATCGAAGAAATTGAAGATGTGGATGCAGTCGAAGAAATAGACGAAATTGAAGATATTGAAGACGCTGAAACAGTTGAAGAAATAGAAGATGTTGAGACTGTAGAAGAGGTTGAAGCAGAACCTGCAGAATCCCTTGAAACTGAAGCGGTTGAAGAAGTAAACGAAGCTTCCCCAGTTGCCGAAACTGTAGAAATTGAACCGGTTGAAGCAGAAATTACAGAACCAAAATCTCTCTCCGAAATTATTTCTGACGAAATTACAGAAGGTCTGTCCCCAGATGAAGAAGAAACTCCTGCAATTGAAGTTTCTCCTGCTGAGGAAGTTGAAGAAATTGAGGAAATCGAAGAAGTTGAACCAGAAGTTCCTGCAGAACCTGCTTATGAACCTGTTGTAATTTCATTTGATACTTCAAGTGTAATTTCAGGTTTCGAAACTTTTGTAAGCTCAGATGAAAGTCTTTTTGCCTCTGTAGATTCTATTTTTGCGGAAGATTTGTGTATTGGAAATGAATATATTTATTTGATTCCAGAATCTGACACTGATAACTATGTATTTAAAACTTTTGTTCCAAATTTTGTTTCAGATGACACTTTAGTTTCTGAACCAGAAGCCGAGAATAATATTACCCCTCTTGAAGAAACTTCAATTCCTACTGTTGAAACAGAAGAAAACGAAGTAGTGGATGTTCTTGAAGAACTTCGCGAATCCGTTGGTCAGCAGGAAGAAGCTATTGCAGAAGAATTTGAGGAGTTGCCAGAAGCTCTAAATGCTTCGGTAAAAAATACTGTTAAAGTAACTAATTCGGCTGGAACAGAAAAAACTTTCTTTACAATGACTACTGCTGGTTCCTTTGGTTTGAGTCAGGAAGTTGCTGAACTTGAAGCAGCTCCTGATGAATTGGACGAACTGGTAGAACTTCCTGGTAAAGTTGAGGATTCTGCTCTTGTTGAACCTCTGGAAGATCTTATGCCTGAAACACTAAAACCTGAAATTCCTGAATCGGACACAATTATTGAAGATAATGGAATTTTCTCAATCTCAAAAAATCTTGCTTATTCATCAGTAGAACTTGATTTGAATTTTAAGAATCTTGTTGATTCTGTCTTGCGTTGAAAATTGTTTCTGCATTTATTATAATTTTCAGATATGCAGATTCAATTACAAAATTTAAGCAAAACTTATGTATCTCCCGATGGTTCTGTCGTAAAGGCAGTAGACGATGTTTCTTTAACTATTCCTTCTAATAAAATCTACGGAATTATTGGAAAGAGTGGTGCTGGTAAATCTTCTCTGGTTAGATTGATTAGTATGATGGAAAGACCAGATGAAGGCTCTGTTTATTATGATGATGAACGAGTTGATAACCTTAAAGAAAAAGAACTGGTTTTCCGTCGTCGCCGTATTGGGATGATTTTCCAGAATTTCAATCTTTTTAGTTCTCGTTCTGCTGCACAGAATATTGCTTACCCAATGGAAATTTGCGGTGTTCCTAAGGATCAGATTAAAAGAAGAGTTGCTGAACTTTTGGAACTGGTTGAATTGTCAGATAGAAAAGATGCAAGAATTTCAACACTTTCTGGTGGTCAGAAACAGCGTATTGCAATTGCCAGAGCTCTTGCCAATGAACCTGATATTCTTTTCTGTGATGAAGCAACTTCTGCTTTGGATCCACAGACAACAAAATCAATTTTAAATCTTATTAGAAAAATCCAGTCTCAGATGAATCTTACAGTTGTAATGATTACTCATCAGATGGAAGTTGTTCGTGATGCCTGTTCAATGGTTGCAGTTGTAAACGAAGGAAAAATTGTAGAAGTTGGTTCTGTAAACGATATTTTCATGAATCCAAAAAGTGAAGTTACAAAAGACTTCATTTCTCATATTGGCTCAAATCAGAATGATGACAAAATGATTCGCTGGTCTGACAATGGTTCTTATGAATTGAGTTTCCCATCAAATCAGCAGAATCAGCCTGTTTTAAGTAAAATGGCAAAACAGTTTGATGTTGAATTTAATATTTATGCAGCTGGAGTTCAGAAACTTACAGAAGGTTCTGTTGGAAAAATGCTGGTGGATATTAATGGTGAAGAAGCTTCAGTTCAGAAAGCAATTGATTTCCTTAAAGAACAGGGCGTCATGGTAGAAAAGGTACAGTAAGGAAAAAAATATGAATCCAGAAATCGTAAAATTATTTAAAATATTAAGTGAAGCTACAGGTCAGACTTTTGTAATGGTAATTTTTTCTACTATTTTCAGTTTGATTATTGGACTTCCATTAGGCATTCTTTTATGCACAACAGATTCACAGACAGGTCTTAAGCCTCGTAAATTTTTGAATCAGACACTTTCAATTATTATTAATATTCTCAGAGCAATTCCTTTTGTAATTCTTGTAATTCTTCTTTTCCCATTTACAAGAGCAATTGTAAAAACTGCAATTGGTACAAAAGCTTCAATCGTTCCTTTGACAATTGCTGCAGCTCCATTCGTTGCCCGTGTCATTGAATCCTCATTAAAGGAAGTTGATCCTGGAGTAGTTCAGGCAGCTCGCTCTATGGGTTCTACAAACTGGCAGATTATCGTAAAAGTTCTTTTGCCAGAAGCTCTTCCTTCAATTGTAAACGGTATTACTTTGACAATTATCAACTTGATTGGTTATTCTGCAATGGCTGGTACTGTTGGTGGCGGTGGTCTTGGTGATGTTGCAATTCGTTTCGGTTACCAGCGATATCGTGTTGAATATATGATTGGTGCAGTTGCTATTATTTTGATTCTTGTAGAAATTATTCAGGTAATCGGTACTGCTATTTCCAATAAAATGCAGAAACGCAGATAAACGCAGATTTCGTCATTGCGAAGGCGAGAGGTCTCTTGGGACTAATCTTTTAAAAGAGATTCCTCCATGCGCTACGCTTAGTCGGAATGACGAAAACATGAGGCCTGGTCGGAATGACGAAAAAAAGCACAAGTCTTAGTCGGAATGACGAAAACATGAAGCCTGGTCGGAATGACTGGGCTATTCTTTTAAATACTGCTGCATTAACTGTACGAACAGATAAATCTTTTTATAGATGTTTACACTGAAGTCTTTCATTGGATGATCAAGGAATCGTTCCAATTCTTTCCAGTTATGAACAAGTACTGGTTTCTGTTTAAGATAATCTTCAATAAGCTGTTTAAGTGTTTTACCGATAGTAATCAGGTTCTGTGTTGAAGACAAGATAAATCCTTTTGCTCTGTCGTTGGAATCTGCAATTACACGGTTAATGATATTTTCTGCTCCAGGATCATGAGCTGTCTTTGGAAGCAAAGTTTTAATCTTAATTCCTAAAGCTCCATCTTCTGCAAGTTCTGCATCAAAAACTGTAATGTCATCAGAAGTCTTTAACAATTCCTGGTAGGCATTAGACATTGGAGCTGCAAGTCCTGTATCCCACTGACCACGAACAACAACTACATCAAAAAATTCACGAATATCTTTTTTTACATATTCAACAAGGAAGGTTTTTAAGTAGTTTACAGGTTCTGAATAAAGGAAACTGTCTAATTCCTTTTTTTCAAAAACCGAATTGTATGCGGTTGTGTAATTTCGAAGATTTGAAATATCAGTTGTTCCAAAAATCTGTTCGCACAAAGAATTTGCCATTGATTCTTTCTTTGCACTAACCATTTTAGAAAGTTCCTTGCGAGTTTCGTCTTCGATTTTATCTACATAAGGACCAACAATTGATTCAGGATGGAAATTAACCTGAGTTTTGTAGTTTGGATTCTGTGAAATATGACGAATCATCAATTCAAATGAATCAGAAGACTGGAGAGATTTGATTTTTGCAATAATCTTCTTCCAGGTTCCAGCAGAAATAAGTTCTGCACCCCGGCTTTCTTTAAGGAAGTCAAAGAAAGAATTCCATTCAATTGTTTCGTCTGTAATTGCATAAGCAACTGCAACAAAATCTTTTAAATCATCTACAATATATTCAGCATTGATTTTTTCAAAAACTGGAACTGCTGTGAAATTGTTTTCCTGAATTTTAGAAGCAAATTTCTTTAAGAGTACATAATAATCAAAAGAACAGAAATCTTTAAAAATTGTAAATGCTTTGTAAATGTTTTCAGCTTTTCCTGCTCGTTCACCATCAAATTCATTTGAGAATTCATTTAATTCTTTTTCAATCTGATCCTGAATCTGTTCAATAGGAATCTGACGGGCAACTTCGTGTAATTTCTGTTCATCAAAATGATTGAGCAGTTCCAGCTGGCGTTCAGAAAGACAATAGTTAATAATCTGTGCCTTGAACATTCCGATATTTGGAGAAGCTCTGAACATTAACTGACTCTGGGAAGTTATTTTATAAATATCATAGAATAACTTAGCAAAAGCTGGGAAAACTTCAAATGATGAAGGTTTATAAAAATTGTGATATTTTGATTTCTGATAAGCCTTGGCAATTTGTTTAAGTCTTCTTTTCTTTTCGGCTTCTGGACTTGAAGAGCGGAAGAAAGATTCTAATAGACTCTGTAAAAAACCAGGTTTTTTGTTTGCTGCTGCGGCTTCTTTTTTATCTTCATCAGTAATTAAATTCATATTGTTAACTATATTCAATAATTGTCGAATTTTCAACCTTATAGAATAAAAGTTGTTATTATTCTATAATTTGTAACCTGAAATTAAATATAAAGTTTAAATATTGGAATCGTAAATATAATAGAAATTGGAGAAAATATGAAAAAAACTGTATTTAAGGGTATTCTTTTTGCCTTATTGCTTTCGGCTGCCAGTGCATATAATCCTCCTGTAAACGGAGAAAATTTTTATGAACTTTCCAGTCCTCGTCTTCTGTCTACATCCAGCTCTTCTTGTGGAGGACCGATTTATTATGTAAGTCCAGATTCAGTTGTTGCAAATCCTGCTTTAGGAGCTTCGGAACAGCTGGTAAAATTAAATTTTGGATATACTGCTTTATTGTCTTTTGATAAATCAGATTCACATCATTTTGGTTCTGCTCTTCAGACAGGTGTAATTATTCCTACAAAACTTGCAGTTTTTACAGGTTACTTAAATGGAGTTTTTTCACCTTTCGATAACATGAATCTTGGTTATTCTTTTAATACAAAGCTTGGTCTTGCAAAAGAAATTACAGACAATATTAATGTAGGTATTAACTTGAACTCCGGAGTTCTCTGGGGTGCTGCTACCGACTGGTCTCTTTCTGCAAACATTGGAATGCTTTATTCTGTTGAAAAATTAGGCTTCATTAAAGATTTCCGTTACGGCCTTTCTATTATGAACCTTGGTAAAAACTACACACAGAATAATCTTGCTCATCCAATTGATGGAACATCTCCTGCAGGAATGTTCCCAACTCTCTGTTATGTAAGAACTGGCGTTGCAGGACTTTTAGTTTCTACAGATCCATTTAAGTTAGGCTTTGCTCTGGATGTTTCTACACCATTAATGCAGAATGTAATTGTTGATGGTGCAATCCAGATGGGAATTAAAGATACTGTTTATATCAATGTTGCAGAACGATTTAATATGGCTGAATTTACAAATGGTCACAGAGATTTAATTCCTGCTGTTTCCATTGGTGTTAAATTGAACTTCCGCTTTGATGATAATGCATATCTCAGTTCAAAAGGTTGGGAAGAAATTCAGGTTGATGGTTATGGTGCTTACAAACTTTTATACGAAGATATTAGCGCCGTTTCTGTTGGTGCTGATGTAAGCTTTGGTAAGAGGGATGTTACTCCTCCTGTAATTCAAATTTTCCTTGATGATGATGGAGATGATGAATAATGAAAAAGACCTTATTGATTTTAGCCGCTTCTTTATTAACTGCAGCAGTTTTTGCAAAACCTCAGTATATTTCTCCAAATAATGACGGGGTTCAGGATGAACTTGTAATTCCTTTGAACATTTCTGATAATCGTTATATTCAGGGCTGGAGCCTTGTTATTAATGATGAAAAAGGAAACACTGTTCGTGTAATCGAAAACTCTGTTGCCCTTCCTGAAAAAATAGGTTTTAAGTCTTTCTTTAAACAGCTTATTACACCAAAACATGGAGTTACAGTTCCTAAACAGATTACCTGGAACGGTACAATGCAGAATGGTGAAACTGCTCCAGACGGAACTTATTTCTATTATGTAACAGCAACTGATGATAACGGTAATACTGGTAAAACAAAAGAATACAGAGTAGTTGTAGACACTGTTGCTCCTCAGATCAATCTTACTCAGCCAACTGATAAAACTTTTGGTGAAGGAACAAAGGCTTCTTTCAGAGTTGTTCAGTCTGGTTCTGTTGAAGATAAATGGACTGGTGTAATTAAAGCTGCAGATGGTTCTGTTGTAAAAACTTATACCTGGGAAAACAAAGCTCCTTCAACTTTCACCTGGATTGGTACAAACGATAAAGATAATCAGGTAAAGGATGGAGTATATTCTTACGAGATTTCTGCTACTGACCGTGCAGGAAATGTAAGTCAGAAGGCTTCGATTACAAATATCATTTATTCTGCTGATAAGCCTGCGACAAACATTTATGTTGCCGGTTCAAAATATTTTTCACCAAATACAGACAGTAAACTTTCGAATGTAACTTTCAATATTACAATTCCTGTTCCTGCTGCAAAAAGTGGAAACAAACTTACTGAATGGGCCGTTGTAATTAATAAGGCTGGAAAAGCTGTAAGAACTTTCAATCAGGAAACAAATGGCGAAGTTCCTCCAGATTCAATTGTATTTGACGGTTTGGATGACAGCGGAAAACAGCTTCCTGATGGTGAATATCAGGCTTCTCTTGTAGCAAAATATTCTAACGGTTATGTTCCAACAAAGATTTCTTCACCAATCGTAATTCTTGATACAGAAAAACCTGAAGCACAGATTACTGCTTCGGAAACTGTTTTTGGTGCTGGGGCAAAATCTTCTGTTAAATTTAATGTCATGATTACTGCTTCTAAAGGTTCTCCTGTAAATTCATGGAAAGCAGAAATCAAAAACAAAGATACAGACAAAACTGTAAAAACTTATGATTTGGGTGCATATCCTGCAAATTCTTCTACTCTTACATGGAATGGTTTGAATGATGCTGGACAGATTGCAGAAAAGGGTGATTATTACATGATTCTTTCGGCTTCTGATCAGGCAGGAAACATTGGTGGCGGCAAGCTTGATTCAATTGTAACTTTTGATACAACAGAAACTCAGCTTTTGCTTAATACAAGCGAAACTGCCTTCTCTCCAAATAACAATAAAATTAAAGATACAATTACCTTTACTCCTGTAACTCAGACTAAAGATGTAGTTCATTATGAATTCTCAATCCGTGACAGAGAAAATAAAGTGGTTTATTCAAAAATTGAAAACCGCAAGCTTCCTGCAAAATTTGTCTGGGACGGAAAAGATAACGAAAATATTCTTTGTGCTGATGGCTTCTATGCCGCAAAACTTTCGGTAATGGCTGCCAATGGTTCAACTGCCGAAGACGAAACTGAAGAATTTGAATTGGATACAATCATGCCAAATCTTTCATTCTCTATCGATTATACTTATTTCTCACCAGATGGAGATGGAATTCAGGAAAATCTTCCAGTTAAGATTTCGGATTCAACCAGCGAAAAACTTTGGACTGCAGAAATCCGCGATTCAAAAGATAAGACTGTAAAAGTATTTACATGGAACGGAACCAAAGATGAATTTATTTGGGATGGTACTGACGAATCAGGAAATCTCTCGGCTGATGGAAAATACAGCATTGTAGTTTATGCTACTGATGATGCAGGAAACAGCTTCAGTTCAGAAATTAATAATATTACTTTGGACAGCAGAATTACAAAAGTTTACCTTACTGCAGAATACAATGGAATTTCTCCAAACAACGATAAAGTTCTAGATGCTCAGATTTTCGAAATCAGTGCAACAGTTGGAGAAGACATTGCAAACTGGAACTTTGATGTAATTTCTGAAGATGGAACTTCTGTGTTTGCTTTGTCTGATAGAGACAGCAAAAATCTTCCTGCAAAGATTACATGGAATGGTGCTGATATAGATGGAAATGTTTGTGAAGGAACTTTCATTGCGGCATTAAGTGTTTCTTACTTAAAAGGAAATAAAGTTTCTGCAATGACAACTCCATTCATCTGTTGTGCAACTCCTCCTGCTTTAAGAGTTCAGACAGCTCCTCAGTACTTCAGTCCTGATAATGATGGTATTGATGATGATTTGTTCATCAAACTTACAGGAACTACAATGTCAGAAATCGAAAGCTGGTCATTTGTAATTAAAGATCCTAAAAATAAAACTTTCTGGTCTACAGAAGGAACAAATCAGATTACAGAAAGAATCATCTGGGATGGTTTGAGTAATGTTCAGAAAGATAAAGATGGAAATGCTGAACGAGTTCAGTCTGCTATGGACTATCCATATGTATTTACTGTAAAAGATGTACTTGGAATGACTTCGGTTGTTGAAGGGGTAATTCCTGTTGATGTACTTGTAATTCGTGATGGTGATGTTTTGAAGATGGCTGTTCCTTCAATTATCTTTGAATCAGATTCTTCAAACTTCCAGACTCCAAACGGAAGACTTACAAAAGCACAGGTAAACAGTAATAAACAGATCTTGAATCGTATTGCAGTTATCCTTAAGAAATTCCCTGATTATCAGATTACAATTCAGGGACATGCAAACCGAGTTTCTGACAACCTTGATGAAGAAACAATGGACTCTACAACTTGGGGTAGAGCATTAGGACCTTTGTCAAAAGAACGAGCAGATGCAATTATGGGTTATCTTGTAAAACAGGGCGTAAATGCTGCTAATGTCAGAACAGAAGGTCTTGGTGGTACAAAACCTGTTGTTGATTCAAAAGATACAGACAACAACTGGAAAAACCGTCGTGTAGAATTTATCCTTGTAAAATAGGTTAAATTCCATAGATTAAATTCTGAAAAAAATAAAAAAAATTTTCAGAATTTAGTCTTAAACTAATTGACAATATCCTTTGGATTTTGTATATTAATAACACATTCAGCAATGAATTGATGGTTGCTTAGCTCAGCTGGTAGAGCAATGGACTGTTAATCCATGTGTCGCAGGTTCAAAACCTGCAGCAGCCGTTAAAAGCCTCAACAAAAGTTGAGGCTTTTTTGTTTTAAAAAATATTATGAAACGCATAATTACTGTTCAAGATATTTCCTGTCTGGGAAAATGTTCTCTAACTGTAGCTCTCCCAATTATTTCTTCTATGGGAGTAGAAGCCTGTGTTCTTCCAACCGCAGTTCTTTCAACTCACACCGCATTTAAAGGTTTTACTTTTAAGGATTTGACTCAGGATATTAATCCTATTGCGAATCACTGGAAGAACGAAAAAATCCATTTTGATGCAATTTATACAGGTTATCTGGGGTCTTTTGAACAGCTTCAGTTGATGGATAAGTTTATTGAAGATTTTGGCGGAAAAGATGTAATTACTGTTGTTGATCCTTGTATGGGGGACAATGGAAAACTCTATTCCGGTTTTACAAAGGAATTTGCCCGGCAAATGGCAAAACTCTGCGGAAAAGCAAATGTAATTCTTCCTAATATGACAGAGGCCTGTTTTCTATTAGAAAGACCTTATGTAGAATCAGGTTATGATCAGGAATATGTAAAAAATCTTCTGATGGATTTGTCTGCTTTAGGTGCACAGAAAGTTGTTTTAAAAGGAATTAGTTTTTCGGAAGATAAAATTGGAATTGCTTCCTATGATTCGATAAATCAGGAATTCAACTGGTACTTTCATAAAAAAATGCCTCAGAACTTTCATGGAACAGGAGATATTTTTGCCAGCGTTGTAACTGGAGCCTTAATGCGGGGAAAATTTCTGGAAGAGGCGTATACTCTGGCCGCCAGATTTGTTGTTGAATCAATTTCCAGAACTCTGGAGGATGCTGACTGGCACTGGTACGGGGTTAATTTTGAAAAAGCAATTCCTTTTCTGGTAAAAGAACTGGAAGAAAAAATTTAAAAAAAATCCGGAATTTTTTTTCTGATTTTAAAAAAAATACTTTTAATAGAAACATAAATTTGTTATAATATACTCCCGAGGATTATGTGAAATGATTTTGCATAGATCCAAAGGAGCTATAAAAAATGAAAAATGCTTACGTAAACCGTATTTGGGAAGAAGTAAAAGCAAAAAATGCTAATGAACCTGAATTCTTGCAGGCAGTAGAAGAAGTTTTGACAACTCTTGAACCAGCTGTTGATCAGATGCCAGAACTTGAACCAAACGCTATTCTTGAAAGAATGGTAGAACCAGAACGTGTAATCATGTTCCGTGTTCCTTGGATGGATGACAAAGGTGTATACCATGTAAACCGTGGTTTCCGTGTTCAGTTCAATAGCGCAATCGGACCTTACAAAGGAGGTCTCCGTTTCTCTAAAGAAGTTAACCTTTCAGTTTTGAAGTTCCTCGGTTTTGAACAGGTTCTTAAAAACTCTCTTACAACACTCCCAATGGGTGGTGGTAAAGGTGGTTCTGACTTCGATCCTCATGGAAAATCAGATAAAGAAGTTATGCGTTTCTGTCAGTCATTTATGACAGAACTCTATCGTCATATTGGTGCTGATGTAGACGTTCCAGCAGGTGATAAAAACGTTGGTGGACGCGAAATCGGTTACCTCTTCGGACAGTACAAGAGAATTCGTGACGAATATACTGGAGTTTTGACAGGTAAAGGTCTCTCATTCGGTGGTTCTTTGATTCGTACAGAAGCTACTGGATATGGTCTTATCTACTTCGCTCGCGAAATGCTCAAAGTTAAAGGACAGGATTTCAAAGGAAAGACTTGTGTAGTATCAGGTTCTGGTAACGTTGCTCAGTACGCTGCTGAAAAAATCATTCAGCTCGGTGGTAAAGTTGTAACACTTTCTGACTCTAACGGATACATCTACGATGCTGATGGTATCACACAGGAAAAACTTGACTGGGTTAAAGAACTTAAATGTGTTAAACGCGGTCGTATCTCTGAATATGCTAAACAGTTCCCATCTGCTTAATACTTCGAAGGCAAAAAAGTTTGGGAAGTTAAATGTGACTGTGCATTCCCATGTGCAACACAGAACGAACTTCTTGAAGCTGATGCAGAAATGCTCTTGAAGAATGGATGTAAATTGGTTGCTGAAGGTGCTAACATGCCTTCTGATAACGCTGCTGTTGCTAAATTCCAGGCTGCAAAAATCATGTATGCACCAGGAAAAGCTTCAAACGCTGGTGGTGTAGCAACATCTGGTCTCGAAATGTCTCAGAACTCTGAAAGACTTTCTTGGACATCTGAAGAAGTTGATGCTAAATTGGATTGGATTATGTGTAACATCCATGACAACTGTCTCAACACAGCTAAGAGATTCGGTCTTGTTGATGGCGAATATGTAAACTACCAGGCCGGCGCAAATATTGCAGGTTTCGTAAAGGTAGCTGATGCAATGATTGCACAGGGATTGGTATAAGCCTAAAATAGCAGAACCGTTAAAAAGTAACCCGAAAGGGTTGCTTTAGGTTCTACAAGAGAACGGCTGGGCCGAGATTAATCGAGGCTTTGTTACCGTAAATGCTAAAAAAGAGTCCTTTGGGACTCTTTTTTTTAACGCATTTAACATTTTCGAAATTTATACTTTATAATATCACTATGAAAAAAATTATTTCTTTATTTTTAGTTGCGATTTTAGGGACTGGGATTCTTTGGGGGAAGACATTTTACTTTGAAGATAAAGACAACCTGCCTGAAAACATTATTATTTGTGAAGATTATTATGCAAAAACTGGGAATATTTTTTTAGTTTTGCAGGATTATATGAAGTCTTACTGTAAGCTGGCAGAGTTTGATACTAATAGTGGAAAAATTGTTGAAACTCTTTTTTCTTACAATGAGAATTACATTATTAATGGGATTCATTCAGACAAAAATTCTTTTGTAGTTGAAGTTTGTTATCAAAACATGGATGAAAGAGATTTTTTTGCAAATATTATTTATGTTGATTGCGAAACTAAAGCCATGTATCCGGTGAACAAAAAACCTGTAAGCAAGGCAATGGGATTTTATCCTTCTCATCCACATATTTATAAAAACGAAATCTTTTATTTGAATCATAACTTTAAAGATAAACTTTCGGAAATTCATAGAGTTGATATAAAAACTCAGGAGGATACTGTAATTGTTGCAGAGCCAATGATAGGAGAATTTCCTTCAATTATTTTTATTGAGGCAAGTGAGGGGCTTTTAGTTTATGACTGTAGAGAAGGTTCTGAATTAAAAGTTAAAGTTTATGATATTAAAAATAGAAAGATTGCAAAAACTTATGAGCCTTTGATTGGAACTTCTTTTCATTACAATGGGGCTTTGGATGTTGAATCAAAAACTATGATGCTTTATGGTGCAAATTCAACCTTTGGTGATATGGATACGATTTATCTATTGAATCTGGAAAATGGTGCAACAATAAATTACATTGGTTTTGATGAAAATACTTATCTTCGTCATGATGAACTTTTCTACGATGGAAAACTTTTGTTATATGCAGTTCAGCAAGATGTAAGTGGAAAGATAATTGATCATTATTATGTGGAAATGCTCCGGGTGGAAAGTGGAAGCAGCTCCTATAAAAAAAGAACCTTCTGTTATACCCAGGGAGGCAAAACAAAAGGCTTTTTATTATTCGATTCAGAAAAGAATATTAATAAAATCGAGATGGTAATTTTGAATTAATAATACAATTCACATTCAAAACTTGATTCACCGTTTACAGAACCTAAAATTGTGTATTTGTTAGTTTCTGGATCAAATTTACCTTTAATTTCTATTTCATTGTCTAAAAGGGCTTCTTTTGAATAGTTCAAACGCAAGTCCTTTACAGGTTTAATCTGGAATTCATTTGGAAGTAAATCCATTGCAAACTTAATATAGTTTGAATTGTTTGTATGACCGTTTGAATCCAATTCAGAGAAAAGAACTTTATGAGTTCCTAAAAGTTCCATATTTTCAGGGATTTTGATTTTTCCAGGTTTAATACCTTTAAAATCATAAACCTGTGTAGGTGCTGGGCGGTAAGGGAAGTCTTTTCCCAAAGTAATCTTTTTGTTGATTAAGTCGTAACAAATCCAGAGAGTTGTTGCAGAAATCAATAATTCACCAGTTGAAGAATCAACAATGTCAAAATTACGGGTACAGAAAGGGCCCTGTCCTGCAGATTCCCATGTGTTTAATGTAAGCTGCTGTTCAAAAACAGGCATTTTATAAACATGATAAGAAATTCTTGAAACAACCATAACAAGGCCTTTTTCCTGCAAGAATTCCCAGGACATTCCACGCTGTGTAAAATCTTCTCCAGCATAGTCTGTTGTAAATTTTAAGATTTCCCACCAGCTGTAGGTATGTGTTACAGGAATACACATTGAAAAAGAAGGTTTGAAATTAACATGAAAAGTAAAATCTTCATCGTGCCACTGTTTATAAACTACATCTTGCATCTGACATTTCTCCTATATTTTGTCATAATACTATAGTTTTAATATTAACTGAAAATAAATTCAACTTTGAAAAAAATAAGTATCCTCTTATTCTTCTCTTAGTGTATTTTCATGTATGGCAAGGGGCAATGTTGTATATTATAAACATAAAGGTTGAGCAAGCGTTGCTTGTTTCCAATTTTTATTATAACTTACGATTTCCAAAAAAACGGACCAGGTTTCTCCTCCTTTTGCCTGATCCGTTTTTTCTTTTTAAAAACTATTGTTCAAACTTAAACCATTTGAAATCGAAGTTACAGCCTGGCAGGAATACAAAGGAAACGGTTTGATTTCCTGTGACAGGAGGAAGTGTGAAGGTTTTTTCTTCATAAGAATCTGTGTGTTCAAATTCTATTACTTCGGTTCTGTTGTTTCCATCATCTCCAAAAAACTTGATATTGATTGTATTGTTTGCAGAATTAGATTTTCCGCAGATTGTAAGTTTAGTTGCCTTTGATTGTCCAAAGTTCATGTTATCAAAATCAAGATTTACATTGTTTCCAATGCCTTCTACGCCCTCTGTGGTCTTCTTAAAACTGTCCCCAACGATTTCTTTAGCATCAAGGGAGCAGATTTTTGAAAAGGCCTTTGGAGTCTGGTCAAAATAAAAGCCATGAAAAACTAATTCAGTTTTCAGGACAATTGAAATTGTATGAACTCCGTAAAGTCTTCTGCTGAGAACAAAAACATTTTCGGAGTAGGTGTTGTAAACTGATTCATGTTTGTAAACAAAACTTCCAAGACACTGGCCATCACCAGGTTTTCCATCCCATACTTCAACTGGAAGTTCTGTATCAAAGCTGAAAATTGGAAGATGAATTGTATCTGCTCCGTCTGTTCCAAAATCAATCTTTTCAAGACTTATCCAGGTTGGACCAATTCCACGGTTTTGAATACCGCTCTGGAGGCTTACAGTAGGTTTTGTTTTTGTTTTGTCCCAGTCACTCAGACGGCAGGCTTCTATAAGTTTGTAAGGATTAAGTTTTGGATTTCCAAGTCCTTCAACCTTAATGCCTAAATCACTGATAACTTCATCATTTTTTGTATTGTTGTCTGCTGTACAACGGAGAATACATTCCCCATCGCAAAGGCCTTTTATAACTGCAGTTTCAATTCCTGTGCCTTGCCCCGTAATATTGGAAACTTCAATGTAATCGCTGGCAACACATTCTTTGAGAACCGCTTTCCAGTTGATGGTTTTTATTGAAGCATTTTCTGGCAGAACTCTTGCAGTTACTTTAATTTCTTTATTTGAAGGTGTTAAAACTGTAGAACCTTCAGCCTGAATCTCGATTTTTCTTGCAGGAATAAAATCTTCAACAGCATGGACTGCATAGTATGGAGCAACTTCAACCCAATTCTGACCATCATATTTGGTGGTTGTATTTGGAAGGTCTTCGCTGGCTGCAGTAACTACAAAACTTGCCATTTTATTTTTAGGATTTTTTGGTGCACGGATAATTGCAACCAGACGGTTTCCAAAAAGTTTTCGGCTGTGGCTGGTTTTGTTATCAGAAACATATTCGTCATAATCAGTTGAATCTCCGTTATCAAGAGCAACTAATTCTGCATCTCCTGCAACACTTACTGTTACATAGTTTCTGGCATTTTCTACAGGAGTTCCGTCTTTGTCTTCTGTCATTACATCAACAAAATAAAGATTTCCTGTTTTTTGAGGTTCACCTTTTAATACAAGCTTTGCAGGATCTCCAAAAGATTTTTTTGTTTCCCTTGCAATTTCTGTTCCCTTTTCGTCATAACCTACAACGGTAATCTGTCCCTTCTGGTATTCCAGCTGCCAGCGGCCAAACGGTTCTTTTCCGCTGATATGATCTATCTGCTGTTTTCCATAGGATTTATCATTGAAGAATAATTCTATAGCATCAGCATTGGAGTAAGCTTTTACATCAATAAGCTGGCCTTCGTTCCAGTCCCAGTAAGGAAGAATATGAACAAAAGGTGCAGTATTTTTTCCGGCCCATTCCGATTTGTAAAGATAATAAGTATCTTTTGGGAATCCGGCAGTATCAATCTGGCCGAAGTAAGAGTTTTTTGTGTGATAAGGAGTTGGTTCTCCAATATAATCCCACCCGGTCCAGATGTATTGTCCGGCACTAAAAGGGCAGTCTCTGTCATTGGCAATTACTGTCTGGGTATTTGCCGCTCCCCAGGTAGTGGTACAGTTTCCTAATGCAGAACACTGACTGTCGCTGAAGGTAATGAGCTTAAGAGTTTCTGGAAAGTGATATATTCCACGGCTCTGAACTGTAGAACCTGTTTCTGAACCATAGATTTTCCATTCCGGATATTTTTCGTGATGTTCATTGTAGAGTCGTTCAAGGTAGTTATAACCCACAGTGTCTATTAAAGTTCCGCAGTTCTGTGCTCCTTCTGTCATCATATAATTTGAAGCAATAGTTACAGGAGCATTGTTCTGTGGATCAAAGAGACGGACTGTCTGGGAAAGTTTTTTAGTGATTTCAAAACCGTTTCCCATATGGGTGTCGTAGATTTCGTTTCCAATTGACCACATGATTAGGGAAGGGTGATTTCTGTCTTTTCGTACCCAGGAAGCCACATCTTTTTTGTAACAATCGTTAAAATAATTTCCATAATCAAACTGGGTTTTAGGTTTTTCCCACATATCAAAGGCTTCGTCATCTACAAGAATACCCATTTCGTCTGCTAAATCCATCCAGGCTTTTGGAGGAGGATTATGAGAACAGCGGACAGAGTTTACACCCATTTCTTTAAGAGTATTAAACTGGCGGCGAAGGGCATTTACATCAAAAGCGGCTCCTAAACCACCTAAATCGTGATGATGACAGGCTCCTTTAATTTTAATATTTCGTCCATTTAGGAAATAACCTTTGTCTTTGTCAAAAACTGAAGTTCTAAAACCGTATTTTTGTACAATTGAATCAATTTCCTGACCATTTTCGTCCAGCAAGGAAGTTGTGATTGTATATAAATAAGGATCTTCAATATCCCAGAGATTAGGATTTTCAACAGTAAAATTGTCCTGGCTTTTTGAAATTGAATAGCCATTTAAAACAGGAACCGATTCCCACAATTCCTTTTGAAGCTGTTCTGAAACTGGTTCTGGCTTTATGTTCTGGGACTGATAAATCACTTCTCCCTTGCTGTTCTGCAAAGTGGAACGAACAAAAACCTTCTGATTCCCGCAAACTTCTGCAGAAATACATACCTGCCATTTGCCGTCCTGTGTTTCTGTACTGCAGATATAAATTCCATCAGAAGCAAGAAAAGTCTGAGGCTTATTAATAAAAGTTACATCTCTGTAAATTCCAGCCCCAGAATACCATCTTGTGTTGCAGTTCTGATAAACCGCAATTACGATAATCTGGTTTTCTCCTTCCTGTACCAGTTCCGAAATATTAAATTCAAATGTTGAATAACCGTATTTCCAGGTGCCGGCTAATTTTCCGTTTACCCAGACACCACAATTCATGTAAACTCCTTCAAAATTAATTGCAAGGTGGCGGTTTGTTATATCTTCTCTGGTAAGAGTGAAATTCTTTTTGTAAAAGCCAACTGAGTTTTTATACAATTCTTTTACATGCCAGATCATCCAGTCATGAGGAAGTCTTACAGGTCTGTAATTCTGTTCTTCTGTAACAGAAAAATAATCTTCCGGCTTAAAAAGAACGGGATTTCCGTCTTTAAACATGGAATCTGAATCAAGTGGTAATTCCGAAAATAACCAGTTGTCGTTAAATAATGTATTCATATTTTATTTTTTTCCTTCTTTAGAATAGATTCTTAAATAAGCCTGTTCTGGAATGTATTCCATAGCTTCCATAATGTCATTTAAATCCATTTGCTGGATGAAGTTGTATTCTTCAAGATAATATTCAGGTTTAATAAGGTATGGAAAATATTCTAATCCCCGCTGCAAAAGTTCTGCAGTACCTGTGTTTGTGTCAGATTTTGAAAGTTCAGTCTGAATCCATAAATCTTTTATATCCTGGATTACAGTTAAAGCTTTTTGAGAAGAAAGATTTTTCTTTATGGTAGTTACAACCTGGCGGAAAACAGAATCCAGTTCCTTTGTGTGTGGAACATTCTGAACAATGATTCCTGCTGTGTCCATCTGAGGTTTTGCAGGATTAATATTTACAGAGCTTCCAGAAAGTCTTGAGTTATTATTGATTTCGAACTGAAGCTGCTGACCTACATAAAGTAAAAGTGCATTGTAAACGGCTTCTGTTTTAGTTCCTTTTTTTGGTGAATTAAAAATGTACATTACAGGATCAAGGAATTCTGTTGTAGGAATTAAAACTGCAGGCATTGGTCCCGCTTTTTCGGCAGGAATGTCTGTAAGGAAGGTGTGATTAATCTTTATGTTCAAAACTTTATATTCAGTCAGCTTGTTTTCGCCAGTAGAAATGTTGATTTTTCCCTTTTGATTTGCCAGCTGACCAATTGTTTTATTCATAATCTGAGTAACATTGTCAGGATAATTTCCTGTTACAATAATTGTGTAGCGGGAAGAATCCAAAAGTACTGGATAATACTGAAGGATTTTCTGATAGTTTGTAGTTTCCAGAATATCTTTTTCGGTTTCGTAAATTGCAGGGAAGTCTGTTTTAGGATAAAGCTGTCTTATGGCGGCACTATACATCTGGTTTACGGCACTTCCGTTTTCCAGTCTTTTTTTGTACTGGCGGCTTGAAACTGCTCTGTCTGCAGCGGCTGGTAAAACATCAGAATAGATGATGGCATTTGAAATACAGGTTGCAATACTTTCAAAGTCTTTTGCTGAACATTCAATTACAATATGGCTGGTTGTTAATTCAGTTTGCCAGGTAACATAAGGAGAACCTTCAATAAGTCCTTTCTGCTGGCTGGTGTAGATTTCCCGCTGAATGTTGTTTGTAAGAATATTAATCATTACTTCTTCAAAGCCATGGTCATTTGAAGTATGAAGCTTTCCTCCACGAATGGAAAGAAGAATTGTTACATCTTCAGTATTAGGATTAAATTTTGTAATAAGAGGAATTCCGTTTTTTAAGTCTACTTCCTTAAGGGCAGCTTTGTTTACCTGGTAATAGTTATTGTCAGGTGAAAAAACTGTTTCTTCATCCGGCAGTTTAATCTGTTCTTCTTCGTAATCTTTTATGTTTGCAAAGATTTTCTGATTTTTCCAGGAAGCATTATCAACGGTAATTTCTTCAAAACCTGCGTTGGTGTATTCTTTTTTAAGTTTTTTGTAGTCTGCAGAATTAATGATTACAAATACAAAAGGTTCTGCCATGGACATTTTGTAGCCAAGGGAAGAAGGAGAAACTTCATCATATTTTGGAATTTTTGAGAGGAAGTTTTCGGTTGTAATAGATTTTTCTGGATTTTCGATGTAATCGGTTAAATATGAATCAAAAGGTTCCATTGCCCAATAGCCGGAAAGAGTGTCCATAAAGGCAGAGGAAGAATTATTGTACATATTCATATTTGAAACTGCGGCTTGTTTTGCGGTAAAGAATTCTCCCAGCTGAATGTTCCCAACTCCAGTTTCTACCAGCTTTAAGAAAGAACGGACCTGTTCAAAAGAATTGGTTTTAATTTTCTTGTCCTCAGGAGGCTGAAGTAAAGTTTGAATAATGAGTCGATTGCTGTCTTTTTTGTGGGCAGATGCGGCATCAATATATTCATCTCCAGGAATATTCAATTCTGGTTCATTTAGGAGAACATACTTAAAATAAGAAAGATTGTTGTTGTATAAAAGAGCGGCAATGTCACATTCAGGGCTGGATAAATCCATGTACTGAAGAACTACCTGAGTCATTTCTGGAGAAAATTCTGGATTATGAAGAACATATTTTTTGTGAGTTATAACAGGTTCTGCATTTTTAGAAACAGGAGTTCTGAAGGTGGAGTAGAAGCGGGAAAAATATTCTTCAACCAGAGCTTTTACCTGCTGAGGGTTGATGTTGCCACTTATGAATAAAGCAGAATTCTGAGGGGTGTACCATCTTTCCGAAATTGAAGAAAGAATTATTCTGGCATTTTTATCTGTTGTGGCATTAAATACAGAAGGGTAAACTCCAGAATCGTGTTTCCATGGAGCGGCTGAAAAAACCCGGGAATCGATGGAAGCATTAATAAAACCTGACATGGAATCATAGTTTTCTTTAACTTCCTTTTTTAATGCCGAAAGCTGAGTTTTAATTGTATCGTTGGAAAACTGTGGATTAAAAGCGGCTTCGGAAATGCTTTCTAAAGTTGCTTCCAGTTTGGAAGTTGGAATTGTAGTAATATATCTTGTGGAATCTGAATTACATTGAATGTCATCAAAAGTGATTTGTGGCAATGAGGCCTGGAAAATTCGTGAGTAGAGTTTGAAAAAACCTGAAGTTTTTTGAGTCTGGGAAGAAAATCCTGCTCTAACAGAGTACTCTACACGGATTAATGGAGTAGAAGTATCTTCCAGAAGGAAGACAGTCATTCCGTTTTCGAGTTTATATTCGTTTACCCTTTCTGCAGGGGCAGTAAATGCAAGAGAAGATAGAAAAACTAATGCTGACAATAAAATAAAGCTTTTTTTCATACAAAAATTATAATGAAGAAAGTTGTTTTTGTCATTTTTAGAAGCATTGTATTTTTATAAAAATATAGTAAAATATTAGGTATATTTTTACATGGTGAATCACTTTGTTTCTGGTAATTAAGAATATATTTATTATTCTATTTTTCTTATTTCAAATTGCTACAGTTGTATGTATTTCTCTTACTACAAAGGATTGCTCTCCTCAGAACCGAACATTGGAACATTTTCATATAGTTTCACTGGTTGCAATTGTATTATACGAAGGAACTCTTCTTGTAGATAATCCTTTATATGCAAATATTTTCGAAGGTCTGTACCTGGCAAGTATCGAATGGCTTTTGTATGCTTTTATGTTTTATATTATGGCACTTTCTGGCAAAGGTGTTAGTAAACAGTCAAAGGCTGCAATGGGTTTTAATCATACATATATTTTGCTGGCAACTATAAATACAATCATTCTTGGTACAAACTGGCTTCATGGTTTTGCCTTTAGTCTTTCTCCCTATTATGTAGAAAAAGGCTTTTACTGCTGGATGATTAATTACAATTTCTACAACATTATTCACCTTACTGTTTGTTATCTGATTATTGCAATTATCATTCTGGAGATGTGCTATAGAATTTTTTCTATTTCCAGAATGTATATTTCAAAATACATCTTCATTTTTATCATGTTCCTGGCAGTTGTATTTTTGAATGCATCTTTCATTCTTTTTGGCAAATATGTAATGATTGACTATTCGGCACTGGTGTTTGCTGTTCTGTCAATCTGTCTTTATATTTTCAATGGCTATCGTTTACCTCAGAATTTACAATCCGAAATCTATTTATTGGTAAGTCAGAATATTTCTAATCCGGTTATTTGCTTTGATCATAACGGTCAGATTATTTATAAAAATGATAATGCGGAAAAACTTTTCCAGAATCCCTGCATTGAACCTTTTTGCCGGAAACTTCTTGATAACGATTTTGAAATTGATATGCAGGAAGAAAGACTTGAGCTTCTGGATAAAGATGGAAAACTAAAAGAGCATATTTTTAATGTTGAATACAAAAAACTTAAAAGTACCCATAATCATTTTTTAGGCAGTGTAATTTCATTTGAAGATAAAACAACTGAAAAACGAAATATCGAAATGGAAGAATTTCAGGCTCATCACGATGAACTTACGGGGCTTTTGAACCGAATAAGCTTTTTCCAGAAGGTTTCAGAAGTTATTGAAGAAAATCCAGATGAACCAAGAATTATGATTGCCACAAATATCCAGAAATTCAAAATGCTTAATGAGCTTTTTGGTACTTCAATAGGCGACGAAATCTTAAAATTACAGGCAAAAAATCTTAATGCTGCAAAATATCCGGGAGTTGTTTTAGGTCGTATTGGTGCGGACAGATTTGCTATGTTAATCAGCAGACAATATTTTAATCCTGAAAAAGCAGTCCTTAATACCATGAATGTTAAAGAGAATTTTAAGCATAAAAACTTTGTGCTGAATATAAATATTGGTGCATACGAAATCGAAGATTTAAAAGAATCTGCAAGTGTTATGTATGATAAAGCTTTTCTTGCCATTAAAAATTGTGGTGATGATGATAACAAAATCATTCATTATTACAATTCTTCGTTAATGGAAGACCTTGTGGAAGAAAAGGATATTATCAGTAATTTTCAGCTGGCTCTGGAAACAAATCAGATTTCTATGTTCCTTCAGCCTCAGATTGATTCAAAAACTGGAAAATGCGTTGGAGCCGAAGCCCTTGCCCGCTGGTATCATGTAACAAGAGGTAGACTTAATCCTGCCAGATTTGTTGGAATTCTTGAAGAGGCAGGTCTTGTTTATAAACTGGATTATTACATGTGGAAAAAGGCTGTTCAGAAGCTTAGTGAATGGGACAAACTTGGAGTTCAGGATTTATATATTTCGGTAAATATTTCTCCAAAAGATTTCTATCTTGCGGATTTGTATAAAGATTTAACTGAACTGGTTGAACTGTATAAAGTTGATCCAAAGAGAATTAATCTGGAAATTACAGAAACCATGATTATGGAAAATAAGGTCTTCTATGAAGAAGTTATTCATAAACTTTCGGAATACGGATTCAGTATCGAAATGGATGACTTTGGAAGCGGTTATTCTTCTTTTATGTCGCTTAAGAACTTAAAAATGGATGTATTGAAAATCGATATGGAATTCTTAAGGGAAGCAGAAGTCAGTGAACGAAGTAAAAAAATTCTTACAAGAATCATAAAAATGGGTAAAAAACTTGGAATGAAGATTATTACAGAAGGGGTTGAAACAAAAGCAAATGTTGAATTCCTTATGGAAAATGGTTGTGATTATCTTCAGGGCTATTATTTTGACCGTCCGATTTCTGTAACCGATTTTGAAGAAAAATATCTGGAGGATAAAAATGCTTAATGCTCCTCGATTACTTTCATTTTTCATTTCGGTCTCTGTTATTGTTCTGGTAATTGAGTTCCTGCTTGCAGTCAGGATGATGAAAACTAAGAATGAATATAGAAAGTACATTATCATTCCTATTGGAATTGGTCAGATTTCTACACTTTTATATATTAACTTTCTTTGTACAAAATCTATTGGGACTGCTTTGTTGTTTGATTCCCTTTACTTTGTGGGAACAGACTGGCTTGCCTTTACAATGTTAATTTTTGGAATTAATTACACAGGAATTCACAAAAAATATGTTAGAGTGTACGAAGTAATCGGCATTCTTTTGTGTACTGCCGATACAATTTCCCTTGTGTTAAATAATTCCTATCATCATATGTTCCAGCTTCTTTTTACAACCGGGCTGGAAAATCAGTGGACAATCGGTTATCTTGGAAA
Organism: Treponema sp.; assembly: GCA_045627625.1. Taxonomy (GTDB): domain Bacteria; phylum Spirochaetota; class Spirochaetia; order Treponematales; family Treponemataceae; genus Treponema_D. The sequence goes on from JAZQOB010000017.1 coordinate 52,549, forward strand.
TCTTTTCTACTGGCCTCACTATATTCATCTGGCCATGTGTTATTTATTTGTAGGATTAACTTTTGTTTATTTTACAATTGCTCTGGTAAAGGCTCCTTCTTTCTATAAGAAAAAGTACAGCGGAATTTATATTGTTTATCTTATTGTAATTCTTGCAAACTTTGTTTCTTACAATCTGAGTTTACCAATTGACTTTTCGGTTATTCTGTACGGACTTTTGTCAGGTTTTATCTGTTATTTTTCAACTTTCTCTTATCCAAAGACCCTTACTTCAAATGCTCTGGAAAAAGTTCACGAAATTATTTCGGATGCTATTGTTTATTTTGACATTGACGGCAACTGTCTTTTTGCAAACAATTCAGCAAAAAAACTCTTTGCGGTAGATGATGTTTTCAGAAAAACTGTTGCAGAAGATTATAGAAACAAACTGGAAGCTCCAATGCTTCAGGCGTTTACAGATGAAGAACTGAATGAAGTTCAAGATGAAATTTTCTATTCAAAAGATAGTTTTATTATTGATAATGTACTTCGTAAGTTTGATGTTGAATATCAGCAGATTTTTACCTATGAACGAACTGGTAAAAAGAAAAACGGTTCAATTTTACGGCTGGTAGATAATACAAAAGATAATGAACATCTGGAAAAAGAAAAGAAATTACGCAGAAGGGATCATCTGACTGGAGTTTATAATTCCTTTGGTTTCTTTGAAAAAGTAGATCAGGTAATTCGCGAAAACGGAATTGGAGAAGGGGACGATAAGCGAATTATGATATGTTCAAATATTAAAGACTTCCGTTTAATTAACGATTTATTTGATGAAGCTACAGGTGATAAGGTCTTAATAAAGCAGGCAACACTGTTCCGTATGTGGTCTGAACAAAGTACAATTTATGGCCGTATTGGTTCTGATAAATTTGCTGCTTTTATTAAGAAAAGTCTTTTTACCGAAGAAAGATTTGAAAGTTTTATTTCGGAAATGCAGGAAGTTACAGAAGATAGTTATTTCCATATGCATGTTTATGTAGGAATTTACGAACCAACTTCAATTAAAGAATCGGCTCATTCTATGGTAACAAAGGCTTTGCTTGCAATCGAAAATATTTCTCACGATTACAACAAAACTTATGCATATTATGACAAGAATGTAATAGAAAAGAATCGTCAGGAAAACGAAATTGCTGATAAGTTTGAAAAAGCTCTGTCTTCCGGCGAATTCGAAATGTACTTGCAGCCATTGTTTGATAAAAATAAAAAAATCTTTGGTGCTGAATCTTTGTCTCGCTGGAACGATGGGGACAGAGGAATGATTTATCCTTCAGAATATATTCCTGTTCTCGAGAAATTCGGTTTGATTAATAAGCTGGATAAACATATTTGGACAGAAGCTTTTCACAAACTGGCAGAATGGAATCAAAAAGGAATTCAAGATATTTTTATTTCTGTAAATGTTTCCATGCATGACTTCTACAACTTCGATATTTTCCAGTGTTTTAAGGAACTTTCGGTTCATTATGGAGTTAATCCAAAAAATGTTCTGGTTGAATTGGAAGAAAATGTTTTAACTGTAGATTTTACTCGTGCAAAAGAAGTTTTGAACAATTTACGTAATTATGGTTTTTCGGTAGCAATTGATGATTTTGGAAAGAACTATTCTTCATTGAATATGATTAAGGATTTCGAAGCAGATATTCTTAAAATTGATGTTGGCTTCTTAAATGAAGAATTAGAAGATGAAAGAAATATTATAATTCTTGAAACTATGATTGATATTGCCAGAGATCTGGAAATGAAAGTTATGGTAGAAGGAGTTGAAAAAAGTCAGCTTTTCAATTTGTTGAAAAAGAAAAAGTGCGACTGTTTTCAGGGAAAATTTGTTTCGCTTCCAGTATCGGTTAAGGAATTTGAAAGCAAATATCTCATTGAAATTGAAGAAAAAAATTAGTATATTTTTTATAGGTAAATTTTCCGCAAAGAAAGCGGTTTATATAGGAGTCATAAAATGATCAAAACAGTAAAAGATGTAAATCTTAATGGCAAACGCATCATTATGCGTGTTGATTTCAATGTTCCAATGAAGGACGGAGTTGTACAGGATGATACTCGTATCATGGCTGCTCTCCCAACAATCAAATATATTCTTGAACAGAATCCTCGTTCATTGGTTTTGATGAGCCATCTTGGCGATCCTAAAAAGGATGTAAAAAAAGCTCAGGAAAAAGCAGAAAAAGCTGGAAAAACTTGGACAGATACTGATGCTGAAAAATTCATCAACGGTAAAAACCGTATGGCTCCAGTTGTAAAATACTTTGCTGAAAAACTCGGAAAAGAAGTTACATTCCTTCCAGATGCACTTGGACAGGCTGATGCAATTGCAAAACTTCCAGAAGGTGGAGTTGCAATGTTGGAAAATACTCGTTTCCACAAAGAAGAAACATCTAAAGATGCAGCTGAACGCGATGTAATGGCTAAAGAACTTGCTTCTTATGGTGATATTTTCGTAAACGATGCATTTGGTACAGCTCACCGCGACCAGGCTTCTACAGCTTCTATTGCTAAATTCATGCCAGTTGAATCTGTTGGTGGATTCTTGATGGAAAAAGAAGTTAAATACATCCAGCCAATGGTAACAAATCCAGAAAAACCAATGACAGCTATCATCGGTGGTGCAAAAGTATCATCAAAAATCGCTGTTCTTGAAAGCCTTATGAAAAACGCTTCAACACTCATCGTTGGTGGTGGTATGGCTTATACATTCCTTAAAGCACAGGGACATTCAATTGGTAAATCACTTGTTGAAGATGACTTCCTTGATACAGCTAAAGATCTTCTTGCAAAAGCTGATAAGGCTGGAGTTAAGATTCTTCTTCCTGTAGACCATGTTGGTGGTGCAGAATTTGCTGATAAAGATCCAGTTGCAGTAGACGCAATTGATCTCCCAGAAAACCTTATGGGTATGGATGTTGGTCCAAAAACAGTTGCTCTTTATAAAGAAGCAATCCTTGCTTCAAAATCAATCGTATGGAATGGACCTGTAGGTGTATTCGAATTCGACAACTTTGCAAAAGGTACAGAAACTGTAGCTCGCTTAGTAGCTGAAGCTACTGGAAAAGGTGCTATGACTGTAGTTGGTGGTGGTGACTCTGTTGCTGCTGTAAACAAATTCAACTTAGCAGACAAAATGAGCCATGTATCTACAGGTGGTGGTGCTTCTCTCGAATTCCTCGAAGGAAAAACATTACCAGGTATTGCAATTTTGGCAACTAAATAAGTTTTATGCGGCACAAATCATAAATGAGAAACAAAAAAAGGACTTTCTTTTAAGAAAGTCCTTTTTTGCTTTTTCAGTATGTGCTTCTATTTTTTGATAGTTCTGATTTCCATCTCAACACCATCAATTACAATATTTCTATTGCTTTTAATTTCTACAGATAATATAGTTGGTTTTTTTACTGCAGTTATAGTAAGTGCAGCGGTATACTTATTAACTCCAGTTCTAGTAAATTTATAAGTTCCTTTAGTTGTTGTAGTGGTAGGATTAACTTCAACAGGTGTTTTAGTTGCCATAAAAGTT
>JAZQOB010000018.1:0-2261 GCA_045627625.1 Treponema sp.
GTAAATAAGGCGGCTCCAAAAAGCCCACATTTCTTCAAGACTTTCATAGTCATTAAAGCTTCCCGAATACATATCATGAAAGCCATATTTTTCTTCAAAATCAGAAAAATATTTTTTAAAACGTTCACCGCTATAAGTAAAGCCTGCGGAAGTGGAAAGCCCTGCTCCAGCCCCCACAACAACAGCATCAGCGGAGGAAATATGATTTTTGATTTGTTCTAACTGGTTCATCTCTACTCAACTATTATAACTCTTCCTTCCCGTCGTGGTTTGCTTTCAGGTTCTTCGCCGTCTATAAATCCCAGAATTACAAAGGCCTGGCAGCTGTAATTATCAGGAACATTCCATTTCTGCAAAAGCTTCCGTCCTTCTTCACAATCAAAGGTTTCTTCCCCACGGGAAATTATGCAGGAAGCAATTCCTAGTTCCGTGGCCTGTAAAATCATGTTTTCTGCCATGCAAAAGGCATCTGCAGTTTTGAACATAAAATTGTCCTGACAGAAAACACAGACAACTGTGGGTGCATCATAAAATCCGTTTTTAATCGAAGAATCATCTATAACACTTGGTTGATCTTTTGAAACATAAGCTCCCGCCAGATTTGACCGGTTGAATTTTGCAAGGTTCATTCTGCCTAATTTTGCTGCCAGTTCCTTGTTGTGAACTGCCACCATCATGCTTCTTTGCCCGCCACCTGCATTTGGAGCATAGTTTCCCGCTTCAAGGATTTTTTCCAAATCCTGTCTAGAAATCTGCTGATCTGTATATTTCCTTATGGAGTGCCGTGCTTTTATAATATCCATTAACATGGTAATGCTTCTCCTGTAATTTCGTTCTTAGTTTTCCAGCACTGAGGATCCGCTGAATAAAAGTTGCCGTTTGTTCCGCTGGCAACAGCAGGACATCCTCTGCACCAGGGCTTTAATTCACACTTTGCACATTTTGTAAATTTATCGTAATTTCTGTAATCTTCCATTTTAGTCAGCCACAAATCTTCTATGTTGTCTTTGTAAATGCTTCCGACCTTGCTGTCTGTAACTCGCCGGCAGGCCATAATGTCTCCGTTGGAAGAAATAGTGATATGACAGTTTCCGCAGTTACAGCCGCCGTAAATCATGCCATCTTTTGCATCGTCAGGAATTTTAAAATCTCCTGATTCATACTGAAACAAAGTCCATAAATGGTCCTTGCGGTTGAAATAAGTTTTGCAGTTTTTTGCTTCGTATTCTTTGTATTTTTTATCAATTTGCGAAAGAAACTCTTTATATTCTAAAGGTGCAATTCCTGTTGATTTTTCTGCACTTGTTGGAACATAACGGGCAAAGGCATAGACATCCACCTCGGCTTTTACAACTGTATCAATAATTTCCGGGATTTCTTTTATATTCATAGAAGAAACCGTTGTCATAATTACACTGGTAATGCCCGCTTTATTAAGGCATTTGATTTTTTCCAGTGTGATTTTGAAAGAACCTGGCTTACGGAACCAGTCGTGAGTTTTTTCCATTCCGTCAATGCTCATCTGATATTTATCGCAGCCGTAATCTTTCAGTTTCTGACAAACTTCATCAGTAAGATGAAAAGGATTTCCCATTAAAGTAAAAGGAATTTCCTTTGATTTTAGAAGCTCCATAAGTCGCCAGAAATCTGGATGAAGAACAGGATCTCCGCCAGTAATGTAAAAATAAGGGAGCCGGTTAAACTTTTTGCAGAAATTTTCACATTTTTCTACCACCAGCTGCATCTGCTGCCAGTTCATAGAAACAAGCTTTGAATGCCCCTCTGCAAAAATGTAACAGTGCTTGCACCTCTGGTCACATTCATCTGTTATATGCCATTGAAAAGCAAAATACTGCATAACCGACCGCCCCCTTTAATTACTTTCCAGCTCCGCAGGCTGTACCACAAGCTGCAGGCTTTTCTGCAGGTTTTTCCTCTGGTTTTCCAGCACCACAGGCTGTTCCGCATGCAGCTGGTTTTTCTGCAGGTTTTTCTTCTGGTTTACCAGCACCACAAGCAGTTCCACATGCAGCGCCCTTATCTGGAGAAGCTTTTACCTCATTCCAGTCATTAAGATTTTTAAGTGCCATATTTGCACCTCCGTCAATTAAGATACTTTTATAATACGAAGGTTGAAGTCACTTGTGAAATGAATTATTATTATGATTGATAACTAAACGGAATGAATAAGAAAGGAATTATAAAATGAACACAACCCAGCTGGAATGCTTTGTAAGTCTTGCTTCTACACTGAACTTTGC
>JAZQOB010000019.1:0-1518 GCA_045627625.1 Treponema sp.
TGAAGGGGAACTGGAAGGTCAGGTTTTGATTAATGGCAAAAACGTCAGTGAACAGGAGCTTTATGATACTGGTAAAATTGTTGGTTCAGTTTTTCAGAATCCTAAAAGTCAGTTTTTTAATGTTGATACAAATAGTGAGCTGGCTTTTGCCTTGGAAAATCAGGGGAAGCCTGCAGAAGAAATTTTACGTCGCATTGATGAAAATGTAGAAAAATTTTCGCTCCAGCCTCTCATGAACAGGAGCTTGTTTGATCTTAGTGGTGGACAGAAACAAAAAATTGCCTGTGCCAGTGTGGCAGTATCAGAGCCTGAAATTTTTGTTTTGGACGAGCCTTCGGCCAATCTTGATACTCCATCTACAAATCAGCTTAAAGGTATGATAAAGATTTGGAAGGCTGAAGGTAAAACAGTAATTATCAGTGAGCATAGACTTTCTTATTTATGGGATTTTGTAGATAGAACTGTAATTATGAATGAAGGAGAAATTGTAAAGGAACTAGACCGCCACCAGATGGATAAAATCACTGAGTCTGAACTTGCGGCCATGGGACTTCGCTCCAATATTCATAAAAATCCAGTGGCGCTGGTTTCAGATTCGTGGATGGAATCAGAACGAATACTTCTTCTAAAAGATTTCACTTTTGCATATAAAAAGGGGCATCCGGTTTTGGATATTCCACAAATGAAGTTGCCAGCAGGAGAAATTATTGCAATTGTTGGTGCAAACGGAGAAGGTAAATCAACTTTTCTGGACTGTCTTTGCGGGCTTAAAAAGAAATTTAAAGGAAAAATGATTTATGAGGGACAGGACTACAATAACCGAAAACGTTCCAAATTGATTTTTATGGTAATGCAGGATGTAAATCATCAGCTGTTTACAGAAAGCGTTCTCGATGAAGTTTTAATCAGCCAAGAAGAAGCGAATGAAGCTGAGGCAAAAGAAATTCTAAAAAGTTTAGATCTTCAGAATCATGTGAATAGACATCCTATGAGCTTAAGTGGTGGCCAGAAGCAGAGAGTTGCGGTTGCATGTGCAGTTGCCAGTGGCAGGGAAATCCTGCTTTTTGATGAACCAACCAGTGGCCTGGATTATATTCATATGAAGCAGATTTGTGATTTGTTAAAAAGCTTAAAAGAAATGGGAAGAACAGTAATTGTTGTGACCCATGATGCAGAGCTGATTAAAGGGTGTTGCAGTTATGTTGTTAGGTTAAAAAAGGAAAGTACGTAGTCGATGAAATGGAAGAAATTAAAGCAGTAGTTGGCGCAAATTGGTGGGGTACTCAGTTCTCTATTGATGATATTGATTTGGTAAGGAGAAAATCAGAATATGGTTAAAGTTGAATATTTAACAAAAACTGAATTGGAAGAAATAGGAGAAACATATGCAAATTATAATTATCCTGAAAATGATAAGGGCATGTTTCCATTTGATGATAAGGAACTATTAAAAAAATACATTATGGGATTTGCAAAGTTTTGCATGGAATGTGGAATGTTATATACAACATCGGAAAA
>JAZQOB010000020.1:0-34650 GCA_045627625.1 Treponema sp.
TTTTATATATTATAAACATCTCTTGCGGATGTCATATAACGGCTTATTATCTCAGCCTTCCAAGCTGATGACGAGGGTTCGACTCCCTTCATCCGCTCTAACGCTTTCTGGTAACAGGAAGCGTTTTTTTTTTGTCTAAAAGGCGTGAAGAGAGTCGAACCCAACGGGTTCTTCGCGTGGCATTAATGCCACGGCGCAATTTGCTAAAAACCCTGACGGCTTTTTTTAACACAAATTGTCTTCATACGCTCTAACGCTTTCTGGTTACAGGAAGCGTTTTTTTTTGTCTAAAAGGCGTGAAGAGAGTCGAACCCTGATTGATATAGCAAAACCGTTAAAAAAATATTCCAATGGACTATTTTTTAGGTTTTACATTTCTATATTAATTTTTTTTCATAATAAAATATTTCTTTTTTTACTAAAATTTATCCTGAAAAAATTAATGAAAAAAAAATCTTTCTATAGTATAATATTTAAATTATGAAAGCACATACATTTAAGGGTGGTATTCATCCTAAAGAGATGAAAGAGTTAAGCAATAAGTGTCCTATCACTGCGGCTTTTCCATCTTCTAAAACAGTTACTATTCCTGTAACTATGGGTGGAGCACCAAATACTCCTGTTGTTAAAGTTGGGGATTTGGTTGCTAAAGGTCAGATTATTGCCAATGGCGATAAGTTTATGAATTGTCCAGTTCATTCTTCTGTTTCTGGTAAAGTTAAAAAGATTCAGAATTGTATTGTTACTGGTAACAGCGAAGTTCCATGTATTGTTATTGAGGCTGATGAAGAAAATCGAACTTCTTTTATGGAGCCTTTAGATCCTTTTACATGTGAAGTAAGTGATGCTTTAAAACGTATTAAAGATGCTGGAATCGTGGGTATGGGTGGTGCATCTTTTCCAGCTCATGTTAAGTTGAATCCTCCAGAAGATAAAGTTATTGATTACGTTCTGGTAAATGCCGCTGAATGTGAACCATATTTAACTTGTGATGAAAGAACTCTTCAGGAAAATACTGATAAAGTTATTGACGGTCTTGCTATTGTATTAAGACTGGTTGGTGCTCAGGGTATTATTGCTCTTGAAGATAATAAAGCTTATATAAAACCTCTCCTGATCGAAGAAATCAATAAAAAAGGATACGCAGATGATATGTCTGTTTGTATCGTAAAGACTAAATATCCTCAGGGATCAGAAAAATTCATTGTTTCTTCAGTACTTGGTATTGAAATTCCTTCTGCAAAACTTCCTGCTGATGCTGGTTGTGTTATTTCCAATGTAGGAACTGTTTGTGCAATCAGCGACGCATTCAGATTAGGTATGCCATTAATCGAAAGAGCTTTGACTATTTCTGGTGGAGCTGTTGTAAAACCTGTTAATATTAAAGTTCCTGTTGGTACTTTAATCAGCGATTTGATGCCAGATGTATTTACTGTAAATGAAGATTCGTTGGTGAAAGTTATTTCTGGTGGTCCTATGATGGGATTTGCTATGTCTACAACTGCATTCCCTGTTGCTAAAGGAACTAGTGGTGTAACTTTCCTTACCGAAAAAGAAACTTGTCTTGATGAAGAAGATCAGTGTATTTCTTGTGGTAAATGTGTTGCAACTTGTGCAATGAAATTGAATCCAGTTCTTATGATTCGTGAAATGAATGCAGGTAATTATGCAAAAGCTAAAAAGTTTGGTTTGATGGATTGTATTGAATGTGGATGTTGTGCTTTTATTTGTCCTGCTAAAATTAAAATTGTACAGCGAGTAAGACTTGGTAAAGGTGTTATTCGTCAGCAGATGGCAGAAGAAAGATTAAAAGCTGAAATGGCTAAGAAAAAAGCTGAAGAAAGTAAAATGGAGGCTAAATAATGAGTGATAATAAATTACATCTTTCATCAAGTCCTCATTTTAGAGCAGGACTTACTACTCAGAAAATCATGGCTTGTGTTCTTATTGCAATGTTGCCTGAATGTATTGCTGGAGTTGTATTTTTTGGATGGAAAGCATTAGCTTGTATTTTAGTTTCTGTTATTTCCTGTGTTGTTTTTGAATGGTTATTCCAGATTGCTACAAAACAGAAGGTTGTTATTTCTAATCTTTCAGCATGTGTAACCGGAGTTCTTCTTGCTTTGGTTTGTCCTCCAACCATTCCTTTATGGATGCTGGTTATTGGTTCAGCAGTAGCCGTAGTTATTGCTAAAGGTATTTTTGGTGGAATTGGTTCAAATGTATTTAATCCAGCTTTAACAGGTCGAGCCTTCCTTTTCATTAGTTTTCCTGCTGCAATGGGAGCAAAATGGTTAATTCCAGGACTTAAAGGAATTGATGCTGTAACTTCTGCAACTGCTTTGAGTGCAATTAAAGCCGGAACAATTACAACTGCAAATTTTGAATGGTTGAAATACTTTATTGGAAATAGAGCAGGTTGTATTGGTGAAACTTCAATTTTATTGCTTTTAGTTTCATTTATTTTCCTTCTGGCTCTTAAGATCATTGACTGGAGAGCTCCAGTTGCTATGACAGGAACTGTCATTTTCTGTTCCCTTATTTCTGGTTTAGTTGGATACGGAAACATTTTAGATGCTGCAAAAGAAGTTGGAATGTATTTACTTACAGGTGGTTTGATTTTTGGTGCAACTTTTATGGTTACTGATTATGCAACTGCTCCTGTTACAAAACCTGGAAGACTTGCCTTTGGTTTTGGTTGTGGTTTGATTACTTTCCTTATCAGAAGATTTGGTGGATATCCTGAAGGTGTTATGTTCAGTATTTTGATTATGAACTCCGTAGCACCATTCTTAAATAATCTTACAGGAAGAATGTATGGTTATGGAAAAAAAGGAAATAGAAGAGCTGATTTAGCTTCAATTTCTCAGGAATTTGATTTATCTACTGCAAAACTTCGTGATTTTAATTCTGCAAAGGAGGATAAATAGAATGGCTAAAAAGAATTTAGGCATTGGCGAAATGGTTAAACTTGGTTTAATTCTTGTTTGTTATGCTGTTGCTTCCTGTGCAGTTCTTGCGATTGTAAATAATTTTACATCAAAGAAAATTGCTCAAAATCAGCTGGATAAAGCAAATGCTGCAATGAAAGTTGTATTTGCAGAAGCTGATAGTTTTGAACCTGTAAATGATTTTGAACCAAGTTCTGATTCAACAATTTCTATCAGTGTTTTTTATCTTGCAAAAGCGGGAGACAAAATTATTGGTGGTGTTACACAGGTTTCTGGTCCTACTTATGATAAAGGTAGAATTGTAGTAGGGGTAAATACTAAAGGTGAAGTTACAGGAATGCAGTTTCTTGAATTGACAGACTCTCCTGGTTTTGGTTCAAAGGCTAAAGATCCTGCTTATGTCTTAAAATCTGGTAAAACTTTTTATGATCAGTTTACAGGTAAAGATGCAACTAATGGATTTGTAATTAATGAAAATTTTGATGCCATCAGTGGTGCAACAATTACAAGTAAAGGTGTTGCAAATCTTTTAAATGCAGGTACTTCAAGTCTCTTGAAATACTTTAAAACTCATGGAGTAAGTCAGAATGAATAAGCAATTACAGATTTTTACAAATGGATTTATTAAAGAAAATCCTCTTTTAGTATTAAATATTGGTCTTTGTTCTTCATTGGGTGTTACAACAAGTGTATTTAACGGTCTTGGAATGGGACTTGGTATGACTTTTGTACTCTTAATGAGTGAAATTGTTATTAGTATTTTCAGGAAGTTGATTCCTTCTGCTATTCGACTTCCTGTATTTATTATTATTATTGCAGCTTTTACTACAATCGTTCAGCTGGTTCTTCAGGCTTATGTTACAACCTTGTATGATGCACTGGGAGTTTTCCTGCCACTGATTGTTGTAAACTGTATTATTATGGGACGAGTTGAAGCCTTTGCTTCTAAAAATAATATTGGAAATTCGGTTCTTGATGCTTTAGGTATGGGAATCGGATATACAATGGTACTTGTTGCAATCTCTTTGATTCGAGAACTTTTGGGTGCTGGTTCTATTACTTTGTGGACAGGTATTTCTGCCACAATTATTCCAGAAGATTTCAGAATTGGTATTTTTAATAGTGCTCCTGGTGGCTTCCTTGTATTTGGTATTCTTGCTGCTGTTGTTCAGGGTGGAAAACAGGCTGCCGCTGCAAAAGCTCTTAAATCTAATTCAAAGGAGGCTAAATAATGGTTGAAACATTAAAACTTTTTATTAAAGCCGCTATTATTGATAATGTTGTATTCATTCAGTATCTTGCAATTTGTCCTTTCATTGGTATGACAAATGATACAGAAAAAGCAACTGGAATGAGTCTTGCAACTACTTTCGTTATTATGCTTGCTACTGCAGTTACCTGGCCATTATATAAGTTTGTTATGGTTCCTCTTCATTTGGAATTCCTTCAGACTTTGTTCTTTATTCTCGTAATTGCATCTTTAGTTCAGCTGGTTGAATTCTTCCTCAAGAAAAAATCTCCTGGTTTGTATAATTCTATGGGTGTTTACCTTGCCTTGATTACAACAAACTGTGCAGTTCTTGGTATTACAATCAACTGTATCAGTAAAAATTATAATTATGGTCAGAGTCTTGTTTATGCTTTTGGTACTGCAATTGGTTTCTTAATTTCTATGGTTATTATGAGTGGTGTAAGAAGTCGTGTTAAGATTGCAAAAGTTCCAAATGCATTTAAAGGAACTCCAATTCTTTATGTAATTGCAAGTTTATTAAGTTTAGCTTTCCTTGGATTCAAGGGATTAGTAAATTAGGAGATTAAGTATGCAGACTATTTTATATACAGTTATTTGTGCTCTTGTTATTGCTTTTCTTCTTGGTGTTTTACTTGGACTTTTCAAAAAGATTTTCCATGTTGATACAGATCCAAAGGTTCAGGCTGTAAGAGATGTTTTAAGTGGTGCAAACTGTGGTGGCTGTGGTATGGCAGGTTGTGATGCTTTTGCCGGTGCTGTAGTTTCAGGTGATGCTCCAACAGATGGATGTGTTGCAGGTGGTGCAAAGTGTGCATCTTCAATTGCTGATATTTTAGGAAAAGCAGGGGTTGAAGTTAAACCAAAAATTGCTTTTGTTGCCTGTAACGGAAACAAAGAATGTGCAAAAGATAAAGGAATTTACGAAGGCATTAAAACCTGTAAAGCTGCAAATCTCGTAATGAATGGTACAAAAAAATGCGCTTTTGGATGTATCGGTTATGGGGATTGTGTAACAGCATGTAAATTCGGTGCTTTATCAATGGATGAAAACGGTTTACCTGTTTTTGATTTTGATAAATGTGTAACTTGTGGTGCATGTTCTAAAGCATGTCCTAAAAAATTAATTAAGATTATTGATAAAGATACAAAAGGCCCTGTAGCTCTTTGTTCAAGTCACAGTGATAACAAACCACAGATTAAAAAAGATTGTTCAAACGGTTGTTTTAAATGTGGTATGTGTGCTCGTAAATGTGAAGCACAGGCAATTGATATCAGTTCAGGACTTCCTGTTATTGATTATTCAAAATGTACTGCTTGTGGTGAATGTGTTAAGGCTTGTCCTGATAAAGTTCTTATTCTTGTTCAGGACTTAATTAAATAAATCCATAAAAAGGAGGATGATTTTATGGAAAAACTTTTTAAGCTTAAGGAAAGAGGTACTACTGTAAGTCGTGAAATTATCGGCGGTATTACAACATTCCTTGCTATGGCTTACATTTTGGCTGTAAATCCAGGAATTCTTTCTGGTTCTGGAATGGAATTCAATTCTGTATTTACTGCTACAGCTATTTCAGCTGGTATTGCAACACTTATTATGGCTTTCTGTGCTAATTTACCTGTTGCTTTGGCACCTGGATTAGGTCTTAACGCATTCTTTACATACTCTGTAGTATTGGGAATGGGTTGTTCTTGGCAGTTTGCATTGACAGCTGTTTTTGCAGAAGGTATTATTTTTATTATTCTCTCTATTTTTGGTATTAGAGAAGCAATTATTAAATCTATTCCTGCAAGTTTGAAAAAAGCTGTTTCTGTTGGTATTGGTTTATTCATTACAATTATTGGTCTTGTTAATGCTGGTATTTGTACAACTGATACAGGAACAACAATTGGTTTTGTAAACTTCAATATGGATCATACAACTGCAATTGTAGCAATTATTGGTTTAATTATTACAATTGTTCTTTATACAATGAAAGTTCCAGGAGCAATCCTTATTGCTATTGCTGTAACAACAATCATTGGAATTCCATTTGGTGTAACAACAATTCCTGAAGGTTGGAAACCATTCTCAACTCCAGCTGCTCCTTATTTATTCAAATTTGAATTTGCAAACATTTTGTCAATTAAGTTTATTGTTGTTTTGGTAACATTCCTCTTTACAGACTTGTTCGATACATTGGGAACTTTGATGGGTGTTGCTGAACAGGCTGATTTGAAAGATGAAAATGGAAACATTATCAATGCTAAAGGTGCTTTACTTGCAGACTCTATTGGTACAGTAGTAGGTGCTTGTCTTGGTACTTCTACAGTAACTTCATTTGTTGAATCAACATCTGGTGTTGCTGCTGGTGCTAAAACTGGCCTTTCTTCAGTTGTAACTGGTATTTTGTTCCTCGTAGCACTTTTCTTAAATCCTATCTTTGCTATTATTCCATCAGCTGCTACAGCTCCTGCTTTGATTTTCGTTGGATTCTTAATGATGAAATCAGTACTCGGTATTGATTTTGCTGATCCAACAGAAGGTATTCCAGCTTTCATTACAATCATGACAATGCCTTTTGCTTATTCTATTTCAAAAGGTATCATGTTTGGTATGATTGCTTATGTAATCGCTAAAGTTGCTGGAAAGAAAGCTAAAGAAATCCCAGTTGTTACTTGGATTCTTGCAGTAATCTTCATTGCAGATATTATTTTTGAAGCTATTAAATAACATATTCTAAATAATATTCTTGAAAAAAAAGGTCATTCATTTATAATAAATGAGTGACCTTTTTTTTATTGGAGTACTTAAATGGCAGAAGAAAATATTAAATATATTCGTCCAACCTGGGATGAATATTTTATGGAAATAAGTCGTACTGTAGCAAAAAGAGCTACTTGTGATAGAGGCCGGTCTGGTTGTGTAATTGCAAGAGATCACCAGCTTTTAGTTTCAGGTTATGTTGGTTCTCCTGATGGTTTACCACATTGTGATGATGTAGGACATCTGATGAAAAAAATGCTTCATGAAGATGGTTCGGTTTCCCAGCATTGTGTAAGAACTGTTCATGCAGAACAGAATGCAATCTGTCAGGCTGCAAAAAGAGGTATTTCCATTGAAGGAGCTACAGTTTATTGTAAAATGACTCCTTGTAGAACCTGTGCAATGCTTTTGATTAACTGTGGAATTAAAAGAGTAGTGTGCGAAAAACATTATCATACAGAAGCCGAAAGTCTTGAAATGTTCAAAACTGCAGGTATTGAAATTCAGCATCTGGAAGATTCTGTTCAAACTTACGCAAATATGTAATTTAATTTTTGCAATAAAAAAAGGAGCTTTCGCTCCTTTTTTTTTATATTAGTGATTTAAGTTTGCTAACAACCAGTCTTTGAACTGATTATAGTCGTTATTCATTGGAATCGAATTATCAGGAAGTCTCATAACTTCTTCAAGTCTTGAAGGAATTGGAGGTTCTTTTCCGATAGCATTAGTAACAATTTCACCAAACTTAGCAGGAGAAGCTGTTTCAAGAATAATACCGACAGCTTTTTTATCGATAACTCGTTTTGCCCATTCTGGAGTATTAGGAGTTAAACCTGGTTTGTCATAAGCATTTGGTGTTCCGTACATCTGATTATACATAGCACCAGAACGAATATCGTTCCAAGCCTGCCAGCCGATAGCTCCATGTGGATCAATAATATAACCAGTTTTATCGTTACAAGCTTTAATTGCATTTACAATGCCATCATTATTCAACCAGTAAGAAGCAAACATCTGTCTTACCTGTTCTAATGTATACATTGCTTTAATTCTTTCGTAGTTACTTGGAGCACCAACATCCATTGCATTTGCATATGTTTCTACAGATGGACGAGCATTATAATCTCCAGTAGCAATCCAGTCAGGAATTGTTGTATTAGAGTTTGTTGCAGCAGTAAATCCTGCAATTGGAGCACCCATTTCCTTAGCAATAAGACCAGAAGTGAGATTTCCGAAGTTTCCTGAAGGAACAACCATAATGATTGATGGATCATGGATTTTATTATCCATTGCTGCTCTGTTTCTTACAACAATAGAAGAGTACATGTAGTAGAATGACTGTGGAAGAAGACGAGCGATATTGATTGAGTTTGCAGATGAAAGTCTCAATGTTGCTCTTAAACTGTCATCAGTAAATGCAGTTTTTACAAGTTTCTGACAATCATCAAAAGTTCCTTTTACACGAAGAGCTCTTACATTTCCTGTGAAAGTTGAAAGCTGTTTTTCCTGTAAAGGTGAGATTTTTCCTTCTGGATAAAGGATAGTAACATCAAGGCCTGGTACACCGTGGAAAGCACTTCCTACAGCAGAACCTGTATCACCTGAAGTTGCTACAAGAATATGTAATGGTGTATCTTCGTTTCTGTTGAAATATGACATTGTTCTTGCCATAAAACGAGCACCAAAATCTTTGAAAGCACAAGTTGGACCATGGAAAAGTTCAAGAACATATGAAATGTTATCAAGAGGTACAACTTTTGGTGAGAATGGATAAGCATCCTGGATAATTGCAGCTAAATCTTCATCTGGAATTTCACCTTCTACATATGGTTTTGCCATATTAAAAGCTACATCGCAGAAAGAAGGAGCTGGATCTTTGCTTATGAATGATTCGTTAAGTTTAGGGAATTCAACAGGAATATATAAACCACCTGTTGCTTTATTCATACCGCTCATAACAGCAGTTTTAAAATCAACCTTAACACTACTGTCTCTAGTATCTGTGTAAATCACATTTATCTCCTTATAAATTAAAAACTGTATAAAATGTCAGAAACGATGCGTCTTGAAAGTTTATTCTTACAATCAGTTACATCTTTTCCCCATTTATCACCAAATCCAGTACCTTCAAAAGATTTGCGATAAATTTCTTTTCCTGTTGAAAGATCAATTGCATAAATATCAGCTACCATTTTACATGAATAAACGTTATCAACTTTACCAGTTGGAGTGATGTATTTAAGAGTACCACCAATTAAATATTTGAAATCATCACCAACAATGCTTTTATTTACTGCAGCCTGTCTTTCAGCAGATTCGTTAAGATATGAAGTATCACTTAAAGGAGCATTTCCAACTTTTTTAGCCCCATTTGTCTGTAAATCACCAAGAATGTTGTAGAAGTTATTTGCTGGTTTTCCTTTAGCATCATATTCCCATACATAAAGAAGGATTCCAGATTTAACCATATTTGATTTTACTTTCCAGATTGCTTTAACAGCCTTAGATTTAGCTGCTGAAACTACTTTTTCGCTTTTTGAAATAGGAGTTGGATAAACAGTTACAAAATCATCTGCGGCAATGGAAGGAGCTGGTAAAGAAATACTAGCTTTTCCTGATGCATCTGTTGTTGCTGTCTGTGTTGTAAAAACAATATCCTTATCTTTTTTTGTATCTGGATATGAAAAAGTAACTGAATAATTAGCCATAGGAGCACCTGAATTATCAGTTACTAATACTGTAAAAGGAGATGCAAATGCTTTTCCGATTTCTGTATCTTTAGGAGATGAAGTCATTTTTAGATTTACTTCATCCATTGACATAATAAATTTCTGAGCAGGAGATACTGTTTTTTCAGTATTTGCGGCAGGAGCTTCAGTAGTATTCTGTGAACCTGAAGTCTGATTTGAAGCACATGACGATAAAATCAATGCACAAGATAATATAAATAAACTTTTTCTAACTTTCATTTTTTAAACCTTTTTACCTTATAATTTTATTATTAATTGTAAATTTTTACAATATAGTTATTGAGATTTTTTACTTATATAAATAAAATAAAACACAGATTTATAAGTTACAAAGTCAGGAAAATAAGTATATGAATCGCTGTACCAAAGCTATAATATATTCAAAAAATTTAAGATATAATCTGGAAAATATTCGTAAATATGTACCAGAAAATGTAAAGATTTGTGTTGCTGTTAAAGCTGATAGTTATGGACATAATGCCATTTTAACTGCCAGAATTGCAGAAGAAATTGGTGGCATTGATTATTTTGCAGTAGCAACAGTTGATGAAGGAATAGAATTAAGAAATGCTGGTATTTCTAAAAATATTCTGCTTTTGAGTTTATGTACAGAAATTGAGTTTGAAGATTTATTTAAATACAACATTACACCTTTGGTATTTTCAGCTCCATACATTAATGCATTAGGCCTGGCAGCTGATAAATACTTTAAAAAAAATGAAAAACATAGTGTTCATCTTGCTGTGGATACTGGAATGGGAAGAATAGGCTGTTATCCAGAAGAAGCTGGTGAGGAAGCAAAACTAATTACAGGATATAATCATTTAAAACTTGGTGGAATGATTACTCATTTTTGTGTTTCTGACAGTTTGAAAGATGAACATAAAAAGTTTACTAAGCTGCAATATCAGGAATTTCTAAAAGCTGTAGATAATGTTAGAAAAGAGGGTATTGATCCTGGAATTTGTTCCTGTGGTGCAAGTGCCGGCCTTCTAAATAATACTGACATGCATTTTGATATGGTTCGTCCCGGAATTATAACTTATGGTTATTATCCAGATGAGATTACAAAAGAATATTTAACATCTTCTGGTAAAGATTTTGATATTAAACCTGTTCTTGCATTGGAAACTAAGGTTGTAGCAATCAGACATTTTCCTGCTGGAAAATCTGCTTCTTACGGACGAACCTGGATTACAGAAAAAGATACTGATATTGCAGTTTTACCTATTGGCTATGCAGACGGTTTATTACGAAGATTTTCGCCAGGTTTAACTGTAACTATTAATGGCAAAAATTATCCAGTTGTTGGAAGAATTTGTATGGACCAATGTATGGTTGATATTGGAAAAGACAATAATAATGTAAAACTTTGGGATAAAGTTGTAATTTTTGGTCCAGAAGAAAGTGGTGCATTAAATACTGCAGAAGATCTTGCAAAACTTGGAAAAACAATTTCTTATGAAGTTCTGACTTCTCTTACAAAAAGAGTAAATCGAGAAATTCTTTAGTTAATTCCTAAAAGTGTTTTTACTTCTGCAAGAAGATAGAAAGAGCCTGTAATCAAGAGAACACAATTTTGCTCTGCAGACTCTTTTATTGCTTTTAGAATGGCATCCCGATAATCTTTATTAACTGTGTAACTTAATCCTTCATTCTTAAATGCTTCCTCTGCAGCATGAATATCTGATTTCTTTTTATCACCAGGAATTGTAAGATAAATATGCTCAAATCGATATTTAAACAATTTTGACATATCTTTTATATCTTTATCAGCCGCACAGGCAAAGAGAAGATTAACTTTTTTATCATCGTACATTTTATTTAATGTATCCAAAGTCAAACTGATGCTGTTAAAGGTATGAGCTCCATCTAAAATAACATCAGGAGCTCCTTCATATCCTGGAATTGAACTTAAAATTTCAAATCTTCCAGGTAAAGATGCTTTTGCAAGACCTCGTTCAATAATTCCTTCATCCATATTTGGGTAAAGTTTTTTAATTGCAATACATGCAAGAGCGGCATTTTGAACCTGAGCTTTTCCAAGCATCTGCATATTTGTTGTAATCGGTCTGTCAAATATTGAACTTTTTAAGTGAACTTTCATTGTCTTATTTTCATAATTAAATGAATAATCCGCATGATCAATCATCTTATCAACAAAATAACATGGTGCATGTCTGGCAAAAGCTTTTTCTGAGAAAACTCTTTCTACAGATGCAGTAGACTGTCTTGCAACAATAACAGGTGTACAATTTTTAATAATACCTGCTTTTTCTGCTGCTATTTTTTCCAGAGTATTTCCTAAGAATTCAGTATGTTCCAATTCAATGTTTGTAATACAACAAAGTTTTGGTCGAATAATATTTGTAGAGTCCAAACGACCGCCTAAACCAACTTCATAAATAGACCAATCGGTTTTTGCATGTCTGAAACACAGAAAAGCAAAAAGAGTAACTAATTCAAACCAAGTTAATGGGCGTTCAGCGGGAAGAGTTGAAGGAATAATTGATTCAATATTAGGAACCATTTCTTTAATTGCGGCTTCGTAAACTTCTTCATCAAAAAAAGAATTTGGTTTTGAAATTCTTTCTCTAAAATCTTTAATATGTGGAGAACTGTAAAGACCAACATTATAGCCGGCTTCGTCAAGAATAGACGCAATAAGTCTTGAAACAGAACCTTTTCCTTTGGAACCTGCAACATGAATACAGGGACTTGCATCCTGTGGATTATCAAAACGCTTGCAAAGATAATCAATTGTATCAAGCCAGAAAATATTTTTCTGTGGTGTCCTTTCAAAATTTAAATAATCATTAAGCCAATCTTCAAAAAACTCTATCGCGGTCATTGTGAATAAATTATAATTCCATTTACTATATATGTCACTTGTTTTTTATTGAAATCAATAACATTTACGATTATAATGACTTAGTCAAAAAAATTAAGGATATTTTTATGAGTGAAGAAATTTTAAATACAGACATTAACAAGAGCTATGAAGCAGCTGTTGTTAGAAGCAAAAAAATTGAAGAAGATTTATTAAAGAATCCTAAAAAATATAGAGTTTTAACTGGTGACCGTCCAACTGGAAACCTTCATATTGGACACTATTTTGGTTCTTTGCAGAATCGTGTTCGTCTTGCTAATTTAGGTGTTCCAACAATGATTCTTATTGCTGACTATCAGGTTTTAACAGATCATGATGCATTTGATAAAATCAGTCAGAATACTAAACAGCTTGTAATCGACTATCTTGCAGCAGGAATTGATCCTAGTAAGCAGGATGTTATTATTTATCCTCACAGCTATGTTCCAGAAGCTAATCAGCTTATGATTCCATTTTTGACTTTGGTTTCAAATGCAGAACTTAGCAGAAATCCTACTGTAAAAGAAGAGATTCAGGCTGCAGGATTAACTAATGTAAATGCTGGTATGTATACTTATCCAGTTCATCAGGCTGTAGATATTCTTTTCTGTAAAGGTAACATTGTTCCTGCAGGAAAAGATCAGCTTCCACATATTGAAATGGCTCGTACAATTGCAAGCCGCTTCAATAAAAAATTCTGTACAGACACAGGAAAAGAACCAGTATTCCCATTACCAGAAGTTTTACTTTCTAAAACACCAATGATTTTAGGTCTTGATGGCAGTCAGAAAATGTCTAAATCTCGTGGTAATGCTATCATGCTCTGTGCAACAGAAGATGAAACTGCAAAACTTATTAAAAAGGCCAAGACAGATCAGGATAGAAACATTACTTATGATCCAGTAAATCGTCCTGAAGTTGCAAATCTTCTTAGCTTGATTTCTCTTTGTACAGGAGAAGCTCCAGAAGCTATTGCTGCTAGAATTGGAGATGGTGGTGGTGGAATGTTGAAGAATACTTTGACAGAAGCTTTAAACGAAAAACTTCGTCCACTTCGTACAGAAAGAGCAAAACTTGAAGCAGATCCTGCTTATATCAGACAGGTACTTCTTGACGGTGCTGCAAAAGCTCGTGAAATCGGTGTAAAAACTTTGGATGAAGTTCGTGAAAGAATGAATATGGTTATCTAATTCATACACTTTTATAAAAAAAAAGGAGATGTCTACTATTTTGGACACCTCCTTTTTTTATTTCATTTTAGTTTCATAGATTTTTTTAGCCATATTCAACAGAATTTCTTTTTCATTCTGTGAAGGATCTTCAATTACAGATTCTAGAAGTTCGTTTAGAATTACTCCCAGCTGTTTTCCCGCAGGAATGCCATTTTCCATTAAATCTTTACCGTTTACAGCAAGAGTTTTTAAGGATATTACATCGTTTTTATCCATTTCTTTAAGAATTCGATCTTTTAGTTCATTTAGCAACTGTATTGAACTGCTGTATTTAACTTCAACTGGAATATTATACATTCCATACATATCCGCATATCGAACATCATATAAATCTTCAATGCATTCTGGTTTTACTCTGATTATAAAGCGTCTGACTGCTGCTGAAGTCCAGTTACTTTCATAATGAAACATATGTTCTTTTACTAAATGAGTAACTTGATTAATCATATCATTTGAAAACTTTAATCTTGTCATTACTTCTTTAGTAATTTCTGCCCCGTAAGTTTCGTGGTTATAAAAAGTTACTGTTTCAATTTCTTTTTTTTCATTTTTATTGTTTCCGTCAAGAACAGTATCTTTAATAATTCTTTTTGCTTTAGGTTTTCCAATATCATGAAAAAGTGCTGCTAATCTTACCTGTGGTTTAAGGGAATTTGCACCATCACATGCATAAAAAAGATGATCAAGTACATCAAATTTATGAAATGCTCTATAATCTGACTGAATACAACCTCTGCAGACCATTAATTCCGGGATGAATAAATCTAAAATACCAGTTTGTTCCATCAGTTTAAGACCGACAGATGGTTTTGTAGACTTAAGAAGTTTTTCAAATTCATCTCTAAATCTCTCGATAGAAATACTGGAAATTTTATTTTGAACATCCTTGTTTGCAATTTCTTTAAGAGTTTTATCTTCAATTTTAAAATTGAGGGTAGAAGCAAATCGTAAGGCTCTTATTGGTCTTAAACCATCTTCCATAAACCGTTCATGAGGAATTCCTACGGTTCTGATGATTTTTTTTCGAATATCTTTTTTCCCCTTAAAGGGATCTACGATTTTTCCGTCTTTTAGATTTACTGCAATTGCATTCATTGTAAAATCACGACGACTTAAATCTTCTTCGATTGTTGCTGCATAATTAATTTTGTCAGGATGTCTACCGTCAGAATATCCTGTTTCCGTTCTAAAAGTTGTTACTTCAATTTCTTCATTCATAAAATGAACGGTAACTGTTCCATGTTCGAATCCTGTTGGTACAACAAACTTAAAGATACGCATTACATCTTGAGGTGTTGCATTTGTGGCAACATCAAAATCAGAAGCGGGAACCCCTAAAAATAAATCTCTGACAGCACCCCCAACTAAATATGCCTTAAAGCCTTCTTTTTCGAAAACTTTATTCATTTTTTTTAATACTTCGGGAACTGCAACTTTTTTTGTAAAAAACATTTAAATTCCTGTACTTAATTGTTTTAAGATTGATGAAAACAGAAGTAATACAACTGCAATAATAATCATTAAAATAAAAACAATTATACAAATTATTCTATGATGAATTCTTACTTTTAAAAATAAGAAAACTGAATTCACTACAATTCCAAAAAAAGAGGAAACTGTAAGCATGATGGAGAGTACTGATAATACTGAAAGCAGTAAAAGCTGGGAATTGTCTGTAAAATTTTGAAAATTCCCCACAATAAAGAAAATAAGAAAAAGAACACAACTACACATAAGATATGAGCAGAGACTCATGTTTAGTCTGCAGATTATTGAGTATGAAATTATATTCTGTCTGTCTATTGGTTTAATGTTTTTTTTATTTTTCATTACTTGAGTACTGTCTATGGTATTGCTATAATCATAATATTAAATAACAGGGATTAAGTCCATGAAGAAATTAATCTGTTTACTAATTATAGCAGTGTTTAGCGGTTTTGTGTTTTATACTGGCTGGACACAAATAAAAATAAAACCCGAAACTATAGGAATTGTTCAATCAAAAATAAAAGGAATTAATTCAAATCCTGTTGTTCCTGGAAAATATAGCTGGAACTGGGAATTTCTTATTCCTGGTAATGCAGTACTAAAATCATTTGATTTAAAGCCTTACAATTCCAGTAAAACAATTTCTGGTGCAGTTGCAAATGGAGATGCTTTTACAGCTTCAGATTTGCTAAGTTATAGATTTACCTACAGCATTACACTTTCTTATACACCAGAATCTATTGTAAATCTTCTTAAATCTAATTTTATTTCTTCTCAGGAAGATTTTGAAACTTATTTAAGCAATGCCGCAGATTATATCTGTCAGTCTGCAACTAATTTTTACCTGAGTAAACTGAATTTCGATTCAACTTTTAAACCTGAATATATTAAAAGAGATGAATTGATTAAAAATATTAATTCTTATAAAGAATTTCCTGAACTGGATGTTGTAATTATTTCACTTACTGATTATAAACTTCCTAATTATTCGTTGTATAATAAACTTCAGAACCAATCTATTAATGTTTCTGATATAACTCTAAATAAAACTGAGGACTAAATTGAAAAAACTTATTGCTGCCAGAGGAGCTGTTTGCTCTGAAAATACACCAGAGGCTATTACAGAAAATGTCTGCAAAATTTGTAATGAAATTGTTTTGCAGAATAAAATTAAAGAAAAAGATTTAGTTTCGATTCACTTTACAGTTACAAAAGAAATCAATTGTATGAATCCTGCAACTGCTTTACGCAAAGGACAGACTATTATTGATTTTACTAAGACTGCTTTATTTGCCAGCCAGGAAGCAGAAATTACAGGAATGATGCCAAATGTTATTCGTGTTATGATTACTGCCTACAGTAAAACTAAAAATAAAACTAATGTATATTTAAATGGAGCTGAAAAACTCCGACCTGATTATACAGTAAATAAATAATTTTCAGGATTTTCCTATGAATATTTGGATTGTTAGCATGGAATGTGCCGGTATAGTAGAAGCTGGCGGTGTAAAAAATGTTACTTTATCTCTTTGTAAAGAATTTACTCAGTTAAAACAGAATGTAACATTATTTATTCCAGTTTTCAAAACCAATTCCTGGGAAAATATTTCAAACTTAAGGGAAAATATTACCGGTCACATTTCTGTTTTTCATTGTGGAAAAAATGAAGATGTAAGCTATTCCACTGCAATTTGTACTGACGGTAATTTTAAAGTTGTATTTATAAATCATGCAGCTTTTTTAAATAAAGAAGGGGTTTATACTTACACAGCTAATGAACAGAAAGAAAATCCCGAATTTGTAAAAGGAGTGGGCCATAGAGACACTTTTTTTATGGATTCTATTTTTGCAAAAGCTGTAGCAAGATATGAAGATTTTGTCGAAAAAAATGAGCTTCCTCATATCATTCACTGTCAGGATGCTTCTACTGCACTTGTTCCTTTATTCGCATCTAAATCAAAAAAATTAAAAAATTCAAGATATATTGTTACTATTCATAATGCGGGGCCTGCTTATCATCACAATTTTTCAAATCTTGATGAAGGTAAATATTACACAGAAATTAGTGAAGAAGAATTAAAAGCCGCTCAAAACGGAAATTCAGTTGAACCATTTTTACTTGCTGTAAATAGTGGTGCAATTTTAACTACTGTATCTCAAGATTACGCAAAAGAAATAGTAGATCCTGATTTTTCAGAACAGACTGAAGGGCTTTCTTCAATTTTTCATAACCGCAAAATCCAGGTGGAAGGTATTACAAACGGTATTGAATATGAACGCTATGATCCTAGAGATACAAATATTTCCTGTCTGCCTTATGCTTTTGATCCTGAAAAACTAGATTTACAGGGTAAAACTGAATGCCGCGACTATTTACTGAAAGAAGTTCTTGATAATAAAAATCTTACTGATGTTAAAATTTTTGGTAATATTCTGAAAGAGACTTCTTCTCCTGAAGTTTTCATTGTATATCATGGTCGAATAACTTCTCAAAAAGGAATATCTGTTCTTTTGGATGCTATTCCTGCTTTAGTAAATAATTTTCCTCAGATCAGATTTATTATTGCAGGTCAGGGTGAAGCTTGTATTGAAAATAAAATTATTGAAATTACAGATAAGTTTAGTGGAAAAGTTCTCTTCATAAATGGATACAACAAAAAAATTGCACGACTGGTAAATTGCAGCGGAGATTTTATTGTTTTACCAAGTTTTTTTGAACCTTGTGGACTTGAAGATTTTATTTCTCAACTTTATGGAACTTTACCAGTTGCTAATGCTACAGGCGGCTTAAAAAAGATTATTGACGGAAAAACAGGCTTTCTTTATACAAATAATTCTGCAGAATCTCTTATTGCCAAATTATCTGAAGTTATTACATTAAAATTATATGCTCCAAATGTAATAAATAAAATGATTAAAGAGGCTTCTGTCTATGTCAGAAAGAATTATTCCTGGAGAAATGTAATAAAAAATAAATATTTTAAATTTTTTAAAGAAATTTTGAAAAAAAGTTAAAATTAGTATTGACTATTTTTTTTGAAAAGAATATAGTACTAAACATCAGCAACGAGCTGATACAAACCAATAAATGCTGCTTTAGCTCAGCTGGTAGAGCACGTGATTTGTAATCTCGGGGTCGTGGGTCCAAATCCTACAAGCAGCTTATTAATGGGGAGTTTCTAGAGTGGTCAAATAGGACAGACTGTAAATCTGTTGGCTCTGCCTTCTGAGGTTCGAATCCTCAACTCCCCAAGTAAGACTTAAACTTCTGTTTAAGTCTTTTTTTTTGTCCTTTTTACATTATTTTCCTGTTTAGACTATATTGAGTTTGACAAAGACGAGTTAAAACTTATAAAATGAATTTGCAATTTATAAAGGGGAATAAAAAGTGATAGTTCATTTCTGGGGTGTACGAGGTTCTCTTCCAACTCCATTAACTCCATATCAGATTCAATCTAAAATAATGGCTGTAGTTCAGAGAATTACACCAGAAGATTTAATTAATGATGAAACCAAGAACAAATTTATTTCCTCTTTACCTAGCTGGATTTTAGGAACTACCGGTGGAAATACTCCTTGTATTGAAGTAAGAACTGAAGATAGTGAACTTATTTTTGATGCAGGAACAGGTATCCGATGTTTAGGAAAATCTTCAACACTTCCAGAAGATAAACATTTTCATTTATTCTTTTCACATTTTCATTGGGATCATATTCAGGGACTTCCTTTTTTTGATTGTGCATATAATCCAGAAGCTAAACTTGATTTTTATTCACCTGTTAAGGATTTTGAAAAATTCCTTAAAGCTCAGATGAATCAGCCTTATTATCCTGTTCCTTTTGAAGCTTTTACAAAAAATATTTCATTTAACAATATTGAATGCGGCCAAACTTTAGAAATTGGAAAAGCCCAGATTAATTGTGTAAAAATGAATCATCCTGGAACTTCCTACAGTTATTCTGTTTCTGAAAATGGTAAAAAAATTGTTTACGCCACTGATGTTGAATTAAAATCAAAAGATTTTACCTCATCAGAAAATTCCGAAATCTACGAAATCAGTTCAAAAGTATTTAAAGATGCAGATTGTATTATTCTTGATTCCCAGTACACAGTTGAAGAAGCTTACAGAAAGGAAAACTGGGGACATTCAGCTTTCTGTTATGCAGTTGATTTTGCAATTCACTGGAATATTAAAAAACTTTTCTTATTTCATCATGAACCTACTTATGATGACAAAAAACTTAATTCTATCCTTCAGGCAGCCAGATGGTATGCCCAGTATATTCAGCATTCAGACATTCAGATTTACATTGCTAAAGAAGATATGGAGTTTGAATTATGATTTTAGGAATTCAACCGGATAAAAACTCTAGCAAAGGAAAATTTTCTCTTGATTATAATTTTACTTCAAGAGAAATTGCAGTCCTTGCAAGATATTTCAGAAATAATCAGGAATCTATTCCTCAGGAACTAGATAAATTTTCAAAAGCTGTTGAAGCCGCAATTTACAGTGCTTTGACCCTGGATGAGGCCAGTGAATTTTTCAATGAAAAAGGTTACTAAAATAATTTTATCAATAGTTTTAGCTTTATTTTTAATTTGTTGTATTGCAGTAGGAGTTGTCTTTGCAAAAGTGTATAAAGAATTTACTCCTATGGCAAAAGCTGAAAATGAATTAGTGGTTAAATTTAAAATTCCATATGGTACTTCAGCCTATGAAGTTACACAGGAGTTGAAGAACGAAGGTTTAATTCGTAATTCAAGAATTTTTTATACTCTTTTGTGTCGTCCTCATTATTTAAAAAAACTCTATTCCAAAATTCAGTTTCCAGAAAGAATTGAATTTAAAAGTGGAATCTATCATATCAGTAATACTTTAAATTATGGTCAGATTATTGAACTTTTATCTTCTGGCAAACAGGAACTGATTAAACTTTCAATTCCAGAAGGTTTAACAATTACAAAAATCGGGGCTCTTTTAGAAGAAAATGATGTTTGTTCAAAGGAAGACTTTGTAAATATCTGTCACGATTCAAAAGTTCTTTATGATTTAGGCATTGAATGTAAATCAGCTGAAGGATATTTATTCCCTGATACATATTTCTTTGATTATGGAATGAAGGTTGAAAATATCCTTAAACTTTTTATTGATAATTTTAATAAACACATTTCACAGATTGAAAATCTTCAAGATCTTTCTTTTGAAGAAATGCGTAAGTATATTATTCTTGCTTCCATTGTTGAAAGAGAATATAAACTTCCTGAAGAAGCACCTTTAATTGCCAGTGTATTTACAAATCGTCTTAATAATTCGATTGGTCTTCAGTCTTGTGCTACTATTGAATACATTATTACTGAAATTCAGGGAAAACCTCATCCTGAAAGAATTCTTAATGATGATTTGAAAATTGACAGTTTATATAACACTTACAAATGGCGTGGTTTACCACCAGGCCCTATTTCAAATCCAGGAATGAATGCATTAAAGGCAGCTGCAAATCCTCCTGTAACAAATTATTACTTTTTCCAGGTAATTGATGCAGATGCTGGAAGACATGTATTTACTTCCAGTTTTAATGAACATAAACAAACTCATATTCTTTTAAGCAAATAATTAAAGGTTTTTATGGCTGGTTATATTTCTCAAGAAACAATAAATGCAATTCACACATCTGCTAATATTATTCAAGTTGTTGAAGAATATACAAAACTTGAAAAAAGAGGTGCAAATGACTGGTGGGGATGCTGTCCAATTCATCACGAAAAAACAGCTTCTTTTCATGTCGATGGTGATAAGCATTTTTATTATTGCTTTGGATGTCATGCTTCTGGAGATGTAATTAAGTTTGTAATGGAAATGGAAAAACTTAGTTATGTAGAAGCCATTACATTAATTGCAAAGAAAAGCGGAATTCCTATTAAATATGACGGAAATCGGCCTGATAATTTTGAAAAACCTGATAATAAAGCAGATGAATATATTGAACTTTATGACAGAACTTCCAACATGTTTCATTATTTATTAATGGAGACCGAACAGGGAAAAACTGCATTAAAATATATTAAAGACCGTGGTCTTTCTGATGAAATCTTAAAAAAATTCAAATTGGGATATTCTCCTGCAGATGGTTACTGGCTTAAAAAATTCCTTAAAGAAAAGAACTTTTCAGAAGATTTTCTAAATGAATCAGGATTGTTCTGCAAGAATAACAAGGACTGGGCTTTTTTCTGTGATCGTCTTATGTTCCCGATTTTTAACCGCAAAGGACAAACTGTAGCTTTTGGAGGAAGAATTCTTCACGAAAAAGGGGAAAATGACAGAAAATACCTGAACTCTGGAGATCTGGTTCAATATAAAAAAAGAGAAACACTGTACGCTTTTAATTTCGCAAAAAATTCTATTCGGGAAAACAAGAAAATCATCATTTGCGAAGGGTATATGGATTGTATTGCCTATCATGCCAGTGGAATAGAATATGCAGTTGCTCCTTTAGGAACAGCATTAACCGAAGAACAGATTAAAATGATCATGGGCTTTGTAGATACTGTATATCTTTCTTTTGATTCTGACGGAGCTGGTCAAAATGCAACTGTAAAATCTATTTATTTGTGTCGCAAACAGGGACTTACTGTTAAAGTAATTAAACTTAAAGGTGGTAAAGATCCTGCTGAAATTTTACTTAAATATGGTAAGGAAAACTTGACGGCTCAAGTAAACAATGCTATATTAGATAGCGACTATCTTTTGAATAAAGTAGGGGAAATCTATCCTTTAGACACTCCTGATGGAAAAACTAAAGCAGCGATGGAATTTTTCTCCTATGTAGATTGTTTACAGTCTGATATTCAAAAAGAGTCGAGCCTGGAAAAATTAAGCCAGGCATTAAGTTTAAAACCGGAGGCAGTAAAGAGGGACTTTTTAAATCGTGATCAAGCCCGTAAACGCTTGGGAATCCGGGAAAATAATGATAATACAGTTCAAAATACACCTTTAAATCTTAACGCTGAATTGCGGGGTTTAATTGCTGTAACTGCGGATTTAAACCAATTCAAGATAATGCGTTCAAGCCTGAATGATGACGATTTCCAAAATCCTGTTGCAAAAAGGTTTTATTCAATACTAAAAGAATGCTGTGATTCTGAAAATTATTCGATTCCAGGTATCCTTTCGAAATGTAATGAAGATGCAGAAACAGTAAAACTTGTTCCTGTAATTTCACGAGCCATTTCATCATCAGTTTACAATGAAGAAAATTTATCGCAAATAACTCAAGATACGATAAATTATGTAAAGAGAAGTTTAATAGATAAACAGAGAGATGAAATTCTTAAGCAGATTCGAGAAATGCTTGTTGTAACCGAAGAAGATAAACAGTCAATGAATTCTCTTTTAGTTAAAAAAATGGAGCTGGATAAAGAAGCTCAAAATTTACTAAAGTAAGGCGAATATACTTATGGATTTTACAAAAGATATCGATAAGATCGTAGAACAACTCCTTAATTATGCTAAGACAAAAAAATCAATCACTTGGGATGAAGTAACTAATTATTTAGGTCAGGATTTCGTTAATCAGGATGAATTAATGGAACCTGTTCTTGAAAAATTAAAAGAAATTGATAGAGAACCAAAAGAAACTGGTATTATTGGTGTTGATGATGATCCAAACGACGGTTTGGTAGAAGAAGATGATGAAGATGATTTGATTCTTGAACAGGACGATGAAGATTTAGTTCAGGAAGATGAAACTGTTGAAGAAATTGAACAGGCTGAAAAAAAACTCGCTGCTTCTAAATCAAGACTTGTAAACAGTGATAAAGATTCAAGTGTAGACGATCCAATTCGTTTATATTTGAGAGAAATCGGTAAAGAAAACCTTCTTACAGCTGAACAGGAAGTAGAACTTTCTAAAACAATGGAAGAAGGAAACAATATTATAAAAGATGTAATCAAAAATTCCGGTATTATTATTCCAGAATTCTTTGATATTGCAACAAAAGCTTTTACTCGTATTGATATTCACGAACCAGGTAAGACTCGTAAAGAAATTAATGAAGAAATGGCTGATAAACGCCGTCTTAAGAGCGCATATGGTGAACACATTAAGCCTGTTATTTCAGAAATGAAACAGTACATGGCATTAAAGAAAAAACTTTCAGAAATGGATTCTTCAAATGATTTCTTTGATAATCCAGAACTTGTTGCTTTAAGAGAAGTAATTCTTCCAGAACTCCAGAAAATTGATATTCAGACAGAAGAATTAGATAAATTCACTCAGAAGTATAAAGATGCAACTACAAAAATCGAAGAATGGCATCAGAAGCAGGAAAAAAAGATGAAGGAACTCCGTATTTCCAGTACTTCTGAACTTCGTAATCTTGGTCGTAAGATTTCAATTAAATCTCAGGCAATCCGTCTTGAACAGGAATTGAACATGAGTGCTGATGAAATCCGTGAAATTTACACTCAAATTCAGAAGATTGACCGTAAACTTCATAAGCTTGAATACGATTTTGAAAATACAGTTGATGAAATCTTAATTATGGCAAAAGAAATCGCACGAGGCCGTGTAATGATGGAAAAGGCAAAGAACCGTCTTATCAATGCAAACCTTCGTCTTGTTGTTTCTATTGCAAAAAAATATACAAACCGTGGTCTTCAGTTCTTTGATTTGGTTCAGGAAGGAAATATTGGTTTGATTAAAGCTGTTGAAAAATTTGAATACCGTAAAGGATTTAAATTTTCTACATATGCAACCTGGTGGATTCGTCAGGCAATTACCCGTTCTATTTCTGATCAGGCAAGAACTATCCGTGTTCCAGTTCACATGATTGAGCAGATTAACAAGGTTGTTCGTGAAAGCCGTCAGCTTATGCAGAAATTAGGTCGTGAACCAACTGATGAGGAAATTGCACAGCAGCTTAGCTGGCCACTTGCAAGAGTTAAACAGGTTAAAAATGTTGCTCGTGAACCAATTTCTTTGGAAACTCCTATTGGTGAAGAAGAAGATTCAATCTTGGGAGACTTCATTGAAGACAAAGAAGTTGAAAATCCAGCTTCACAGACAGCATTTACATTATTACAGGAACAGCTTCGTTCTGTATTGAATACATTGCCACCAAGAGAACAGGAAGTATTAAAAATGCGTTTGGGTCTTGAAGATAGTTATTCACTTACACTGGAAGAAGTTGGACTTTATTTTGATGTAACTCGTGAACGAATTCGTCAGATTGAAGCAAAGGCTTTGAGAAGACTTCGTCATCCACGCCGTGCAAACGGTTTGCGTGATTATATTGAAATGTAAATTTTAAGGAATATAGACTAAAACTGATATTTACTATATTATCTAAAGATAATTTATTGAGGAAAAATCAATGGTAACAAACGAAGTATTTGAAAAATTAAAAGATTTGCAGGAAATCCTTAAAGAAAAGTACGATCTTCAGAAGAAGGTTCAGGATTCACCAAAACAGTTAAGTGGTAAAGAAGAACTTCTTGCAAGATTTAAGAAAGAATATATTTCTAAAAGCGCAGAATACGAAGAAATCAAGGATAAAGTTGGAAAACTTAAAGTTGAACTTGAAGAAGCTGTAAAATCAAGAGAAGACGGTGAAAAAGGAATGGATACAATTACTTCTCACCGTGAATATGAAGCTCTCGAAAAACAGATTTCTGAAGCTCAGTCTCGTGAAGAAGAAATCCGTAAGGAACTTCAGAAAGAAGAAAAGAAACTTGAAGAAACAAAAGAAGATTTGAATGTTCTTGAAGAAGATGAAAAAGATGCAGAAGCTGATGTAAATGCTTCTCGTGAATCTTTGAATTCTCAGCTTTCAGAATATAAAGATAGATTGACTGAACTTGAAAAAGCTGAAGCAGAAAGCAGTGAAGGTTTGGATCAGGAAATCCTCTTCAAATTCCAGAGAATTATTCAGCGTAACTCAGAAGGTATCGTTGCAGTAAGAGGCGGAGTTTGTACAGGTTGTCATATGATTCTTCCTGCTCAGTTCGCAAATACAATTCGTGCAGGCGAAGACATCGATTTCTGTCCATACTGTTCTAGAATCTTGTTCTACGATGAATCAGAAGCTGGTGAAACAGATTACTCTTCAATCGCTGGAAATCTTGTTGGTCTTGATGACGACGATGAAGACGAAAATGAAGATGAAGATCTCGATTCAGAAGAAAGAGAAGATAGAGACTATGATGACGGCGATAATGAAAATGACCGCTTAGATGATGAAGATATGTCAGATGATGAAGATGATTCTGATGACATGGATGAATCTGAAGACGACGAAGAATAGTTTTTAAGTTCTTTTTCAAATAGATACATAGCTTTTTTACAGGCTATGTATTTTTTTATTAAACGGAAATAATAGCAAAAGGAATTTAATCGCTCTGTTTTTTCCTGATGATAGGATTAAATGGTGAGGTAAAGTCCGGGCTCCTTCGGAAAAAATGCCGGGTAACAACCGGGCGCTTTATGGAAGCTGCATAAGTTAACTTGTAAAGCCCATGAAACGACAGATAGTGCAACAGAAATATTACCGCCTTAGCAATAAGGTAAGGGTGAAAAGGCAGTGTAAGAGACTACCGCGGATATGGTAACATATTCGGCTTGTAAACCTCATTTGGAGCAAGATTAAGCAGCAGTTATGTATTCCGAGCAATACTGCGGGTAAATCGCTAAAGTTGCTTAGTAATAAGTAATTTGGATAGATGGTTAATAACTTTTTAGTTAGACAGAACCCGGCTTATTATTCCTTTTGCTTTTTTTATAAAAAAAGATATTATTGAATTATGAAAATGAAAAAAAATAAAAACGCAAATCCTAACTTCGCAAAAAAAAATATCCACTTTTGGGATAAAGCAATTAAAGTATCTTTAATTGCTCTTGTTGTTGTAAGTTCTGTTGCTATTTTGATTCATTTCATCAATAAGAATAAAAATACTAAGATTACTACAGATTCCATTGCTGAAAAATGGCAGGAATATGATTATTCAGCTGTTTACGAAATGAGTAAACAGTACCTTCAGAATGATCCTTACAATAATAAAGCTCTTACATATTATGCATATGCCGCTTTTTATCTTTCTGTAGCTCAAAATGATACTTCTCTTGCCCAGGAATATCTTGATGAATGTATTAACAACCTTAGACTGGCTTTGTATGATGCAGATTCAGATTTAGTTCCTCAATTGCAGTACATGCTTGGAAAAGCATATTTCTATAAAAATACAATCTCTACTTATTATTATGCGGATCTAGCCGTTGAATATTTAAATCTTGCAAGACAGAACGGCTATGAAGCTGATGATATTTCTGAATATTTAGGTTTAAGTTATGCGGCATTAGGCATGACAATGGAATCTATTTCTGCATTTACAGAAGCCTTACTTGTTCGCGAATCAGATTATCTTCTTCTTTCGATTGCAGAACAATATTATAAATCTGCACAATACAATGCTTCAGAACAGTATCTGTTTAGAATTATTAATAGCAGTGATAATGATGAACTTAAATTAAAGAGTAAATTACTTCTTGGAAATATTTATATTGATAAAGAAGATTATGATAATGCACTGAAAGAATTTGAAACAATTCTTGAAGAAAATGAAAATTCAGCAGATGCACATTATGGTATTGGTCTGATTTATGAAAAACAGAACAACATTGTAAAGGCACGGGCTGAATGGCGAAAAGCTAAACGCATTCAGCCAAATCATGCTGGTGCATTAAAAAAATTGTCAGATTACTAAATTATTATTTATTAATCTGAAATAATATTGTATAATTTTAAAACCATGGATTCATGGGAGGAATGATATGGGATTTTTCGATAGATTTACAACTGATATTGGTATTGACTTGGGTACTTGTAATACTCTTATTTATGTAAGAGATAAAGGTATTGTTATTGATGAACCTTCTGTAATTGCAGTTGAAAAAGCAACTAAAAAGATTGTTGCTGTAGGTTCTGACGCAAAACGAATGCTTGATAAAACTCCAGGAAATATTATGGCTATCAGACCTTTGGCTGATGGTGTTATTGCTGATATCGATAGTACTGAAAAAATGATTAAATATTTTATTCAGAAGATTATCCCTCGACATCAGATGTTCAAATCTATCCGTATGAAGATTGGTATTCCATCTTGTGTAACTGAAGTTGAAAGAAGAGCTTTGATTGAAGCTGCTTTGAAATCAGGTGCAAAAGAAGTTGAAGTAATTGCAGAATCACTTGCTGCTGCAATTGGTGCAAAAATCCCTATTTATGAACCAGCTGGTCATATGATTTGTGACATTGGTGGTGGTACTACTGAAGTTTCAGTTATTTCTCTTGGTGGTATGGTTGTTACTCATTCTATCCGTATTGGTGGTGATAAGTTTGATGAAGCAATTGTAAAACACGCAAGAAATGTTCATAACCTTATTATTGCTCAGCCTACAGCTGAACGCTTAAAGATTCAGATTGGTAATGCAGCTCCAGAAAAAACTATTGAAAAAATGGAATTGAAGGGAACTGATGCTATTACTGGTCTTCCTCGTCGTCTTGAAATTGACAGTGTTGAAGTTCGCGAAGCACTTAAAGATCCTGTTAATAAAATCGTTGAAGAGATTAAGACTGTTCTTGGTCTTACACCTCCAGAATTGGCTTCTGATATCGTAGAACGCGGTATTGTTATGACAGGTGGTGGTTCTATGCTTAGAGAATTGCCTAGACTTATTTCAAAAGAAACTGGTGTACCAGTAATTCTTGTTGAAAAACCACTTGAATGTGTTGCTATGGGTGCTGGTGAAGCCTTTAATCTCTTTAAAAATATGTCATTTGAACGCGCAGTTTATGACAGCTTAAACGAATAGAATAGGATATGGGCGAAAAACATCGTATAAACTTTAAAATCAAATTTCCAGAAATATTATTCATCATTCTGTTGTTTTTATCTGGAATTGGTTTAGGGTTTAGTTCTAAAGGTTTCATTTTAAATTTAAAACAAATTGGGTTCTCAGTAATTTCTTCAGTTGAAAAAGGGGTTGAAGCTACCTGTTCATATTTTGTTGATACTTTTAACTCTGTAAAAGAACTTGCAAAGATTAAAAAAGACTATAATGAATTGCTTGTTAAGTTAAACAATTATGAAGAAATGCAAAGATCCAACACTGAAATTCGAAAAGAGAATGAAAGATTAAAGCAGCAGCTTGATTTTGCTATTTCTCTTGATGAAAAAAATATTCCTGCTCAGATTATTTCTCGAGATTTAGATTCTTCTTATTCATATTTAACTATTAATAAAGGTGTTGTAAATGGAATTAAGAAGAATATGCCTGTTGTTGCTTTTCAAAACGGAAACCATGGCTTAGTTGGAAAAGTTGTTCAGGTAGGAACATTCACCAGTCAGATTATTCCAGTTTACAATATCGATAATAAAGTATCCTGTCGTGTAATGAATACTCGTGATTTGGGCCTTGTAAATGGATTAGGTTCTCAAGATAAACCTTTGGAATTGAAATATATTCGTAAAAAAGTTGTAGATGAACTTTCTTTTGGAGATATTATCGTTACTTCTGGTGAAAATGATAATTATATGAAAGATATTCCTGTTGGAACTATCACAAAAATTTCATCATTGGATTATGAATCTTCATTAACTATTGAACTTGCACCAATTATTGATTTTGCCAGACTGGAAAATGTAGTTGTTGTAAATCAGAAAGAATTAAATGATAGAAAAGAAAATCTGGAGTAGGGAACAAAATGGCTAAATCATTCTTTATTAGTATTTTAATTTTATTTTGTACAACTATTATTGAATCTTCAATTCTGTCTAATATTTCCTTTTTACTTGTTGTTCCAGATTTAGTTTTAATCTGCTGTGTATATTTTTCTTTATTGAATGGAAAAATGTATGGAGAAACAACAGGATTTGTTTCAGGTCTTTTTTTAGATTTTATTACAGGAACTCCATTTGGATTTAATTGTATCTATAGATTGATTTTGGGTTATTTATTTGGTTTCTTTACACAAACTGTAATCATATCTGGAATTATTATGCCAGTTTTAAGTGTTGCTATTGCAACTTTATTAAAAAGAGTCTGTGTAATTGTAATTACAATTCTTTATCCTAATATTAATTTCAGTATCTATGGTTTTGTTTCTAATCAATTCCTGTTTGAATTTATCGAAAACATTATTTTAGCACCTGTTGTGTTTAAATTTCTTAGTTTATTTAAGAGTTCGTTGTCTATTATTCATACAAAGGATTTGATTGATAATGTATAAAAAATATGTAGATAAAATATCAAAAAATACAAAACTCATTTTTACTGGTGGAATTATTTTAATTCTTTTCGTTTACTACAGTGTTTATCTTTTTAAAATGCAGGTAGTAAATGGGGAAGATTATCGTAATAAATCTAAAGTCATTAAAAGTCAGTCTACATATCTTCCTGCCCAGCGAGGCGAAATTTATGATATTGATGCTACAATTCCATTAGTCGTTAATAATGAATCCTTCGCTATTGAAGTAACACCTGCTAATATTCCTAAAAAAGAATATGACACAGTTATGATGCGTCTTGCTAATATCCTCAAAATGCCTAAAGCTGAAATCGATAAAAAGATTCCAAAGGATGCAAGAAGATCTTATGCTTCAATACAGCTTAAAACAAATGTTTCTTTTTCTACTGTAAGTAATATTGCTGAAAATCTTCCGGATTTACCTGGAGTTACCTGGGTTTCAAAACCTATTAGAAACTATGCATTTACTACAAAATCTCTTTCTCATCTTGTAGGTTATGTAGGTGATATTACACAGGATGAAATCAATGTACTTTTTAATCAGGGATATAATCAAAACAGTATTGTAGGTAAGACTGGTATTGAAAAACAATATGACAGTTTATTACAGGGTACTCCTGGTTATGAAATGTATACAGTTGATGTTCACGGAAGAGTTTTAAATGACCGTCCACCTATTATTCAGCCTCCTGTTTCTGGTAAAAATCTTGTACTTACAATTGATTCCAGAATTCAAAAGCTTGTAGAAGATACTGTTGGAGATCGAGTAGGGGCTTCTGTTGTTTTAAAACCTGCGACCGGTGAAGTTGTAGCAATGGTTTCTTATCCATACTATGATTCTAATATCTTCAATTCCGATAATGCAGGTAAAGAATATGCAAGACTTCTGGAAGATAAACAGAAACCTTTGTTGAATCGTGCAGTTCAGGTTTCTTATCCTCCTGCTTCAACTTTTAAAATTATTATGTCTGCTGCAATGCTTCAGGAAAAAACTTTTTCTCCAACAAAGAAAATTGATTGTTCTGGTGAAATGGAATATGGTAACCATATTTTCCACTGTCACTTGCATTCAGGACATGGTTATCTTGATTTAAAGAATGGTTTGGCACAATCCTGTGACGTTTATTATTGGACTGTTGGTCGAGACTATTTGGGAATCAATAAAATTTCATCATATGCAAAAGAATTTGGTTTAGGTTCTTCTGCACAAATTGATTTACCAAGTCAGGTTACAGGTCGTGTTCCAACAGCAGAATGGAAAGAAAAAACTTATCACGAAAAATGGATGGGTGGTGATACCATGTCTTGTTCTATTGGACAGGGCTTTATGGAAGCAACTCCATTACAACTTGCAAATATGATTGCCATGGTTGCCAACTCTGGTGTAATTTACAAACCTCACTTATTAAAAGAAGTACGAGATCCAGTTACAAATGAAGTTGTTCAGACTATAGAACCTGAAATTCTTACTCAATCTACTATCGATAAATCGGTATGGAGAACTGTTCAGGATGATTTAAGATATGTAGTTACAAATGGTACTCCTCAGTATCCAATGTTTAATAAAACTGTAAAAATTGCATGTAAAACTGGTACTGCTGAAGTTACCGGATATAAAGATACATGGCACTCATGGCTTGTTGCTTATGCACCATATGACGCACCTCCAGAAGACCAGATTTGTGTTGCAACTGTAATTGAAGCATGTAATATCTGGGAATGGTGGGCTCCTTATGCCACAAATATTATTATCCAGGGATATTTCAATAACCAGAATTTTGATCAGTCTGTAGATGCTTTAGGCTTTAGATATCTTGTTGATAAACATATTGAAGACATGAAAAAATTAAATAAAGGTGAAGCTACCAACGGTGGTTCACGAGGACGAATGGAGTAGAGTAATGCAAAAAACTAAAATCTTTTCGGTATTTGATTATTTTATCATTGGTCTTGTTTACGCTTTAATTATTGTAGGAATTCTTTTTATTTATTCTTCAAGCATCGATTCAAATGGAATTTGTACTAACAGACAGCATATTAAACAGATTATTTGGGCAGCTGTTGGTTTTGTTTTAATGATCTTTTTTGCCTTGTACGATTATAGAAAATTTGAATCTTCTGCTCTTACATTATATATAATCGGAGCAATTGTCTTAGTTTTAACAAAGCTGTTTGGTGCAGATATTAAAGGTGCTAATTCCTGGATTGGTATTGGAAAGTTTGGTGTTCAGCCATCTGAGTTAACTAAAATCCTTTTTATATTATATCTTGCTAAATATTTAAGTTCATCTGAAGAAGAAAACCAATTCCTTCGTTTTGCGAAAGCAACTTTAATTATGCTTGTACCTATGGGATTGATTTTGATTCAGCCTGACTTAGGAACTGCCAGTGTTTTCATTCCTATTTTTCTTTTAATGTGTTTTTTTGCTGGTATTCCATTAAGATATATTCTTTTTGTTTTATCAATGGGTATTCTTGCAATTTTATTTACTGTTTTACCAATCTGGAACAGTGTTATCAGACCAACACCACTTAAAATTATTGGAATTTTAACAAATAAGAAACTTTTATATATTCTTATTGCAAGTTTACTTTTTATTGTTTTAATTGGTATTGTTTTAAGAAAATATTTCCATTTCCCTAAGTATATTTACTGGATTGTTTATGTATTCCTTATCTTTGCACTGGCTTTGATTTGTTCAGTTGTCTTTTCAAAGATCTTAAAACCTCATCAGTTACAGCGATTAATTATTTTTATGAATCCTGAAATTGACTCAAAAGGTGCTGGTTGGAATATTATTCAGTCAAAAATTGCTATTGGTTCAGGTGGTGCATTAGGACAAAGTTATTTACATGGTACACAGAGCCATTTGCGATATCTCCCTGAACAGAGTACCGACTTTATTTTCAGTATTCTCTCAGAAGAATGGGGATTCACAGGTTGTTTCCTTGTATTCTGTGGATATGTTCTTTTGATGATTCGTATTATTTTAATAATTCGAAAATGTCCAACTAAATTTGGTATCTATATTGCAACAGGAATTTTAGCGTTTATTTCCTTCCATTTCTTCCTTAATGTTGGTATGGCTATGGGTATTATGCCTGTAACAGGTGTTCCTCTGTTGTTCTTATCTTACGGAGGTTCTTCATTACTTACCAGCTTAATCGCAATGGGTTTATTACAGAGTATTAATTACCGTAAAAATGAGTTTATTTAATCTTATTCTGGTTACTTTTTACAGGGTAACCAGTTTTATAGTAAGCGTCTAATTATCACCACCTCGAGAAATTTGCGTGATATACTAAAATAACCAAACATACAGAAATTGATTTAAAAAAGGAGAGAATTATGCGCAAACTTTTTGAAATGGATGCAAAAAATTACAAAGAAGGTGGAACTGTTGGCCGTCGTCCTTCTGTACGCGGAATTATTTTTGGCGGCGGAAAACTTGCAATGGTTCATAGCCTAAAATACGATTACTACAAATTTCCAGGCGGTGGAATTGAAAATGGCGAAACTCATGAACAGACTTTGTGCCGTGAAGTTATGGAAGAAACCGGGCTTGGAATTCATCCTGCAACAATTAAAGAATATGGTTACGTAATACGCAAGGAAAAAGGAAATCCGGAAGATGTTTTTATTCAGGAAAATTTTTATTACCTTGCCAGAGTCACT
Source organism: Treponema sp. (assembly GCA_045627625.1). Classification (GTDB taxonomy): domain Bacteria; phylum Spirochaetota; class Spirochaetia; order Treponematales; family Treponemataceae; genus Treponema_D. The sequence goes on from JAZQOB010000020.1 coordinate 33,260, forward strand.
TCAAAAATTGCAAATCAAAAATTGGATGCTTACGAAGCCGAAGAACAATTTACTCTTGAATGGGTAGATATTGCAGACGCTGTTGAAGTAAACGAAAAGCACAGTCACGGAAAGTTAGATTCTGATATAAAATTTAACGCAATGTTGGACCGTGAAAACTTTGTTTTAAAAAAACTCATTGAAGAAAATGTTACTTACAAACAAGAACGGGCAGTTATGATTGTTGTTCGAGGCGATAAAATCTTAATGGAACGAATGGTTGATGGTCACGAATATTTTGATTTGCCAGGCGGTGGAATTGAAAAAGGTGAAACTCCGGAAGAAGCGGCTGTTCGTGAATTAAAAGAAGAGTGCGGACTTAACGGTCGTGTTGTACGAAAACTTTTAACAATTTATTTTGATTCTGAATTTTATGATGAAGAACACAGCTTTCTTATGGAAGTTGATGAAAACCAGGTGGAATCTACCGGTGGAGATCCTGAACTTAATCCAGAAGATCAGATAATCAAAGAAGTAAAATGGATGCGCCTTGATGAAATTCCTGAACGGGATAGAGCATGGCTTTTCTGGCGAGGACTTCTGGAAATTTCTCAGTTTAAAAAAATTGCTTTTTCGTGGAAGAACCAGCTCAGTTATCCAGATTGTTAAAGATGGTGAATTATTGAAAATCCTATGCTTGCTGAACCTTTATAACAAACTATTCAAAAGACAAATAAAAGGTCTAGAAACAGGAATTTAGCGGGAATTAGAACAAATGGTAATCAGAATTATAGAAGGAAAGGATGTTGCAGTTTTAGTAAATCTTATTCAAAAAGATTTTAGAAAGATAAATATGAATTTGTGTGTGAAGAGAAATTCTCTTTGAAAAGCAATTTTACTTTTCTAGTTCATATCGTCGACTTTTGTAAAGTTCAGCAATATCAGAATCTGCAAATCCTAGTTTTCCTGTTTTGTTCACTTATTTCTTTTACTGTGCCCCAGGTTTTTGCAGGTTGCTTAACTCCACCCCAATCAACAGGTTCTCCAACTAAAGAATAAAGGGCTGGTGAATAGTAATGAACCGAAACCATAAGTTTAGAAATATTGTTTGAAGGATCAACTGGCATTTTAAATTGACTGTCTGTTGTTTTTTCAAAGTCTGTGTTATAACCGGGAATTAACAGAAAACGTTTTGAATTTTTACTTCCCTGATTACGGATTTTATCAACAAAATACTGACTCAATTCAGTCATCAATTTGTATTGTTCAGCCACTGTTAAATTTCCAGTTTTACCATCAACTTCATCATTGAAGCGGTGACCCCATTCTTCGTTTCCTGCTTCAAAAACTAATTTATATGAATAGTCCCTAAAATTTGTTCCTACATCGTCCCAAATTGCATCAAATATTTT
>JAZQOB010000021.1:0-35747 GCA_045627625.1 Treponema sp.
TTCCGAACACGGAAGTCAAGCTCTCTTACGCCGATGATACTGCTCTTTAGCGGGAAAGTAGGAAGCTGCTGGCTTTTTTTATTTAACTGACCTTCTGTATTTTATACCTTCCTATTCCTGTGATTCTTTCTATTGTTCTGATTGAAAGACCTTCCTTTCTCATTAATCTTATTTTTTCTTTTAATGTTTTTTCCGGAAGAGAGGGATCTAGTAATGGAGAATTTGTTTTTGTTATTGAGAGTATTTTTTCAATTTTTAATCTTTCTCTTTCTGAATATTTTAATTCAGGTTCTATAAATATATCATTGTTATAAGTGTTTAAAAATATGTAAAGTGATTTTATTGAAGTAAATAATTGTCTTATTACTTCTGTATTTATTAAATCGTGATTTTTTGATTTATAGCAGTTATAACTGCTCCATTTGCATTTCGATGAGTTACAGATTCCTGCTTTTTGTGGATTTTGTACTATGTATCTGCAACAGGCAGCTAGATATCTGTTGTTTTCAATTACTTCACTGACAAATCTATCACCAAATAAATGTCCTGTTCTATCATATTTCCTATTAAAGTACCGTGCATAGACTGAACATAATACTTGCATAAATCTAGAAATATTTTTGTCTTTATCTTCTATGAGCATATGTGTATGATTACCCATAAGTGCGTAGGCATGGTATTTAATTTTATATCTTTTTCCCAGTTTCTTCATTAATTTTTTATAGAATTGATAATCAGAAGTGTCATAAAAGATATTCTGTCCATTTACCCCTCTAATCATTATATGGTAATAACCGCTTTTTGAACGTTTTCGTGCTTTTCTCATTTCAAAATCTCCTTATATATAATATGTTCTTAACTTAATAAAAATAGGAAGTGTTTTGAAGGGAGTATTGTTTTTTTTTTCTTACAACTGGGACAGAGGAAAGAGTAATGAGTTTTATTAGAAAATATATACTAAAATTTCTTGTAAGAAAGTTACAGTTGGGACAGAGGAAATTGTTATAAACTAAACTTGCAGCCCGGAATGTAAGGGTGGCGTTAGCCAGTCCGAAAGGACCGGCCGTAGGTAAGCCCTGAAACTCCGGTTTTTTGAAGGAATAAGAGTAATTCAGAATTATTTTGAAATTATAGATTTAATTTGCTGCCAAAATTACTTAAAGTGAATCTTTGAAAGTCCAAAGATAATCAAGTTCTTTTCTGGAAAGTCCATTTGGTTGTACACCATAAGTTCCACCCCCAGCTGTACTGTTTTTGATTTCTACATTGTCATAGAAAATTGCACCAGGATACATTCCAGTGATTTTTACAGTACCAGACATAGAACCGATTCCATGGACATTTGCAACTGTATCCATGTTTCCATCAAGAATCATAATTTTATCATCAGTGTAATTTTCATAATCCATATTAACTACACCAGAAAAACCTGAAATCTTGATTGTTGTCTTATAACTTAATGTTCCAGAAATATTTCCATTGATTTTTTCTTTTCCAAGTTTGTTTAAGTTACCTTTTTTATGCATAAGAGTAAGATGACTATGGGAAACTTTTACTGATTTATCATAAAGAAGAAAATATGCTTCGTGAGTTAATGCACCCCATCCCTCAATTATGGTTGATTCTTCAATAGAGAGTTCTTGTTTTCCTGGAGTATTGTATGAAACAACTTTATAGAAGTATTTGATACCAGGTTTTGCGTTAGGATTTATATCAATGAAAGTTTGGTTTGAAGAATTTTCAGATGGAAGTTCTTTTATAAGTTCAAAATCTTTATTTGAATTGATTGATCGATATACAGCAAAATATTTAGCATCTTTTGTTTTTGTCCAATTAAGATTTACGGGATAAACCCCAAAGGTGTTTGCGGAACCTTTTACATTATAAGAGTTTTTGGAAACTGTAAGATTGATTTCTGCAAATAAATTTAAACCCATTAAAATTATTGGAATATACAAAAATTTTCTTTTCATAGATTATATGTTAAAATAATATTATTAATTGAAGGTTAACTATTTATATGAAAAAAACAGGTGTTTTAACATTATTTTTATTCTTGTTAATGTTTATATTTTTTTCTTGTCAGATGAATTTTTCTTCTGTTGATTTTAGCATGAGCGAAATTACTGTTATCGACGAACCTGAGGGTATTTATTATTCTGGATACTGGCCTGATGGGAAATTGAATCTTGTGAAAGATAATGATAAATGGAATATGTTTTGGGGCGAAGCAATTGATATTAAAACTGTTGCTGATTCAACCTGGCCGGAGGATCATTATTCCCAGGTTATAAAAAAGAATATTAAATTTGGAAAAGGATATTCTTCAATAAAGAATTTTAATGAAAATGGCTCATGGTTTATAGGAGTTTTTCCAGTTGGGACAGAGGAAAAATATATAGGATTTTTTCATGGGGAAAGTCATTGGAATCAAACAGGGATAGCATATAAATCTATTGGAGTAGCCTACAGTAATGATAAAGGAGAAACTTGGGAAGATGTAGCACCAATAATAGTTGATACAAAAGTAAAACCTTTATCACCTGAATGGAGTGGCTTGGGAGATGGAACTGTTATATGGGATCACCTCAATCAACGATGGATTTGTTATTATCAGGCTAAAGATTGGAATTTTGCACATATTGGATATGCTAACAGAATTTGTATGGCGGTATCTTATGATGAATTTGGGGCATCTGGTACCTGGGAAAAGTGGGATGGTAGAAAATTTTCAAAAGTCGCCTATAATTCTGACACAAAAACTGGTGGTGAAAATCATTCGATTAAAGGTTTAGACAGTGTTCCAGGTTGTAATCCATCTGTAATGTGGAATTCTTATTTGAATAAATGGATTATGGTTTATGGTAGTTGGAATAAAGAAATTTACATTTCGTTTAGTGATAATGCTGTAAATTGGGCGAAACCAAAAAAGATTCTTGGTTCATCAAAACATCCTGTCTGGTATCCTAATTTAATCAGTGAAGAAGGTGATAAAACTGGCGGAAAGGAAGTTAGAATTTATTTTTCATATGACCAGGGAGCTGATGGAAAAAGAAAAATGGCCTATTCGACCTTAAGTTTCTAAAATGTGATGGTTAAATCTTAATAATTATATATAATGTTTTTATGAAATTGATTTGTGGTCCAATGGCGACTATCTCTCATCCAGCTTTTAGGATTTTAATTGAGAAATTCGGGGGATGTGATGAGTATTTTACAGAAATGATAAATGCTGGTTCTCTTTTGACTGGAGGACCTTTTGAAAAATTCTATATAGATCCTACTCCAAATCCGTCTAAAATTGTATGGCAGCTAACTGGTCACAACTTACCTCATATGGTAGATGCAACAATGGTTTTATGCAATTTGCCAGGTATTGGTATTGATATAAATATGGGCTGTGCGGCTCCTGATATATATCGTTTTGGAGCAGGTATTGGTTGGATGCTTAAACCTCTTGAAGAAACTCGGGCAATGGTTCATGAAGTTAGTTCTGTTATAAAAAACTTTAATGAATCTTCCGAGGTTAAGAAAAGATTCAGTGTAAAGCTTAGATTAGGTGATGATAATTTTACGGATGATTCTTTCTTTAAATTCTGTGATATGCTGGTTGAAGAGGGGGTTGAAATGCTTACTCTGCATCCTAGAACAAAAAAAGAAAAACTTGCGCGTCCTGCCCGTTATCATTATTGTCAGGATATTGCATTAAGATATAAAGGACAGGGAATTCCTGTAATCTTAAATGGAAATGTAAAAGATGCGGTTTCTGCGGAATATGCTTTGTCTAAGGCAAAAGATGTTGCAGGGATAATGATTTCCAGAGCTGCAGTTGAAAAACCCTGGATTTTTGCTCAATTAAAGCGTGATTTATTTAAAACAGAAGAAGATTTTTCCAGTTTACAAGAAATTGATATGCTACAGCTTGCTCTTGATTTTATAAGTGATGTAGAAAAATATCAGCCAAAAGAATTCTGGAAAACAAGATTGCAGAGATATTTTACTTATTACGGTAATATTTTTCTTTTTTCTCATTATGCACAAACAATGTTTATCAATGCAAAAGATAATGATGATTTAAGATCTAGATTATATAAATTCTTTGAAGAAAATCCGAATGAACAAATTAAAAATATTTAATTTTTCATTTTCCTCTGTCCCAAGTGTCACAAATAATTCCATTGTTTGAAACAAAATTTGATTTGTGCTATACTCCATAGAATACACCCTGATTTGTTCGGGGATAATATCTAAAACGGCCCACGCCGGGGTCGTAACGTAGGAGTAATAAAATGGCAAACACAAACGATACACATGCGTGTACATTGGACAAAATCATTTCTCTTTGTAAGAGACGCGGATTTGTTTATCAGGCTTCAGAAATCTATGGTGGCCAGGCTGGTGCTTGGGACTATGGTCCATTAGGAGTTGATTTTAAGAGAAACATTCAGAATGAATGGTGGCATTACATGACTCAGCTTCATGATGATGTAGTTGGTCTTGATTCTGCAATCTTCCAGCATCATACAACATGGAAGGCTTCAGGTCATGCTGATCACTTCTCTGATCCTATGATTGACTGTCTTGAATGTCAGGCTCGTCATCGTGCAGATAAAATGATTGAAGATTATGTTGCTGCAAATCCAGACAAAAATCCTGGAAAACCAGTTGATACAATGTCTCATGAAGAAATGGAAAACTTCATCAAAACAAACATTAACTGTCCAGTTTGTGGCAGCAAGGAAAAGAAATACACATCAGTTCGTGAATTCAACCTTATGTTCAAAACATACCAGGGACCAATTGCTGATGAATCTCATCTTATTTATCTTCGCCCAGAAACATGTCAGGGTATTTTCACAGATTTCAAGAATATTGTTCAGTCAAATCGTATGAAAGTTCCTTTCGGTGTTGCTCAGGTTGGTAAATCTTTCCGTAATGAAATCATTTTCAAGAACTTCATTTTCCGTACTGCTGAATTTGAACAGATGGAAATGGAATATTTCTGTAAACCAGGAACAGAAGATGAAGTATTTGACCGCTGGAGAAAAGATCGCTGGCAGTTCTACTTAAAATACGGTATTCCTGAAACACAGCTCAAATGGCATCATCATGATAAATTGGCTCACTATGCTAAAGATGCTTACGATATTACATACAACTTCCCAATCGGATTCGAAGAAATCGAAGGTATTCACTCTCGTACAGACTTCGACCTTTCACAGCATCAGCAGTATTCTAAGAAAGATATGTCTTATATCGATCAGGAAGATGGAAACAAAAAATATGTTCCTTATGTAGTTGAAACATCTGCAGGTCTTAACCGTAACTTCTTGATGTTCCTTTGTGAAGCATATGAAGAACAGAATGTTTCTACAGAAGAAGGAAAAGAAGACTATCGTACAGTTCTTCACCTTGATCCTCGTCTTGCTCCTATTACTGTTGCAGTTCTTCCATTGATGAAGAAAGACGGTCTTGCTGAAAAAGCAAAAGAAATCCAGCACCTTCTTAAAGAAGATTTCGTAACAGATTACGATACTTCTGGAACAGTAGGTAAACGATATCGTCGTCAGGATGAAGTTGGTACTCCTTTCTGTGTAACTGTAGACTATGATACTATTCAGGAAACAAAAGAAGACGGTTCTAAAAATGAATTGTTCAATACTGTAACAGTTCGTTTCCGTGATTCAATGGAACAGGAACGCGTTTCTTTGGATGATTTAGTATTCTTCATTCAGAAAGCAATTAAAAACTACAAACCTGTAGTTCGTACAGACAGATAATAAAACTAAAAATGCAGAATTAAGAATTAAGAGTATTATGCTGTTTTTTCTTAATTCTGTTTTTATATAAGTGAAATATGGGGGTAAGGATTATTCAATGGGGAATTAGATAATAATTCCTAGTTCATAATTCTTAATTGTCATAGTGGAATATATTCGTTTAGGTAAAACAAATTTATTAGTATCTCGCATTGCATTCGGGGCTATGAGGCTTTCTGATGAATCTGTTGTTGAATATTCAGGTTCTATTGTTAGAAAGGCTTATGATTCTGGTATTAATTTTTTTGATACTTCCTGTACTACACCAGAAAGTGAAAAACTTTTGGGCAATGCATTATATGATATTAGAAAAAATATTTTTCTCTCTACTACAACAAAAGCTGAAACTCCAGAGGAATTAAAATCTGCTTTGGAAAAAAGTCTTATGACTCTTTATTCGGATTTTGTTGATCTTTATCAGTATGAGACAGATGAATATATTCCAGAAGCTGGCGGTCAGGATGGTATTTATGACTGTTTAATCGAACTTAAAAAAGAAGGGAAGATTAAACACATTGGTATTGTTACTACAAATCTTGAAGCCGCAAAAAAAGCTGTAACTTCTGGTAAATATGAAACCATTCAGTTTCCATTCAGTATTATCAGTCCGGAAGAAGTAAAGGAACTTGTAAAACTTTGTGAACAGAATGATGTGGGATTTATTGCCATGCAGCCAATGGGTGGTGGGTTAGTTGAAAGCCTTCCACTTGCATTAGGTTTTTTCCAGCAGTATGAAAATGTTGTTCCTATTTGGGGAGTTCAGACTCAGGAAGAAATAGATCAGATTTTATATTTCAACGAGCATCCACCTGTAATTGATGAAAAATTCCAGGCAGATGTTGATAAAGCTCGTCAATTCTTTAATTAAACATTGTAATATCTACATATTCCATGCCGTCACTGTCAGTTTTAGGAGTTGAATTTTCCTGAGCTGGAGTTTCTGGCTGTGAAACCTGAACAGGTGGCACAGGTTCAGCAACAGGGGACTGACTTGGAGTATCCTGTGGAACTACTTCTGGCTGGACTTGCACTTTTTCTTCAGTTATAACTTCTGCAGTTCCGTCGTGAGTAGCGATTTCCTGAGCTTCTTTGATTGAAGCATATTTTTCTCTTACAATTGATAAAATATCTTCCTGTTCTTTCTTTGTTAAAATGCGGGCAATTTTAATGCCTTCTGCACTTGTCTGAACAGTTTTAAAGCTTCCATCGGCTTCTCGTTCTGTAAGATATTGTACTAATGGATATTTAGGACTTTCAGGATTTGTATCAATTACCTGTCCAATTTTTCTATCAGACAAATAAACATAACTTCCAATAGGGTAGAGGGAAACAGTCATCAATAATGCTGTAATAACTCGGCCATCGTATGGATTATCCTGATTTTTAAGAAGTTCAACAATTGCTTCAAACTGAGAGTGTTCATCTTTATAAGAACGGGGTGAAGTAATAGCTTCGTATGAACAGGCAACCGAAATAATTTTTGCGTTCATAGAAATTTTTTCACTGGTCATTCTTCTTGGATAACCACTTCCGTTTTCTTTTTCGTGATGTTCAAGGATACCAAGCTGAATTGTTGGTGGAAAATTCAAATCTTTTGCAATGGAATATCCAAGGATTGGATGTTTTGCAATCTGAGCTTTTTCACCAGGAGTTAATTTCTTGGTAGACATGTAAATCTGAGGAGGAAGACGAAGCATTCCGATTTCGTGAATGATACATGTTACCCCCAGATCAATCATTTTAGAAAGAGGGATTCTGAGCTGTAAAGCAATTGCAATGGCAAGAACTGTTGTTCGCATTGAATGTCGTACAAGGAAATTCTTGTTAGTTGTATCATCCGAAGGGTTTACACGGAGAATATATCTGCGGTTTTCTTTTGTGAAAACACATAATTCTTTAACTGTTTCAGCCAGTTCTTCCTGATTAATCTGCTTGTGAGTTGAATAATGAGTGAACACCTGTTCAATGTAGTTCATGTATTCATCATAAACTTTCTGAACCATCTGTAATCTGGTAGCATCACTGTTATCAAGTAAGACATCTTTTGAACTGGCAATTGCTTTTCTAACGGATTCACCAATTTTTATATTATTTGCACCACTTGTCTGTGCAACTTCGTTTTCATCTGGATTTGTGATTGCAGTCTGAACTCCGATATCACCACCAAGACTAAAACTTCCATCACAAACTACTGAAGCAAATTCCCATTCTTTAAGGGCCTCTACCAGTTCATTTGTAACAGGTGCTGTTTGAGGAAGTAATATAAAATTTGAATCTAAAAATAAATCGCCGGTAAAAGTAAGGTTTTCTTTAAGCGATTCAATTGTAATTGTATCCATTAGAATTACTCCGGATGATTTTATTTTGCTTCAGTTTCAGTTGTGTCTTGCAACAAAGCTGCAATCTGTGGTCTCTTCCATCTTACTGCAATTGTGTATGGTGTGTCACCTGCAACATTCTTCACATTCTTATCAATTCCGTAAGAAAGTAAAGTTTTTACAGTTTCTTCTGTACAAGTTTTAGCAGCATAATGAAGAATTGTGTTGCCCTGAATATCTGTCATTGAATTAGCATATTTTACAATGTCAGAAATAATCTGTTTATTGTTATGATCCAATGCGATTGTTACACCATTAGTTCCTTTCTTATCGATTGTCTGGAAAGGATTTGCACCTTTTTCAAGAAGGATTCTTGCAGTTCTAACATTATCAGCTTCGATTGCATAATTGAGAGGTGTGTATCCGTCAGAGTTACGGGTATCAATAGGATAACCATCTGCAATTAATGTTTCCAATAATGAATCTGAACCCTTGTTCTTTACGATAATATGAATTGGTGAATTACCATCACTATCTGTAATAGTTTTATTGTTTCCTAAAACGGCTTTAATGATTCTTGTGTCTTTTTTAAGAACAATTGAGAATGGTGTATTACCCTGCTTATCTCTTGAAAGTGGGTTTACACCAGCTTCTCTAATAAGTGTAATAACTTTAGCATCACCCATATATGCAGCTTCGTGGAAAGCATTGCGACCATTAATTTCCTGAAGGTTTGGATTTGCTCCATTATCAAGAAGAAGTTTTACTACATCAGCATTAGATCCACGGATTGTATCCATAAGGATTGTAACACCATTTTTGTCACTGCTGTTTGCATCTGCACCTTTTTCAAGGAGGTAAGCGGCAACTTCATATTTTCCAGAAAGAACAGCTTCTGCTAATGCTGATTTTCCTGAACTGTTCTGAGCATTGATATTTACACCAAGTTCAATGAGTTTTTTGATTGATTCAATTGCATCCCATCTTACAGCTGTATGTAAAGGTGTACTTCCAAGGTTATCTCTTTCTTTTACAGAGGCACCACCGTCCAATACTGTCTGAATAATCTGAGGATTATTTGTCTTAACTGCGCTAAAGAGACAAGTTTCGCCATTTGCATTTTTTGCATTAATATCAGCACCCTTTATGAGGAGAGCTTCAATAGCATCTTTGTATTCCCATTCAGCAGCATAGTGAAGAACTGTATTTCCACTGCCATCTGTAGAACGAATTGTTCTTGAAGTAATGAGCCAGTCCTGAATTGTTCCGCCATATTTAAGTGCGAGTCTTAATGGGGAATTGTTGTTTGTGTTTGTAGCGAAAATATCTGCATTCTTTACAAGAAGCATTTCTCCAACTTTCTGGCGGTTTTTCATGATTGCGAGGAATAAAGCATTGTTTCCTTCGCTGTTTCTCATGTTTACATCGTCTGTAAGGCTTACAATGTACTGAATCTTGTCCAAAGCGGCATTTCTGCTGATGGCAACATGGAGAGGAGTGTTTCCTTCTGAATCCTGTGTCATGATGTTTGACTCATTTACAACAGCTTCAAAAATTTCTGTGTTTGAAGCTAATGCCAGAGTAAGAGGAGTTTCTTTGTTGATGTCGCCGGAATGGATGTTTGCACCGTATGAAGTAAAGAGACGGATAGTTTCAACATCCTGCTGCTGGATTGCAATTTCGAGAGGTGTTACACCTTCTTTATTGCGGGCATTAATATCAGCACCATTCTGTGTAAGAAGGTTGATAAGCTGTGTATTAATCTTAAGCATTGCGGCAGTATGAAGTACTGTATCTCCGTACATATCTTTCTGTGTTAAATCTGCTTTATAGCCAATAAGAAGATTATATGTAAGATTGATTTTATCCTGTGGAGGAACAACCATAATTGGAGTTTTGCCGATATTATCACGGCTGTTTACATTTGCACCGGCATCAAGGAGTAATTTGGCAATTTCAAGGTTTCCGTAGCGAACAGCTTCGTGTAATGGTGTTGCACCCTGACTATCCTGAACCGCTGTATTTGCTCCATTGTTCAGAAGATATTTTGCAATTGCGTTGTGTCCATGGATTGCACTCATGTGTAAAGGTGTCTGTCCGTCATTATAGCGGGCATTCAAGTTACGGGTAACAACTGCATCCTGGAAATAAGAGAAATCAGTTTCAATTTCTTCAGCACCGCCCTGAATAAGGGTAGCCGCAATTTCAACTGAATTATAATCATTAATATAGTTGAAGGCTAAATCGAGTGGAGTTTTACCGTCGTTGTCTTTTGGAGAAATATAGATTCCTTTAGCAATACAAGCTTTGATTGCCTGTAGATTCTTTGTTTCTACAAAGTGATGAACAATTGTCTTTCCATATTCATCTTTAAGCTGACCAGATTTTGGAGTGATGAACAAGTCATAATAGGCAATATCTTTTTCAAGTCCTAAATCTAAGGCTGTAGTATTGCTTGCATCTCTCGCGAAAAGGCTGTTTTCGGCATCCGCAAGAACTTTAGCGGCATCAAAAGCATCCTGCTGGATTGCAATGTGAAGTGGAGTGTCTCCGTCATTATTTCTTAAAAGAGGATTTGCTCCTTTAATAAGGAAGAAAAGACAAAGATCTGCATCATTAATAAGAGCTGCAAGATGAAGAACAGAGTTTCCATCTTCATCAAGAGCATTGATGTCTGTTGTAAGCTGGAATTTGCTTTTAGCTTCTTCAACTTTTCCTTCTTTGATCATTTCCTGTGGAGTTAATTCCTTTGGTTCTGCCTTATCGGAAAAACATCCTGTGAAAATACTACAAATTAAAAGTAATGGAATGAATTTAGAAATTATTTTCATATTTCCCCTCTATAATACGATTATGGTACAATAAGCCCGTTTCTATAATTGAAATATCGGCACTTAAAAAAAACAATTTAACATTTTTTTATAAATCTATGAAAATGACTTTGGTTACAAAAAAAAGCTATCAAGTAATATAAATTATAACCTGATAGCTTATATTATAATCAAGAATTTGATATGTGGGTTTATTTATTGCAGTTTTTGCAAAGTCCCCAAAGTGTTGTCTGAATTTTTTCCATTTTGAAGCCTGAAGGAATTAAACTAGAACAGTTCTGCATCATCCCTGGTACCTGTGAATCATCAAATACATCTGTAATCGAACCACATTTTATACATTTAAAATGAAGATGATCTTTCATTTCTGCATCAAAGCGAAGCTTGTCTTCTTCGATTCTGAGAGCCTGAACCAGATCATTTGCTTCGAAAAGTTTCAGGGTATTGTAAACAGTAGTTCGTGATAAAGTTGGATACAAAGGTGACAGAGCAGTATATACAGTTTCAACATCCGGATGAATAGGATTTTCCATTAAATAAGAATAAACTGCTACCCGCTGAACAGATGGTCTGATTCCTTTATCTCTTAAAATGATATGGTAGTTATTATTCACAATATACCTCGCCATTATAATTTTGTAATCATTATAATAATGTATTTGTTTTACGATGTCAATTTTTTTATTTGAAAATAGCTTTAGATTTTATTATATTTAAAGTATGAAAAGAAATTTTGATAATCCTGAAATTTTTACTGCTGAAGATAATATCATTGTTAGTGCAGATCAGCAGTTACCTAATAAACTTTCAATCGTGCCTTTACAGAGCTGGCCGATTTTTCCTGGTATTTTTACTCCTTTGATGGTAACTAATCCAGAAGATATTAAAGTTGCTGAAGAAGCTTATGACAAGGAAGGTTATATTGGACTTCTTTTGTGCAAGGAAGAAAACGAAAATCCTGCAATTGATGATTTATACAGAATTGGAACTGTTGCCCGTATTATTAAAAAAGTAATTCTTCCTGATGGCGGACTTAATATTTTCATTTCTACAATCAAGCGTTTTAAGGTTAGAAAGACCCTGCATTCAATAAATCCAATTGCAGTTGCCGTAGATTATCTTGAAGAGGAAGAATCTAATACTTTTGAAGTAAAAGCATTGACCCGGGCTCTTGTCAGCGAAATGAAGGAAGTTGCTGAAAACAATCCTTTGTTCTCTGAAGAAATGCGCCTTAATATGGTAAATATTGATAATCCTGGAAAAATTGCGGATTTTATTGCTTCAATTTTGAAAGTTGAAAAGAAAGAACAGCAGAAGATTCTTGAAACTGTAAATGTCCGACAGAGAATGGAACAGGTTCTCGTTTTTATTAAGAAGGAACAGGAGCTTCTCAGAGTTCAGAAAAAGATTCAGAATGAACTTAATGAAAAAATTGAAAAGAATCAGCGGGAATATTTCTTGCGGGAAGAATTGAAGACCATCCAGGAAGAATTGGGTGAAAATGTTAATGGAGAAGCAACTGATTATCAGAAATTCAAAACTAAGATTGATGAATTGAAATTTGAAGGTGAAATTAAAGAGACTGTTTACAGTGAATTGAATAAATTCTCTTTGATGGATCCAAACTCCGGCGAATATATAGGAACCAGAAATTTCCTTGAATTAATCTGTCAGCTGCCTTGGGAAGCTCCAAAGTTTGAAGATTATAATCTGGCAGAAGCTAAGAAAATCCTTGAAAAAGACCACTTTGGTCTGGAAGATGTAAAAAAACGCATTGTGGAATACCTGGCGGTTCGAAAGATGAAGAAGGATTCAAAAGGTTCCATCATTATTCTTGTCGGACCTCCTGGAGTAGGAAAGACTTCAGTTGGTCGTTCCATTGCCAATTCCATGAATAAACCTTTCTACCGTTTTAGTGTTGGTGGTATGAGGGATGAAGCCGAAATCAAAGGTCACAGACGAACTTATATTGGAGCAATGCCAGGAAAAATTATCCAGGGACTTAAGATTACAAAATCCAAATCTCCTGTATTCATGATTGATGAAGTTGATAAAATGGGCTCCAGCCATAACGGAGATCCTGCATCTGCATTACTTGAAGTTCTTGATCCTGAACAGAATGTTTCTTTCAGGGATAATTACCTTGATTTGCCTTTTGATATTTCAAATGTACTCTTTATTCTTACTGCCAATTCTCTGGATACAATTCCGGGGCCATTGCTGGATAGAGCCGAAATCATTCAGTTGAGCGGCTACATCGATCAGGAAAAAATTGAGATTGCTAGAAAATATCTTATTCCTAAAAATCTCGAAAAAAATGGTTTGAAGAAAAATCAGGTAAAATATACTAAAGCAGCTCTTTTAACAATTGCTGAAGAATATGCAAGAGAATCGGGAGTTCGTCATTATGAAAAATGTATTGATAAAATTCACCGAAAGCTTGTAACTGAAATTATTGTTCAGCAGGAATTGGATAAGGAAGAAGGCAAGGAATGTGAAAATCCTTCTTCAGTTTTTACAATTGATTCTCCTGATTTGTATAAATATCTTGGAAAGCCTTCTTTTGATGAATCTGAAATTAAAGAAGCAAAGGTTCCAGGAACTGCGATTGGACTTGCATGGACAAGTATGGGAGGCGATACTTTACTTATTGAATCCTCTTGTTTTGCAGGAAAAGGTGGTTTGATCTTGACTGGACAGATGGGCGATGTAATGAAGGAATCAAGCCAGATTGCGTTCAACTGGGCAAGAAAATATATTCTGGACAGAGGAACTAAAAAGGCAAAATGGTTCGAAGAAAATACAGTTCATCTTCATATTCCCGAAGGAGCAACTCCAAAGGATGGCCCAAGTGCAGGAATCACAATGGCAACAACTTTTGTTTCTCTTTTGCTGAATAAGAAAATCAAACCTAAACTGGCAATGACAGGAGAGTTGAGTTTAACAGGTCAGGTGCTTCCTATTGGTGGTTTACGGGAAAAAACTGTTGCTGCAAAGCGAAATAAGATAAAAACTATTATAATTCCTAAAGCAAATGCAAAAGATTTAGAAGAAATACCCGATAATGTAAAAGCAGGTATAAAATTTATTCCTGTATCAGATGTAAACGAAGTTATTAAAATTGCGTTATTTTAATAACTTCTTTCAGAATCTGTAAATTCATGTTATAATAAATAGTTATTTGTTTATATATTTTTAAGGAGCTTCTATGTCAAATTCAAAAATTGATGAGAATTTAGCTATTATTAAAAAGTTTCCAATTTCAGTATCGGTTTATTACTACTTAATCTTTTTTGTACCGATTTTGGCCTCTATGGTTTTATTTGTAATTGTTGGCGGAATTACAATTCCTGATCTCATTAAAGCTTTGCTTACAATTCCCGCTTTATTGGGATTTGCTTTTATTATTGCATATACAATTTTAATAAAGCGTTTCTTTATCGGTAAAATTCGTTCATATGACGGAACAACTGAATCAATTCATAAATGTAATAAGTTTGCAAAGTTATTTACAACTGTAAGTTTGATTTCTGCTCTTTTGAATGCACCTTTGACAGCTTTGTTTGTTAGACTTGCCTGTGATTCTGCAAAGATTCCTTTGGATGTTGCAACTTATATTACAAGTGGACTTGGTTCTGTATTCCTTTTTTCTTTGACTTTTTATATTTCATTCCTTCAGAAATACGAAGCTGCATTACACAGACTTCCATATAGTTCTAAATATAAATCTATGTCATTGGAATTAAGAAGTGGTCTTGTAACCTTCTTTAGTTCCGTAGGTACTTTCTGTTACATTGTTACTCCTTCTTTGGCAGCAAGCACAGATGCCTTGAATCCTGTACAGCTTTTATTAGCATATCAGCTTCCTTTTGGTTTCTTTGGAATTATTTTCACTATTTTCTGTAGCGTTAAACAGATGCATGGTACAGCTCTTCGTGTAAAAGCAATTAATGAGTTTGCAAAATATCTTGTAGACCGTAACTATACAGTTCATACTTTACCAGTTTTGAGCCGTGATGAATTTGGTCTTTTGATTAATGATTTGAACTCATTCTTCCTTGGAACAAGAACCCTTCTTGATAAGATTAAAAATAATACAGAAGAAACTTTGACTTCATCAGATGAACTTTCTGATAAAATGTCTGATACTTCTGCTGCTATGTCACAGATTCTTGCAACAATCGGAAGCATTAAAGAAAGAATTATTAATCAGTCAGCTTCTGTTACAGAATCTCAGGCTACAATCCAGAATATGCTTCAGCGTATTGAAGATTTGAATACAAGTGTTGGAACTCAGGTTGAGGGTGTTTCTTCTTCATCTTCTGCTGTAGAACAGATGGTTGCAAATATTCGTTCTGTTGCCGAAATCCTTGAAAAGAACTCGGTTGCTGTAAACAACTTAGGAAGCGAAGCTGAAAACGGTCGTGTTAAGATTGCAGAATCAACAGAACTTTCTAAGACAATTATTGAAAAATCTGCCGGACTTTTGGAAGCATCTTCAGTTATTCAGAATATTGCTTCTCAGACTAACTTACTTGCTATGAATGCGGCAATCGAAGCAGCTCATGCTGGTGATTTGGGTAAAGGTTTCGCAGTTGTTGCTGATGAAATTCGTAATCTTGCAGAACAGTCTAACTCTCAGGGTAAAAAGATTACTGTTCAGCTTAAAGAACTTCAGGATGCAATTAAGAGCGTTGCTTTGAATACAAATGAAGTAAAAACTCAGTTTGATTTGATTTTTGATCTTACAAATACAGTAAGAAATCAGGAAGAAGTTATTAAGAATGCAATGGAAGAACAGAATGCAGGTAGTGTTCAGGTTCTCCAGTCAATCAGCGAAATTAAGACTTCTTCTGAAGTTGTTAAAGCTAACTCTGATGAACTTCTTGAAGGTGGAAATCAGATTGGACAGGAAATGGATATTCTTGCAAATGTAACAACACAGATTACAGATGCTATGAATGAAATGGTTTCTGGTGCTGAACAGGTAACAAAATCTGTAGAAGAAGTAAAACAGTTCAGTGATGAAAATAAAGAAAGCTTTGCTGCATTGAGTGGTGAAGTTAATAAGTTCACTTTGTAAGGATTGGGGATTAAACAAATCCAGGTTATTACAAAATGAAATAGAAATAAAAAAAGCACTTCAATAAAATGAAGTGCTTTTTTTATGCTGTTTTATCTGCTTAACAATTAGTCAGATTCTTTACTTAACATTAAGTTTGTAAGAATACCAAGAATCAAAGCACAAGCAACAGTTCTGATTTCAACTTTACCAAAGCTTACAACCATTCCACCAACACCAACAATGAAGATTACTGATGCAACGAAGAGGTTACGGTTTTTGTTCAAGTCTACTTTCTGGAACATCTTGAATCCTGATACAGCGATAAATCCGTACAACGCAACACAAACACCACCCATTACACAAGAAGGGATTGTTTCGAGAAGAGCTACAAGTGGAGAAATCAAAGAGAAGATGATACAGAGAACAGCACAGAACCAGATTGTAATTGTTGAAGCGTTGCGAGTAATAGCAACACAACCAATTGATTCACCGTAAGTTGTATTTGGACATCCACCGAATACTGTAGAAACCATTGTACCTACACCATCTCCAAGAAGTGTTCTTGTAAGACCTGGTTCAGAAAGAAGATCTTTTCCGATGATTGCAGAAAGGTTTTTGTGGTCTGCAAGGTGTTCAGCAAATACTACAAAAGCAACTGGAACATATGCAGCAAAAATTGTAAGAAGGTAAGAACCTGTAATTCCTTTAAGACCTTCCATTCCACCAAGAAGGAATGTGAATCTTGGAATTGCAATGTAACCGCTTAATTTTGTAAAATCCAAAGCTTTAAGAGCACCGTAATTGATAACGATTAAAGCTGGACAGTTAGCAAGATTTCCAATAAGAGCGAAAATAGAAGCAAGAATATAACCTGCAGCAATACCGATGATGAAAGGAATAAGTCTTCCGATTTTTTTTGAATATGTTGAACAGAGCATTGTTACTGCAAGAGTTACAAGACCACAGATAAGGGCAACATATGTGCTTCCACCTTCAACACTTGCTTTCATCAAATCACCAATAGCATTTCCAGAAAGGCTTAAACCGATGATAGCTACTGTAGGTCCGATGATTACAGGAGGCATAAGAATATCAATCCATTTTACACCGCAGAATTTAACGATGATTGCAATGATTACATATACAAGACCTGCCATCAAGGCACCAATGATAAGTCCCCAGTATCCGATAGCTAATGAAGCAGCACCACCAAAAGCACTGAACATTGAACCGATAAATGCAAAAGAGCTTCCTAAGAATACAGGAGATGCACTTTTTGTAAACAAGAGGTATACAAAAGTACCAACACCTGCACCGAAAAGTGCTGCTGATGCTGAAAGTCCATTTCCTACAATTGCAGGAACAGCAATAGTAGCTGCCATGATTGCAAGAAGCTGCTGAATGGCAAACAATAATGTTTTACCAAAACCAGGTTTGTCCTTAATGTCATAAATAAGGTCCATAATCTTACTCCCTAAATAAGTAATTTTTTTTAATATGCCTAAGGCATTCCCCTAATTATAAATCCCTTTTAATAAGTATTCAATTGTAAGAATTTAAAAAATTGGTTTATAATAAAATTATGAGTAAGAAAAAGAATACCTTTAGATTTGAATATGACGCACCGGTAACATTGACCTATGCAATTCTCGCTGCTTTAATTTTTATTTTATCTATTACTTTGCTGAAAGATAAAAGTCCTCTGTCCCTTTTGGTTTCTCCTACCAATGCAAAAGGGGTTCTGCCTTTTTCTTTTAAGGAGCCATTATCCTATTTAAGATTGTTTACTCATGTATTGGGGTTTACAGATAGAACAGTCCTTATTTCGGATTTGATTTTTATTCTTCTACTGGGACCGCAGATGGAAGAGAGATATGGTTCGGTTGTAATTGGAATCATGTTTGCAGTTTCGGCCCTTTTTTCAGGGGTTTTGACCGCCTGCTTCTGTCAGAATTCAACTATGGGGGCTGGAGCTCCTGTATTCATGCTTATTCTTTTATATGCAATGATGTTTCTTACTAAGAATGAAATATCGGGTACTTCAATAGGAATTATCCTGCTGTTTATTGTTCGTTCTATTGTTCAGGCAAATTCAAATGGAGTAGTGGGAGTTATTATTACTATTGCAGGAGGTTTATGTGGAAGTCTGTTTGCTTTGCTTACTTCTCCCAAAGCTAAAGCTTCCAGAAAAGAATCAAGAGTTTCCAGGAGGGAATTTGACAGGCCTGTTGTTGTAAAAGGAAAAGCAAAAATCAAGGAAGAAAAACCTGTAAAGGCAAAATCGGTTCCTAAAGATACATCCAGTGATGAAACTGTAGTTGGAACAATTAAATTCTAGGTTAAATAAAAAAAAGCTGTAATTCAAAAGAATTACAGCTTTTTATATTTAAAACCTTAGTTATAAATAGGTCTTACACGATTTACTGTGTCACAAGCAGCAAGCTTTTCAATGATATCTTCTGTTACTTTTCCATCAACATCAATGATATTGTAAGCAACATCACCACGAGCCTGGTTGATGAATGAAGAAATATTCAATTTAGCTTCACCGAGGATTGTAGTGAACTTAGAAATTGTATCAGGAATATTTTTGTGGCTGATACAAAGACGAGTTCCACCAGAAGGAATTGGATTGTCTGTAACTGTTTTTGGGAAGTTTACAGAGTTTACAATGTTTCCTTTTTCGAGGAAGTCTTTAAGCTGAGCAGCTGCCATAACAGCACAGTTGTCTTCTGCTTCTGGAGTTGAAGCTCCAAGGTGAGGCATTACAACAACTTTTGGATTGTTCAGGAGTTCTTCTGCTGCAAAGTCTGTTACCATGCAAGAAACCTTTCCGCTTTCCAATGCAGCAAGAATATCAGCATTATTTACAAGGCCACCGCGAGCAATGTTGATGATGCGAACACCGTCTTTCATTGTCTTGATTGTGGAAGCATTAATCATGCCTTTAGTATCATTTGTCTGTGGAACATGGATTGTAATGTAATCAGCTTTAGCATAAACAGTATCAAGTGTTTCAGCAATTTTTACATTGTGATCAAGAGAAAGAGCTGCTTTTACAGAAAGGAATGGATCGTATCCAATAACATCCATACCGAACTTTAATGCAAGGTTAGCAACCATAGCACCAATGGCACCAAGACCGATAACACCAAGTGTTTTTCCTTTTAATTCTGGACCAACAAACTGTGATTTACCTTTTTCTGCGAGAGTAGGGATTTCATCACCTTTTCCTGCAAGATTATTACACCATTTGTTAGCGTCAATTAATGGACGGCTTGAAACTAAAAGAGCAAGCATAACAAGTTCTTTTACAGCGTTTGCGTTTGCACCTGGAGTGTTGAATACAACAATACCTTTTTCTGTCATTTCTGGAATAGGAATATTGTTTGTACCAGCTCCCGCACGAGCAACAGCTAAAACTGAATCAGAAATAGGCATTTCGTGCATTTCTGCAGAACGAACAAGGTAAGCATCTGGATTAGAGAATTCTGATGCAACTTCATAATTATCACGGTCCAACTGATTAAGACCACAAGCAGCAATTTTATTTAAAGTCTGAATTTTAAAACTCATAATATTGAAGAAGCATTATAAACATACTTATTATCAGGCGAGTTTATTTAGCTTCATCCTCCTTTTATTTATTTTCTTCAGCAAATTTCTTCATAAATTCTACAAGAGCTTTAACTCCGTCCAGAGTCATAGCATTGTAGATAGAAGCACGCATACCACCAACTAAACGATGACCTTTAAGGTTCATAAGACCTGCAGCTTCTGCTTCTTTTACGAACTTAGCATTGATTTCTTTTTCTTTTGCAAGAGAAGCTTCGTCTGTAGCTCCGTTTGAATATTTTGTAAGGAATGGAACATTCATTAAAGAACGGCTTCCTTTTTCAGTTGTAGCACGGAAGAAATCAGATGAATCAAGATAGTCGTAAAGATAGTTTGCTTTTTCAACATTCATCTTGTTTACACCGGCAGCACCACCATTCTTTTCAATCCAGTGAAGAACTTTGTCCAAAACATAGATTGTATAACATGGAGGAGTATTGTACATAGAATCGTTGTCTGCGTGTGTTTTGTAGCAGAGCATTGTTGGTGTACCAGCACGACAAGCTTCTGGTTCACAGATCAAATCTTCGCGGATAATTACCAATGTAACACCTGCAGGAGCAAGGTTTTTCTGAGCACCAGCAAAAAGAAGACCGAATTTTGATACATCCAATTCTTCAGAAAGTACACAAGAAGAAATATCAGCTACCAATGGAATATCGCCAGTTTCTGGAATGTATTCGTAGTGAGTTCCCATGATTGTGTTATTGAAACAGATGTAAGCGTAGTCATAGTCGCCTTCAATTTTTTCAACACGAGGAATATAAGAATAGTTCTTGTCTTTTGAAGAAGCAATTGTTGTTACTTCAACACCAAGTTTTGCAGCTTCCTGAGCAGCCTTTTTAGCCCAAACACCAGTTTCGATGTAAGCAGCCTTTCCTTTTTTGTTACCAAGGTTCTGAGCAACCATAGCGAACTGTGTTGATCCACCACCCTGGAGGAAAAGAATTTTATAGTTTTCTGGAACTTTCATTAATTTGCGAACCATTGCTTCTGCATCAGCAATAATTGGTTCAAAAGCCTTTGAACGGTGGCTCATTTCCATTACAGACTGACCTGTTCCATTACAATCCATCATTTCTGCAGCACAAGCCTGAAGAACTTCTTCTGGTAAACAAGAAGGGCCTGCTGAAAAGTTAAATACTCTAGACATATTATACTCCTAAATTTTATATGACCATTTTAAGTGCGTTCATTATTGAAAGATTTTCAATTTTAACGCTTTTTTTATCTACACCATCAGGAACCGTCAGAATGACCTGAGTCATGTTTACGATTCCCTTAATTCCTGCAAGACAAAGTTTGTTACAGATTTGCTGTGCATCTTTGTCCTGGACTGTAAGAATTGCGTACTCAATCTTTTCCTTTTTAATTACGAACTGCATTTCGGTTGCAGGGTAAAGAGGGTAGATAGAACGCAAAATTTCGACTCGGTTTAAGTTTGAATCAAAACCAGCTTTTATCGTAAAAAGCTTTTCGTCCACCAGGGAATAATCAAGAAGGGCTGCTCCCAGACGACCAAGGCCTACGATGCAGCAGTTCTTTTTTGAAACAGTGTTTTCAGTTTCTGTTGTCTCGGTTTTAAGCCCAAGAGTATTTTCTATTGAAGAAATAAGCTCTTGAACTAAATATCCGTTGGAAACACCCTTTTTAATTCCTAAAAGCCAAAAATCGTGCCGGATAAGAGTGTCTTTCCATGTGGAAGCTGAACTTATATCCAGGGATGTTATTTTTTCAGAAGGCCATGCTTTCAATAAAGGAAGCAGCTGAACCATTCTGTTTCTTGTTGCTTTAGGCAATTGTGAAAGTATATTCATTATAGATAGTCCCCCTTCGGGATTCAATGTTATTCCTGAGAAAAAAGTACTGTTTAAGATGAATTTAGGCTAAAAAAGGGAAAAATTCAAGATTATTGTTAAAAATATAACAATAAAATAGAAGTCAGGTTAAAAAAAACAGAACCGGGGAAAAACTAAAAACCGGTTCTGTTAAAAAATTAGGAGGCTATTTAATCATCACTTGATTTTTCTCTAAAAGCCGGGGTAATACCTGGCACAATCTGTGTTTCATAAAAAGAAACAACATCCTGATAGAACATATCATCAAGTGTTTTCTGGTATGAGATTATCTTTCCGATGTAGTTCAGCGTCATCTGTGGAGTTCTGTTGGATCTTACACTTCCAGAACCTGCATTATACATTGCCAGAGCTGTAACTTCATTACCTGCCATTTTAAGACAATGCTTAAGATGACTCATACCATATTTTGCACTTACATAAGGATCAAAGAAATCTGCTTCTGTAAGGGCAGGAAAAGAGCTGCTGTTTAACTGAAATAATCCACGGTCAATAGTTCCGTTTGTATTATGATTTACAGCAGTTACTTTATATCTACTTTCCGTATAGGCCAAAGCAAAGGCCAGGGAAGGTGGAATACTGTTTCTGTCAGCTTCTAACAATATTGCTTTAGAAATCTCTCTGTTTCCGGTAATTCCAGAATAGAATCTTTCTACGGCGGCTTTTGACATGGATTGTCGGTAAAGTACCAGTCCTTTATCAGAAGTCTTATTAAAAGCTTCAAATGATACTTCTGTCAAAAAGGAAGATAAATCGTCATCGGAATCCTCTTGAGGATTGATGGCCTGTGCAAAATCATTCTCTAAGTTGTCAGATTCAAAAGAATTGATGAGTTCGATATCAACTGGTATTTCTGCAGCTGATTTTTCTTCTTCTGGAATAAAGAAAAAAATAGTAAGGGAAAGAGCTGAAAGTAAAACGCTAAGAAAAATCCATGTAAAGCATGTGACTTTAAAAGCTGATCTGTCGGTTGGCTCTTTCATTGTTACTCCACCAATCCTTTCTTGTATCGACTTGATAATGCCATAAATAAGAAGTAAATACAAGAGAGAATTAAAGAAAAATCGCTATTTTATTGAAAAATTCATACTTTTTTATGAAAATGTATGAAAACTTTGCATTTGTTGCAGTTTAATACAAAACAATTGCTGAATCATTAAGTTTATTGCTTTTTGAGAAATATACATACTGGGCATGCTTCTTTCCCAATGTTTCAATAAATTCTTCAACTGCAGAACTTCCGGCTTCGATAAGTGAATCTGGAAGTTCCATTCCTGCTACAGAAATACAGTCTTTTACTCTGCGGGCAGTGTGATTATAGGCATTGATAAAAAGCTCAATCTGTTCTGCTGTTTCCAGAGGTTTGTCCACAACAGGAACTAGGACTGCATATCTGCCTGATTCGTCTAAAATTTTTAATTCGTCTCGAAGAGAAGCCAGGTATTCTTCGTTGTAGGCTTCGTCTTCCAGTTCAACTACAGACCATTTTACTTCAATCTTTTTTAATGAAGCTGTATCAACTGCTGTAGTGCCGTCGATTAAGAATAATTTATTTTCTTTGACAGTAAAAACTGGATCTAATTTCATAAAATCAAAATCTCCATAAAAAGAAAACGGTGGCCAATAACCTGGTACCACCGTTCTTATGCATTATAATTTGTAGTTAGTCTATTCAGTTAAGATACGAATAACTTCTGCTTTATCCTGTGTATCAAGAATTTCCTGACGTTTTTCAGGACTCTTGAAAAGTAAACTAACTTCAGCAAGGAACTGAAGGTGTGGACCAGTTTTGTTAACTGGAGACAAAGTCATAATGAAAATACGGCAAGGTTCCTGGTCCAATGAATCAAAATCAACTGGATTGTCAGAAATACCGATACATGCAACTAAGTCTGTAACTGTATCTGTTTTTCCATGTGGAATAGCGATTCCGTGTTTCATACCAGTAGACATTTTGCGTTCACGATCTAAAACACATTCTCTGGCAGCTGCTTTATCAGTTACTTTTCCAGCTTTGAAAAGTACATCAAGCATTTCGTCTACGATTTCTTCTTTAGTAGTACCTTTCAAGTGAAGGTTTACTGTGTCTGTTGTTAATACTGTTCTTAAGTCCATATGTCTATGTTATTTTTAGTTAGGAAAATTGTCAAGAACTAAAACGATAAATTTCGCGTTCTTATTTTGAAAAATTTCGGAATTTTGTTGGACTATTTTACGGATTAAAAAGTACAATTTTCGGGGATTTTGATTACATTATTTTTTTATTAGAGACTGTATTTTATACTTATGGAAAAGAAAATTTTAATTAAAAGAATCTTGATGTCTTTGTTTGGTGTTCTTACAGGGGCTGTTAGTGTTGCCGTTTTTAAGATTGCGGCTTTTGGTGTTGATCCATTTCAGACTTTTATGGCTGGTTTAGATAAACTTGTACCAATAAAATTTGGTACTTTGTACATGATTGCCAATGCCGTTTTATTCTTGTTTGCATTAATTTTTGACCGTCATTACATTGGAATTGCAACTTTCATTAACCTGTTTTTACTTGGTTATGTAACACAATTTTCTTACGATTTGCTAAGAATGATTCCGCTTTTTGCAGAACCAGCTCTCTGGGTAAGAATTATTTGTATTATAGTTGGAATTGTAGTTATCTGCTTTGGTTCTGCTTTCTATATTACAGCGGATTTAGGAGTTTCAACTTATGATGCAGTTGCTTTGATTATGGCAAATACCTGGAAATGGTGGAAATTCAAATATATCCGAATTATAACAGACCTGGTTTGTGTAATTATTGGATGTACATTGTATCTTGTTGCTGGCGGTGAATGGAAAATGATTCCTACAATCGCTGGTGTTGGAACTATCATTACAGCCTTCTTTATGGGCCCTTTAATCGACTTCTTTAATGAAAAGTGTGCTCGTCCATTCCTTTATGGAAAAGAAGCAAAAACAGAAGAAAAAGCAGAATCAGAAACTGCTGAATAATTTATAAAAAAAAGGATAGCAATTTCTTGCTATCCTTTTTTTATGCAGTAATTAAACTTACATTTCTTTATAAGCTTTAACCCAGTCTACATACATGTGGCTTGGTAAGTCTGAATCAGATACTGGACCACCCCAGCTACCGAATTCTGCAGTGATTTTGATGTAATTTTCGGTTGTTACAATGCCACCCCATTCTTCTGCATGACCTTCTGTATTCCAGAAAGGTTCTGTTGCATCATCAAGATAAGCTTTGTAATAGTCTTTTGTCCATTCAAAAGTAACTTCATGCCAGGTTTCGTAGAAGGCATCATTGAGAGGAATAGAACTTCCATTCATCTGATGTTCAGCTCCGTAACCATTCCAGTGAAGGGCAGAGTTCAAATAGTTTCTTTCTCCTTCAGGTTTAGCTACATCGTTTGGTAAAAGTTCAAAAATATCAATTTCTCCACCATCAATTGCTCCGTTGCTTCCTGGACGAACTGAATGGCTCATAAGCCAGAATGCATACCATAATCCTGAGGTTTTTTCAGCCTTAAAACGAATTTTATATAAACCTCGAGCCTGTTCAAATTTACCGCTGGTACGAACAGCCCCACTGATTAATTTTCCGTCTTTTCGTTTACCTTCAAGAACAAGCATTCCATCTTTTATATAGGAACATTCATTTGACCACCATCCATGATTATCCAAATGAGCCTGTCTTTCCCATTCCGGACATTTTTCCCATTTTGAAGAATCTAATTCAGTTCCGTCAAAATCGTCAAAGAAAGCTAAACTGTACTTTTTACCATTAAAAACAATTTCTTCGTTCATATTTGTTCTCCTATATGAAAGATATGTATTAATTTTTTTTCAATATTATAGATAATATTTATATATTCATATCATCTAGTTTGTTTTAATTGTAAGTTCTTTTGTTGAATTCGACAATGTGAAGTTTGCTTTTGAAGTTCCTGCGATTACTTCATATTCACCCTTGAAGCCTTCAACATTGATGCAGCCGTTTGCATCAGTTGTAAGTTCAAGTTTTGTGTGCCATTCTTCTTTAATCAATTTGTGGAGACGATGATAAGAAGGTTTTAATGAACCATCTTTACGGATAAGTCCACTAGGAGCGTTCAACCATGCTCCGTCACCATAGTCCCAGTTTGTAATTGCTGTTACAAGTGGATGATTTTCGAAGAGGTTTCTGTACTGCTGTTCCAAAGCATCAGCCTGCATTTCTTCAAATTCTGGAGTTGCTGCATCATCGTCATAATGAGC
This sequence comes from Treponema sp., assembly GCA_045627625.1. Taxonomy (GTDB): domain Bacteria; phylum Spirochaetota; class Spirochaetia; order Treponematales; family Treponemataceae; genus Treponema_D. The sequence continues at coordinate 25,753 of JAZQOB010000021.1, forward strand.
ATCCTGAAGATCTGTAATTTCTGGAGCAACTAAAGGACCTGCAACAATTGTATTTTCAGTGAAGTGAATTGGAAGTCCAAAATGTTCAAAACGAGAAAGAACTTCTTCCTGTTTTTCTTTTCCCCAAACTCCCTGGTGCTGATGAGACTGGAGACCGATTGTATTGATTGGAGCCCCTGCGTTCAAACAGCCGTCAATAAGGATTTCATAGTTTGAAGACATATTGAAGTCATTGATAAGGTAAGTTCCGTTTGGATTTGTTTCGTATGCTGCCTTGAAAACTTCTTTTACAAGACCAACTCTTCCAAGTTCCTTACAGATTCTGGTAATTGCATTATCATATTTATCATAAATTGGCATGATTACAACTTCATTGATTACATCCCACATATCAATAATGCCTTTGAAGTTACCTACATCTCGGCGGATGCGGGCAAGCTGTTTTTCGATGATAGTTTTATTATCATAATTCATGAGCCAAGGTACACAACCTGTGTGCCAGCAAAGAGGATGACCTTTTACTTTTACATTTTTGCTTGTTAAGAATTGAGAAGCCTTCATTAATCTTTCTGTATTAGGTTTTCCTTCTTCTGGTTCAAAGCCACCCCAATAGAAAGGAACAGTTCCATAATTAAAAAGTTCCAGCCATTTTGCCATACGGTCTTCTACAACAGCTCTGTCTTTGATTTTTCCAGATTCTCCAGTAAGAGAACCGTTTCCACTGTGAAGTTCTGGACCATTTGTGTAAGGGATTGATTCAAAAGCCCCGCAACCAAAAAGGAATTCATGGTTTGTCTGGTTTACAGTAACTTTTGTGTTTGCTAAAGGTTTTGAGTCCTTTCCTATAATCTGAATTTTTGCAGTTGCTTTTCTGTGTGATAAATCTGCCATTTTTTTCTCCTGATAATTTATATTAAGATTCTTGTTTGTTTTTTATATTCATCAAAGCCAGGTTTGGCTGATTGACGCTTTTCTGCCATTGGAATACTTACACTGAAGAAAAGAATTGTGTTTGCTAAAGCCCCTGCAAGTAAATACCATTGCTGTGGCATTGCACATACACAGGTAATTCCAATTCCCCACCACATAAGGATTTCACCAAAATAGTTTGGATGTCTGGCTTTTTTCCATAAGCCTTTTCGTATGAAACCACCAGTTCCAGATTTTCTGAATTTCTGCATCTGAATGTCAGCAATAAGCTGAATAGTTGGTGCTATGAATGAAAGAAGAATAGTAATTCCGCAAATTGGACGGAATAAAGCCTGTTCGTAAATAGCAATAGCGGCTGGTAAAGTACAAAGATAAACTACAATAGTTGGAACCATATGAATTCCGATGAAGTTTATGATTGGATAAAATTTTCCAGTTTTTTCGTGAAGCAGGGTATATCGCCAGTCCTGTGCATTAAGATTTCTGAATGTGTAGGCCCAGTTTGCAGTAAGTCGGATTCCCCAGTAGGATACTGCAGAAAGGAGAAGAAGTCCTAAAAGATTCAGTTTGAAGTTTACCATAAAGCAGAAGGCAAGAAGAATTACGATTGGCTGAACACTCCAGTATGGGTCATAAACAGAGGCATTTTCAAAAGCAAGGCTGAAGATGAATACAAGTATTGTTGCAAATGCATCAGCAATAAAAAGAGAAAGAGGATATGGTAGCGGTAAACGCTGATAAAGAAGAATTCCACCGGCAATAGCTATCGCATACACAAGGGCAAGCAGTATAAAACTTACAATTCTGTTGTTTTTCATTTTTTACTCCAATTTTTATTTTACAATTTTAAAGAACTGGAAATCTCCAGGAATAATGCGGCCCTGGAAAACAGTTTCTTTGAGTTCCCCTTTGAAATCAAGGTTCTTGGTGTACAAAGGTTTTAATTCTGAAGGATGGAAAGGAGAGTTCTGTTCAGCTTCTGGAAGAATTTTTAAGCCTTTGATTTCTTCACTAATATGGATATTAAAGTCCATAGGGGCACAACCATCGCTTGTATAACAGTAAATTCCAAAAGTATCATTGTCATAAGTGAATAAAGAAATACCGTAACCGCATTCAACCCAAACTTTTCCCTGACCAAGTATTTCGTAACGGAGGGTAGTAAGGAATTCAGCTGGTAAATCCTTGATTCTGGATGGCATTTCTGGAAGATTAATAACTTCAAATTTTCCTTTTCCGTAAGTATCAAACATGATGAGGCTTTCGTGGTATTCTCCATGTCCTGCGTTTACAATAGACCAGGTAGCATTGTTTCTGTGTTCCAGCAATGGGAAAGAAAGTTCAGTACCTTTTATGTAGTTGCGGCTATACATGGAGTTTCCAGTTACCTGATATTCGTCGGCAACAAGAGTTTTGTCATTATATCTGATGGAGGTAAGATTAGAGATTTTTTCGCCATTCAGATATTTTTCGTTTTTGAGTGCCTGGATCATGAAATTTGAAGTTGCAATTACCTTTCCACCAGCGGCAGTAAAATCTTTGATTTTCGAAATAACCTTATCATCTTTAAGGGAAGCGGCAGTTACAAGAACAGCCTTTTGTTTATCGATTGATGGGAAGTCTGGAGTAGGATCCATTGGAATTGCTGCCATTCCCAGGAAATCTTCAAGATGATCGTCACCCTGGGAATTAAAAGGAATATAAACAGGAAGCCCAGTAGGATTTCCGCAGTAAGACATAATTTCGTCAATTTTTTCATACTGGAAACCAAGAGGGGTTGCCCGTTTATTATTATAAATAGATGGCCAGCAGAACATCATGATTTCGTTACATTTAGAGAAGGCTGTTAAATATGCCTGTTCAAGATAAGTATCAATTCTGTTGCATTCGTATGGATCAAACCATCCGCCCCCATTTTTACCAGGGAGAACATGTTCCATATAACGAGGAAGAGAATAACTTAAGTATCTAGGAAGATGCTGATCCTGCTGTGCACCATGACGGGTTTCGGTTCCTGTGTAAATGGCATCAAACATAAAACGCTGTTCTTTTGGGTTGTAACCTGTTTCCTGGAAACTTTCACGCCAGTTTGGATATTTTATGATAACCTTGCATTTAGGATTTACTTTTTTTGCAGGATCAAGAATCAGATTTTTGGAAACTTCCTTCATTTTTTCAAGACGGAAAACTTCCCAGGATTTATCGCCTTTTTCTTTAAGACAGTCTTCACACATACACTGGGTAAAGAAAAAATCATCAATAATGTATTCGTCAAAAAGACTGGCAGTATATTCGCTGACCTGTTTTAAAAGTTCCCGCATTGGTTTGTTGCAGTAACAAAAAGTTTCAAACAAACGCTGTCTTTTTTTATCCTCTGGATTTAAATCTGGAGTTACAGTTGTAATTCCTCCTGAAACTTCAATTCCGTATTCAGCAAGAACTCTTTTAATCATAAGAATCTGTTCTTTGCGGGCAAAAGTTCCCCGGAAGGTTTCAAGATAAACTTTATCGATTTTAACATATTTCTGAAGCCAGTCTGCCTGTTTGCGTAATTCTGGTTCCGATATATGATCTGCCCATTGAGCAACACAGTAAGTTACTGTTTTAAAGTTTTTAAAATAGGACATAAATTTCCCCTCTTAATTTAATTATCATCTAATTGTAATCCATTTTTTAAAAGGGAATATCTTTATTTATTGTATAAATATGTATTTTTTTTGAAATAGTCCCTCGAATAGTTGGAAATAATTATCGGGGGATTTTTTTTACCTGATGGTATATAAAATATGTTAAAAATCAAGATAAATATATCGACAAATATACTGATTAATATTACATTAATATATAGATAAATATATAGGAGGTCTGTATGCTGGCAGCACAATTTAATGCAATAAATACCTTAAAACTTATAAACGCAATTATTCCCATTACCCGCTTTAATAAGGGTGAAGCAGGAAAGATTATTGATGAAGTTAAGCAGAATGGACCTCGTATTATTGTTAAAAATAATGTTCCTGAATGTGTAATGATTTCCCTGGAAGATTACAACAGTCTTACAGAAGCGGCAAATCGTACTGTAACTTTAAATGTTTCAAAAGAGGCAGAAGAAAAACGCAAGGAATTTATTAAAAAGATTCGCGCCAATGTTCAGCCTCCTCTTCCTCCTCAAATGACTGTGGAAGAGCGTATTGAATTTCTCAAAAATTGTAAGCCAATTGAAATTGATGAAGAAGCTATTAATGAATTAAGGAGAATCAGTACATTATGATTTTGGCAGATACAAATATCTTTATAGATTATTTTCGCAATCAGAATAAGAGTTTTAATAAGCAGTTTGATTCTATGGAAATTGGTATTTGTGGAATTGTAAAATCAGAACTTTTGCACGGTGCCAAAACTGATGATGAAGCAGATAACATGATTAAAACATTTACTTCCTTTGAATTAATCACCATTGATGAATATGACTGGGAGTTTTCGGGGCTAATGCTTCAGACAATCAGAAGTCAGGGTTTTACAATGCCGGTTACCGATGTGCTGATTGCTTATCTGGGAATTAAGTATGACATTCCTGTGTGGACAAAAGATCATCATTTTAAAATTATTCAGGCGGTTTATCCGGAATTGAGGTTGTACCAGGAATCGTAAAAAAAGATTTATTTTATACTTCAAAAATCTTAAGTTCCGGAATTGCCTTTGATATATTAAAAAATTCAGAGTCGCAGGTCAAAAGCATAATGTCATTTTCAATGGCAGTTTGTGCAATCAGTAAATCGATGGTGCTCCTTACGGTTATGCCGTTACTTCTGCAGATTACATTTAATTTTGCGGCAGCCTCATAAGAGGGTTTTCCATTAAGATTATAAAAATGGAACTGCCCAAGATATTGTTTTAAGATTTCATATTCTTTTTCTGATTTTGCACCTTGTAAAATTTCCTGATAAATATAATTGTTTATTCCAATTGGATAATGATTTTCAATCAGAATATTCACGGCATTTGTATATTGGTCTTCAACATTTTTCAGATAGCTGATTAAAACACAGGTGTCAATAAGAACCATTATTTTACTTCCCGCATTTTTTTGTAATCATAATCATCTGCAAAAAGATCAAGACCTCGAATGTCTTTAATTTGTTTCGTTTGGCGCACTTCGATAAATTCTCGTAAGGCAGTATCAATCAAATCTTTTTTTGTTTTGATTGCAGGAACAAGAAATAAGGCTTTTTTGACCAGTTCATCATTTAAAACAATATTTGTTCTCATTTATACACCTCATTATACACATTGTAATACACATTGTTAAAAACATCAACATTTCTAGATTTTTCTTGCTTGCTTGCATGAATATATATGTATATAATTGAAGAAAATCGTAAAAAATTCGGTTTTCTTTTAAATTGGAATAGTGAATGATACAGAAACATTAATCTGGGAGTTTATATGAAAAAAGTTTTCACATTTTTATCTTTGTGTTTATCGTTTTTCTTTTTTTCTTGCAATATTTTTTCTACGAACGATATTTATTCATCTATTGTAATTAATTTTGGTTCTTTAAATAATAGCAGGGCAGCATATACGATAGATGATTTGTCCTATTGTGTAGTTTCTATTGAGCCTAAAGTTCAGGATGATATAAAAGTTGATCTTGCAAATGGAGAAACTAAAGCAGTTTTTAGAAATCTGGTAAAAGGAACATATAAAATCAATGTTTCTGCTTTTGATGAAAACAATACAAAAATAGCCTATGGTGAATCTGAACAGGTTGAAGTAAAACCTTATAGAAGAAATTCTGTTAAAATAACAATGAAGTTTTTATCAACAGATTATAGCGATTGTGTAGTTGGGGATTTTATCTTGAAAGACGGAACAATTCTTTCAAAAGATAAAACTCCAGAAAGCGGTAAGGTTGCTGCAGTAATTGTACGAGCTGCTGGTGATGGTAAGCCTGCCCTTGGTGTTGGAATTTTTCATAATAAAGATGGATTGCCCTGGTGTACAGATGATGCAGTAGGTTTAAACACAAATATTACAGAATTAGTGGGTACCATAGAAGGTGGATATATGGACGGAAGTGACGGATGGCAAATACTTAAAGGAGCCTGCAGCGACGCAGAAGCACATCCTGATTATTATCCAGCCTGGAACTACAGCCTTACTTATGCAGAAAATAACGATCTTACAGAGTATATGGCAGAAGGCTGGTACTTACCAACATTAGCAGAACTTTACACAATCCATGATAATTTGGGAACAATTGATGCAAGCCTTGAAAGAGCAGGGGGTAATCAGTTTGATTATGGGTATTACTGGTCTTGTTCTCAAAGTATTACCAATGACTATAATGTCATGGCGTGGGATTTTGATTATGGTGAGGCAGATGACTCTGCTCATAAAAGTGACTCTGGTGTTTTTGGTTATTATGTTTGTACTGTAAAAGCATTTAAGTAATTATTTATAATAAATATGTGTATCGAAAGGCAATTGAACAGTTAAAAGCTGGGGAAATTAGTGGAACAGTAGCCGCAGTAATTGTACGCGCCGCGACTGTAGAAAAAACCAGCGACTACATGGACGGAAGTAACAGCTGGGATTTACTTGTGGCAGCCTGTGAGGATTTAAAGAATGCAACTGCAAAAACAATTGAAACTGTTGCAGAAAACTACCCTGCATTTAATTCTTCAAGCAGCCAATAGGAACAACATAAACTCCATCTTCTCTTCTATAAGCAAATTTTCCTGTTCCTGTAAGAACCATTAAAAAAGAAGGTGCTTTCATCTTGTTTGTATCAATTTTACGGCTAAAAGTTTTTAAGTTTTCAGCCCCTTCTTCTATTAATTTATCACCACCAAGTTTGATTTCAATTAAGCCAAACGAACCATTTCGCAAATGAACAACAGTATCACATTCAAGTCCTGATTTATCCCTGTAATGATAAACTTCACCATCTATGCTTTCTGCATAAACTCGTAAATCCCTTACACACATTGTTTCAAAGAACAGACCCATTGTATTCAAATCTTTTATCAGATCTTCTGGCCCTAAACCTAAACTAGCTGTTGCAATTGATGAATCTATAAAATATCTGGTATCTGAAGTTCTGATTGCAGTCTTTGATCTAAGATTAGGATTCCAGGCTGGCATATCTTCAATTACAAATATTTTACGCAAAGCATTTGTATAAGCGTAAACTGTATCATCCGTAATTAATTCAGAATCATTTGCTGCAATGTCATCTCGTATGACTGTATAAGCAGTTTGAGCACCCTGACTTCTGGCATAAGACTTCATCAGTCGTTTTGCTCTTTCAGGATCTCTTTTTACATCATCAACTCTGGAAATATCTGTATTTACAATTGCATTGTAATAATCAAAGGCCTGATCCAGAGCAACATCTTTATCCATATTAACAGCTTCTGGCCAACCTCCTCTACAAATTAAGAACGCAAGATCATCCAGGCTGAGTTTATTACTGGCACTTAGTTGTTCAGGCTGATTAAACATTTCTTTCAAGCTGATTTCACCTGTCGATTCTCCAGATTCATACAGAGACATTGGTCTCATTTTTATCCAGGCAAAGCGGCCTGTTCCTGTATGAAAAATCTCATCTGTTTTTGGAGGAACTGCAGAACCAGTAAGGATAAAATGTCCATAGTTTTCTCTATGATCTACTTCAAATCTGACTGCATCCCACAGTTTTGGAGCAATCTGCCATTCATCAATAAGTCGAGGTGTTTCTCCTTCAAGCAATTTTGTTGGATTTATTTCTGCCATCATAAGGTTTGAAGAAACATCTTCCGGTTTAGACATATATAAAATACTTTTCGAAAACTGTTCTGCAGTTGTTGTTTTACCGCACCATTTAGGGCCTTCAATTAGAAGTGCTCCTTTTCCCCTAAGTTTTCTTTCAATCAAAGCATCTGTAATTCTTGGTTTGTATTTTCCCATAATTAATTATTATATACACAATTTGGTATTTTGGCAAAATTTTATTTGGGAATATGTCTGATTTTTACTTGGGGAGTTGGCGTTTTTTTAATCGTCATATTGGCTTGTAATTTTAATTATGGTTGACGACTCTGCGATAATATAACATCCATTGGGGATTATGTTAAATTGATTTACTTAAAACTGAGTAAGAATAATGACAAAATATAAAATCTCATGTTACAATGAAAGATATGTTGACAAGAAATTTAAGAATGCTTAGACTCAGCACTCAGCTGAATAATAGATTCTCGTTAACAACAGTATTTTACAGGAAATAGTAAGGCATTTTGCCGTGCAAAATTGATTGTGCGGTAAGATACCTTTTTTGTTTTTAAACGTCATCCTGAACTAGTTTCAAGATCTAAAAAAAAATTGGAGGAATAATGAAAAGTATTGTGAAAAAAATTGCAGGAATTGCATTGTTAGCAACTTTTGCATTTGGAATTGCAGGATGCAAGGTTAATGTAAAAACTGACAGTAAAATTGAAACCGTAGCAACCCCAGCATTCAGTGTTGTATCTGGTGAAGTTGAAAGTGGAACAGAACTAGCAATTTCTTGTATAACAGAAGGTGCAAAGATTTATTACACAACAGACAGTTCTGCACCAACAATAGCAAGCACAGAATATACAGCTGCAATCAGCGTAACAGAAGCCGTAACAATTAAGGCAATTGCAGTAAAAGACGGAATGAATGACAGTGCAGTTGCTAGTGCAAGTTATACAATTAAAGAAACTGAACAGATTCCAGAAGGATTTGTAAAAGTAACTGGCGGAAAAGTAACAGGAGCTGCTAACACAGACAATTACACTGGTGTATTCCCTGCAGGAAGAGAAGTAACTTTAAGTTCTTTCTATATGGGAAAATATGAAGTTACACAGGCACAGTACAAGTCTGTAATGGAAGGACAGAAGGTAACTGTTAATGGAACTGAATACACTCTTGCAGCTTCTCCATCATATTGTGTTCAGGGAAGCACAAGCTACAAGGTTGATTCAGACAAGGACCATGCAAATCATCCTGTAGAAAATGTAACATGGTATGATGCAGTTTATTATTGCAATGCATTGAGTGCAAAAGAAAACTTAGACCCATGCTATACAATTACTGTAACAACAGTAGAAGACGGTCATATTACTGCAGCAACAGTTGAATATGACAAAGCAAAGAACGGCTACAGACTTCCAACAGAAGCAGAATGGGAATATGCAGCCCGCGGCGGAGACCCTACAGCAGCTGACTGGAACTATACATTCAGCGGAGCAAACAAAGAGGATGGAACTTCATACAATGCTTCAAAGAATGCCGGATTGGACAGTGTAGGCTGGTATTGTTACAACAATATTTCTGGAACAACAGGAGATATAAGGGTAACAGAATCAGCTGACGGATGTGGAACACACGAAGTAGGCCAGAAAGCAGCAAACAGACTTGGTATTCATGACATGAGTGGAAATGTTTTGGAATGGTGCTATGACTGGTATGGAAGCATTACAGCGGACACTGACGTTGTCGGTGCCTCTTCTGGTAATTACCGCGTCAGCCGCGGTGGTGGTTGGTGTTACGACGCTTACAACGCGTCTGTTTCTCTCCGTAGCTACGACAACCCGTTTTTCCAGTACTATAACCTGGGCTTCCGTGTTTGTCGTAACGCCAACTAGCGTTGGCTAGCGTGCGCAGCATAGCTGCTTCGAGACTCGCTAAAAACAGTCCACCGGACTGTTTTTGCTCTGCGAGCCGCTCCCTATCTGTAAGGAAGTTATATAAACAGTTCTGCATTTGCAGAACTGCGACTCTAGTTCTAAATAAATTTAAAAGGGGCTACGCCCCAAAAACTATTCTACGGAATCGCCGTGCCGCCTAAAGCGGCACATCAAGGCGAAGGAGAAAAAAAATGAAATATTATGTTATAGAAAAAAGCATACAGATAGAAGTAGATTCTGAGTCAAATGATGTGGGAATAAAATATATTTTTCACTTTAAGGATTTAGTGAAAAATCAAACGGGCAAAGTGACAATAATAGTGGAAAACGATGAATGCTTTAATGATAATTCAAAAATCTTCAAAGAAC
>JAZQOB010000022.1:0-3159 GCA_045627625.1 Treponema sp.
AGTAAAGTTGAAAAGATTCTTGCTGAAGATGGAATTGAACAGCTGGAACCTGTAATTACTTCAAAAAAGACTTATGTTGCTCCTTTTGTAAATGCAGAAGAAGTTCAGTATCTTGTAATTGAAGATAAATTCCCTAATGGAAGACCTGAACTTGAAAAGGGTGGTTTGTATTTTACAGACCGTGCTACTGTTGATAAAGTTGAAAAGATGAAGGTTTGTACTTGTCTTAATCCATTGCATACATTCCTTGCTGTCAGTGGCTGTCTTTTAGGCTATACATTGATTGCAGACGAAATGAAGGATGAAGATTTACTTAGACTTGTAAAACGCCTGGGTTATGATGAAGGACTTCCTGTTGTAGTAGATCCTGGAATTATTAAACCAAAGAGTTTTATTGATGAAGTTGTAAATATTCGTGTTCCTAATCCTTTTATGCCTGATACTCCTCAGAGAATTGCCTGTGATACTTCTCAGAAATTAAGTATCCGTTTTGGTGAAACAATAAAGGGTTATCTTGCAAGAAAAGAACTTGATGTTAATACACTTGAAGTTATTCCTTTGGTTGAAGCTTTATGGCTCCGCTATTTAATGGGAATTAATGATAACGGGGACAAGTTTGAACTTAGTCCTGATCCACTTTTGAGCGAAGTGTGTCCTGTTGTAGCAGATATTAAACTTGGGGACAAGTTTGATGTTCATGGAAAAATCGAAGGATTATTGAAACGCTCTGAAATCTTTGGTGTTGATTTATACGAAGCAGGACTTGGAGAAAAAGTTGAAGCTTACTTCGAAAAATTAACAGCTGGAGTTGGAGCTGTACGAAATACCTTGAAAAATATTCAGTAAATTTGAGAGGCTATAAATGATTCCTTTTATGAATGAAGATTTCTTATTACAAACAGATACTGCAAAAAACTTATATCATAACTATGCCGAAGTTCAGCCAATTTTTGATTTTCATAATCATCTTTCGGCCCAGGAAATTTATGAAAATAAATCTTTAGGTAATCTTGCAAATGCCTGGTTAGATCATGATCACTATAAATGGCGAGCCATGCGTTCTGCAGGAATTGATGAAAGCCTTATTACAGGTCATCTTAATAAGGATGGTTCTGTAAATCAGATGGGTGAAGAAAAAGATTATGAAAGATTTCTTGCGTTTGTAGATACTCTTCAAAAATGTGTTGGAAATCCTCTTTACCATTGGAGTCATCTTGAACTTCAGAGATATTTTGATATTTCAGAACCATTAACAAGAGAAACTGCCAGAGATGCATGGCTTAGATGTAATACTCTTCTTGGACTTCCTGATTATGGTCCTAGAGGTTTATTGAAGAAGATGAATGTTAAGACTCTCTGTACAACTGATGATCCACTGGATAACCTTGAATGGCATAAAAAAATTGCTGAATTGGATGCTCCTATTGGAATGAATGCATTTGATATTAAGGTTTTGCCAAGCTTTAGACCTGATGCAGTTTTGAATCCTGAGGGGGCAGTCTTTTCTGAATATTGCCAGAAACTTGAAGAAGCAACCGGTGTTAAGATTAATTCAGTAAATGACATGATTAAGGCTTTAGGCGTAAGAATGGATTATTTTAAGGAAGCTGGAGCTGTTGTTAGCGACCACTCTCTTGAAAACGATTTTTATCTTCCTGCCAGTTTTATGGATGCTAATTTTATTTTTGATAAAGCTCGTTTTGGTAAAAAACTTACTCATGATGAAGTATCAAAATATAAAGGTTATGTGCTTATTGAATTGGGTAAACTTTATGCCGAAAAAGGATTTGTAATGCAGATTCATATTGGAGCATTGCGGGATAATAATGGAGCATTACTGGAAGAAAGAGGTAAAAATATTGGCGAAGATAGTCTTCAGGACTTTAATTTTGCTCCTCAGATTTCAGGGATTTTAAATGGAATTTATACTGCAAATCCTGATGCAAAAACAATTTTATATAATTTGAATCCTAAGGATAATGAAGCATTGGCAACAATGGCTGCTAATTTCAGAAACTGTCAGTTTGGACCTGCCTGGTGGTTTAATGATCACAAGGATGGAATCGAAGAACAGATTCGTGTTTATGCAAGAACTGCTGCTTTAGGAAGTTATGTCGGAATGCTTACTGATTCAAGAAGTTTCCTCTCATATCCAAGACATGAATACTTCAGAAGAATTTTGTGTAACTATATTGGTAATCTTGTTGAAAATGGCGAATTCCCATGGAACGAAAAGCTTTTGGGAAAAATGGTTAGTGATATCAGTTATGAAAACAGTGTACAATTTTTTAAAAGGAATAAATAAATGAATAAAGTTTTAGAACAAATTGGTGCTACAGGAATTGTTCCTGTTGTTGTATTGAATAATGCAAGTGATGCTGTTCCTCTGGCAGATGCCTTGATTAAAGGTGGCCTTCCATGTGCTGAAGTGACTTTTAGAACTGATGCCGCAGAAGAAAGTATTCGCCAGATTTCATCTAAATTTCCACAGATGTTTGTAGGTGCGGGGACAGTTCTCACAACAGAACAGGTGGACCGTGCTATAGGGGCTGGTGCTAAGTTTATTGTTAGCCCGGGTTTTAATCCAAAAGTTGTTGAATATTGTATTAAAAACAACTATCCAATCTGTCCTGGAATTATGACTCCTACAGAACTGGAAATGGCATTAGGTTTTGGTCTTGATGTTGTTAAATTCTTCCCTGCTGAAAATGCTGGTGGACTTAAAATGATCAAAGCTATGTCTGCTCCATATACAATGATGAAATTTATGCCTACAGGTGGTATTAATGCAACAAATGTTCGTGAATATTTGGCTTGTGACAAAATTTTAGCATGCGGTGGAAGCTGGATGGTAAAAGGTGATTTAGTAAAAGAAGGCAACTTTGCAGAGATTGAAAAATTAACCCGTGAAGCTGCTGATATTGTAAAAGAAATTAGAAAATAAACTGCAGGTAAATGCAGATGTTTTACGGGTTTTAGGGCAGAGCCCTAGGCGAGAGGATAGGACGCAACAAAGTGCGGCCGTAAGGGGAGACTTCCCCTTCCTGTGAAATTTTTGTGTTTAATTACTAAGGAGTATAGATTATGTCAGATAAAGTTGTATGTTTTGGTGAAATTATGTTGCGTCTTGAACCAGAAGGATATTTCCGTTTTGTTCAG
>JAZQOB010000023.1:0-22237 GCA_045627625.1 Treponema sp.
GCGTTTTTCTGTTGCTTCAAGAATGTCCATCAGGTTTTTATTTACTTCATCAATTGTATAAGCACAAGAAGGATGGAATGGCATAGCAATCATAGGTCTAATTTCTGACAAATCAATTTCGATTGCTCCATCATAATAAGCACCATCTTCTGGATTAATTTCTTTATATGCGTTTGGACGGCCGTGAATAGCATACCATTCTTCAACTTTAGCATCAGTGCACCAAATAGAAGACAAACATGTAGTTTCAGTTGTCATTACATCAACACCAATACGGAAATCAGCAGAAAGGTTTGCAACACCAGGTCCAACAAATTCCATTACCTTGTTCTTTACATAACCGTTATCAAAAACAGCCTTAATAATTGCCAAAGCAACGTCCTGAGGACCAACGCCAGGAACAGGAGCTCCTGTAAGGTAAATTGCTACTACTCCAGGATAAGCAACATCGTAAGTTTTATTCAAAAGCTGTTTAGCAAGTTCTCCACCACCTTCACCGATAGCCATTGTACCTAAAGCACCATAGCGAGTGTGAGAGTCAGAACCAAGAATCATTGCTCCACATTCAGCAAGCATTTCGCGGGCAAACTGATGGATTACAGCCTGATGAGGAGGAACATAAATACCACCGTATTTCTGGGCACAAGTAAGACCAAACATATGGTCATCTTCGTTGATTGTTCCACCTACAGCACAAAGTGAGTTGTGACAGTTTGTCAAAACATAAGGAAGAGGGAATTTTTCCAATCCAGAAGCACGAGCTGTCTGAATAATTCCGACATAAGTAATATCGTGTGAAGTGATTTTGTCAAATTTGATTTTAAGTTTTGCAGTATCTCCACTAGTATTGTGTTTCTGCAAAATTGAATATGCCAAAGTCTTTTTGCTACCTTCTGCAGGATTAGAACCTGTTTCAGATAATTTACCATTTACAAGGTAAGCACCCTTTTCCCAAAGTTTCATTTGTTGCTCCTAAAAAAATAAAAAAATTTTATGAATGAAGAATATCACAAACACCAAAATCTAACAATAATCTATATAAAAAAACATCTTCCCTTCCATATAATATTGTTAATTTTGAGTTAATATTAGTTAACTATATTTGACTTATATAAAAAATGGATAAACTATACTTTTTTTTCAAGGATAAATATGAAAAAATTAAATTCTATTTTTAAGGTTTTATTTGCAGGAGCTTTATTACTTTGTTCAATTTCCTGTAAATACGAATTGGTTCCAGAGCCAACAGGAAATGGTGGTGGTGGAACTTCAGACTTATCAGACACAATAGACCCACCAAGCGGACTTGTTGTTTCTCAGGGAAACTATCGTTCTATTGAACTCAACTGGAAAGCGTCAAAAAATGCAGTTCAATATCAGATTTATTCTGCTTCCAGCCCATACGACACTTTCATTCAGGAAGGTGAAACAGCAGGTAAAGAAACAACCTTCACTATTGATGAAGATTCCGGCATTACAAAATATTATCTTGTAAAGGCCGTTAACTACTACGGAAAAGTTTCCAGAGGAAGTAAAATTGTAGCGGGAACAACTCTTGATGTTCCTATCATTACTGAAATTACGGCTTCTGAAGAAGGAACTTGTGTAGATGTAAACTGGTGGATGGGTAACTGTTCAGAAAATACTTACGCAAATGACATCCAGTACACAATTTATGCTTATACAATTACAAAAGCTTTAGTTCCTGGAATCGAAATTATAGTTCCTGGTACAGAAAATCATTGTACTGTAAATGGACTTACACCAAGAACAGATTACTGGTTTACAGTTGAAGCTAAAAAAATTGATTCAGATCAGAAAGCAGAAGTAAGTGACCTTACAAATGCACAGACTGCTCACAAAGTTATTCCTGCAGCACCTATTGATCTTAAAGTTACCAAGGGTACAAATAAAAATCAGGTTGAAATCAGCTGGACATTACCAGATTCTGTTGATTACTACGACAAATCTACAAAACTTTATTCAACTCGCCCTGTTTACTTCACAATTCAGAGAAAACCTCTTGATGCAAGTGATAAAGCTTATACAACTATTGCTTCTTACATTGGTTGTGGCACAACAGCAGGACTTAAGTTCAATTGTGAAAACTCAACTACTTCAGATGCATCTCGCTTAAGAGTTTCAGGTTATCCAGAAGGCGAAAAGAATGGTATGAATCCAGCTTATATTTCTGGTTCAACAATTACATACATTGATAAGACTGCATCAACAGGAACTCAGTACACATATAAAGTTCAGTCATTTACAGATTATGCTGCTGCAGAAATCACTTCTGAAAACTCTATTGCTACAGATGACGGATGGAAACTTTCAGCACCTACATTTAAAGCAGAAAGCTTTATGACTAAAGATGGAACAACTATTACTTCCATCGATATTGACTTCAACTTCTCATTCATTGATTTTGCAGAATATTTTGCCACAAAAGAAATTCCTTATCCTTACTCTTATGTAGTAACTTTCACACAGACAACTTTTGGCGGTGAAAATTATTCAGAACAGGTTCTTGTAAGTGCAAATTCTCTGTCAGAATTAAAGGACTATGTTTATACAATTGCTAATCCAAATCTAGAAAGTGTCCAGGGATATTACACATATAAACTTTATATTATCAATGCACCACAAACTGTAGTAAAAGAAGTTCCATCTTCGGCTTTGGAAACAATTACTTCTGCAAATGTAATTACAGTAACTGATGATGCAACACTTATCCCAGAAATTAAAAACTTTAAGATTTCTGATGGATTTAAGAATAAGTTTGAATTAAGCTGGGATAAAGTTGAAGGTGCAACCTATACCCTTTCATGGGCAAACTATGTAAACGGAGAATTTACTTCGGAAGATTCTAAAGTGCTTTCAGATTCTGATTATACAGTTTCAGGGGACACTGTTAAATTTGTACATGCAGCAGAAAGTGGAGATTCAAGACAGTATACTTTGAACATTTCTAAGAATGGTATTCCAGATACTAAAGAATACGATACTATTTCTAAAACTTTAGGAACAGCCATTCCTCAGATGTCTGCACCAGACTATAAAACAATTACAGTTTCATGGCCAAAAGTTCAGATGGCAGATGCCCAGTACACAATTGCTGCAGCCTACGAAGACAAGACATCAGTCCTTGATAAAAACTATGAAATTACAGAAGACGAAGAAAACGGAACTGTAACTTGTGTTATTACAGAACCAAAAGGCTACAACAATATTTCAAAATCAGGTTTACCTGTAAGCTTTACAGTAACTGCAAAAAGTACAACTTGTACCGATACAACTTCTTCAACAATCACTGTAAGAACTTTGGGACCAGCATTAATCGGAACAAAAGTTTCTTCAGAAATTCAGGCTAAAACACTTAGTGCTAGCTGGAATGCAGTTGAAGGAGCCACAGGTTATATTATTTACCGTACAAAGCATGCTTACAACGAAACTAAAAAAGCCTTTACCTTTGACAGAGCCGATTATTACTACTGTTCAGCTGACGGGAAACTGAAGGAAAGTGGAAACGATGTTCCAAGTATCCGGGCAAAAGTTGCAGTCAAGAATGGAGTATATACTCTTACAGATTACGATGCAGATGTTTCAGACGAAACAAGTGGTTACGAAATCAACCAGTCACAGATCAGCTGGGGTATTCCATTTGGATATGTTGTTCTTCCTGTAAACGGTGACACATCTGATTTTACTTTTGGAAGTGATTCAAACTATCTTAAAGTAACTGGCGGTAAAGCAGGTGTAATTTATACATCGGCACTTAACGAACAGAAAACTGCAACTTATGGTTACGGTTTGAATGTTACTGCTGCAAAATCAGAAAGTGCATCTGCAGTAAAAGTTCAGTGGAACAAACCTTATAACGAAAATCTTATTCCTACTCTTTACAAGATGCCATTCTGTAAAGAAGAAGGTCACAATTACACTTCAAGCTGGACTTATGTAAAAGAACTTCCAACAGGTGCTACAAGTTATGAAGATGTTCTTCCTGTAGAAGATATTGCATCTGCTTTTGTATATGCAGTTCAGTATCAGGCTCCAAAGACTTCTAACTTTACAGAATCTTACAGAGATAATCTTGCTAAAACTAAAGATGGTTCAGAAACTAAAAACAAAGGTTATCTTTTGACTTTGAAAAACTTCTCTGCAAAATACGGTGGAACAGGAACTTCTGCAGGAAATGAAAGTTACTATCAGGAAAATGTTACCTGGGATAAACTCTGGGACTATGAAGAAAGAGCAATTGGACCAGAATCCTTTACAGTTGATATTAAGAACAGAAACCTTGCTTCTACAATGGGCTGGGTAACAATCGGGGATGTAAAAATTTCTAATAATGTTCAGACTATCACTCCAAAAACAAATCTTGAAGATACAACTGTAGCTAAAATGGTAAGCGACGACGGAATTACAATCAAACCTACAGGATTAACTAAAGGAAGTGCAATTGAAACTAACGGGGTATTAAAAGTTCTTCGTGACGCAAAACACTACTACAGCTTAAATATTACAAGAGGTGATATTACTGTAAGACAGGCAGCAGATGACTCAATCTATACTTACAGACAGATTTCTCCAGAAGAATTAAGCAAATGTGTAAGTTTAATTATTGCTGATGCACTGTATAAAACAGGTATTCCAGACCGTAAGGTTTATAGCTATGAAGTAAACGGCGGATCATTTACTCTGGAATGTTCTCAAGGTGTTGTTGATGCAAACAGAGTACAGTGGCAATTTAATGAATTTACAAATGTTTTTGTAAATGGTGGTTGTTCTAATGATTCAGAAAAGCTTAACAGCTTCTTAACTTTGTCATCAAACACTTCAACCTTTAATAATAAAGGTATTGCTGATAAAAAATTATTCCATTTACCAGCTCTTGATATTGTTGTAACCTCTTCTATTCCACTTGATTCATACTCAGGTGTAATTAACTTTACAGTAGGAAAAGCAGGCACAAGCCTTGAAAAGAGCATTACAATCAAGAAAGACAATGCAACAGTAGTTTCTATTTCAAAATCGGATGATATGTATAAGTGGTTCCCATATGATTTAGGAACAGCTCATTCAAGCAAGGATTCTACAGTAAATACAAACTTCAATACTTATAAATCACCATTCTGGAACTAAGGAGGACTGAGATGAAAACTAAAATTACAAAAATCATTCTTGCATTTTCATTATTAATTATTAATTTTTCATTTGTATCCTGCTATACCTGGTGGGAAAACAAGATTCCTTTAGATTCTGATACTTTACAGGGAACACTTACAGATTTGCTGTATAAAAAACCAGCTATCACTTCTCTCGAAGCCCCTGAACAAGTCATTGCATCTACAGGCTTATATAAAGATGTTGTAAAACTTGCATGGACTGAAGTTGAAAATGCAACTTCATATCGAATTGAACGCGCTGTAATTCTTCCAGATTCCAACGGAAACTATGCAAAACCTGAAGAAGGTGATTTTGCCTTATTGGAAAAATATGTATACAAAACAACTTACGATGATAAAATCCTCACAAATCCTGGAACAAGTAATGTTGAATATACATATAAATATTACTACCGTATCTGTGCTGAAAATATCCGCAAAGGTTTAGAATCAAGTCCATATACTGACATTGAAAATCCTGATACTAATGCACAGGGATGGCTTCTTGCACCTCCTAAAAACATTGATGCCTGGAAAGGAAAATCTGAAACTGAAATTAAAATTTCATGGAATGCAATTCCACAGGCTAAATACTATCAGATTTACCGTAGTGAAAAAGAAAAAACTGGTTATGAATTGATTGAAAAAATCAGAGGAAACCAGACTTATTTCCTTGATGAAATTTCTGAATCAGAACAGGGTCAGGAATTCTACTATAAAGTATGTGCTGAACTTTCTACAGGAAATGTTTCTGCTTATTCAGGATTAGCATTGGGCTACTCTCTTAAAAAAGGTGCTCCAATTGCTCCTGATGGTGTAAAAGTTGAAAACGGAATGGGAACTTCTACTGAAGGCCTTAAAATTTCCTGGGATAATAACAGTGTTCCTGTTTCAGGAGATCAGAAAGCAACCTTCTCTGTATTCAGAAACAGCAACACAGATTCTGTTTACACTCTGGTAAACTCAAACCTTGATTATTCAGTTAATTCAATTGTAGATACAAACAACTTAAAAGAAGGAGTTATCTACTATTATTATGTCCAGACTGTAATCGAAGAAAACGGTGAAAAAACAAAGAGTCCATTCAGTACAACAGGTCCAAGTGATCCAGAACCAGCAGTAGGATTCTTATTAAGTGCACCAACTGATATTGATATTGCAGATACAGAAAATACAGGAACAATTATCCTTAAATGGTCACCAGCAGTTGGTTCTGATGCTCCATTCAGTATCGATTACTCATACAATGTTTATTATGATTATGATCAGAATGGTTCATATACAGAAAAATTAAAGGATTCTGTTCTTCCTGAAATTAATGAAGACGGATTATATGAAATTGAACTTTCAAAATATCCTTTCTATAAAATTTCAACAAACAACGGAAGTGCAGAAAGTTCTAAATCTTCAGCTATTGCTCCATTCCCAGAAGCCCCTACAAATGTAGTTGCATCAAAAACTTCATCATTAGGTGGTCTTGAAAAATGGTCTTACAACAACAACGAAGTTTATCCTGTTCAGGTTACCTGGTCTGCACCAAAATCTGGAACACCATATGGCTATTTTGTTTACCGTTCAACAAATCCAACTTCATCTTTCCGTAAATTGAATGAAGAACCAATTACTGACGGTTCAAATACCTTCTATGATGAAAACGAAACAGCTAGAGCAGGAACTTTCTACTATTATAAAGTTGTTTCTGTAAATGTTCTGGGCAAAGGTAAAAACAGTAACGATCCTTCTAATGACCCTGAAAATAAAGCTCGTGGTTACGGGGCAGTTACAAGAGAACAGTGGTTCAGAGAATATAATAAATCAATTATGAAATCTCAGAGTAAATTAACTTTGATGCATAAGTCTAACGATATGGATAAGCTTGGTACTGAAACAATTAAAGGGGATGTGTCAGGTACCCTTATGTATAAGGCAGCCATTGCAGGTCTTGGTGCCGAAATTACAATGCACTACGAAAACTATTGTGATTTCTACATCAATGATGATAAAACTATGGGACCATATTATGTTTTGACTGGTAATACAGATACAACTTCAAACATGAGTGCCAACGGTAACATGCACGAAAAAGTAAACTGTACAGGTATGTATCCAGGTTATGCAATTTACAACAACCTTGAAATTAAAGGTGGTGCTGCCGGTGGCGGTTACTATCTTGTAGAAACTTATGATCAGTCTGGAGCTAAGTTACTTAAAGAAGATAAAGTAAACTGGCTTGTAGGTGAAGATCACTAATTAATTAAAATACTTCAAATTCAGGAGATTTATATATGAAAAAACATTTTATTTTAGGAACTTTATTTTTATCAGTAATATTACTTCTAGTTTCTTGTTATACACCTTCTCCACTTTATGGAACCTGGTCTGATACAACAGGAAATAAAATTACCTTTATGGCTGATGGAACTTTTTCTGCAAGAATAAAACTTGAAGATGAAAATATTGATTATGATGGATCTTATACAGTAATTGACAATGTTCTTATTTTTACTTATGAAAGTGGCAGTATTTATACTATTTGGGATATTAACGGGGCAACATTAAAATTGAACTGGACTGATAAAGATACTTCAAAAAACCTTATTCTCTATCATATTGCCCGCTAGGAGCTCTAAATGAAAAAATTATTTGCTACATTAGTAATTCTTTTTACTGCAGCCTGTGCCTTCTCTCAGGAAGCAGAAACTCAGCAGAAGAATCCTCTCTGGTTTAATTTTGTTTTTACAGAAGGGGTTACTTATAACCAGATTACAAGAATTGAAGTTCAGGAAAAAAGCAGCAACTTTGTTCGGGAAAATTTTCTTGCAGGTGCATATTTTAACATGCAGACAGACGGACTCTGGCTTGTAGACCTGGAACTTAATCTTGCTGCCTACTACCCTTTCTACAATGCCTTCAACGGAATGGCCCAGAAAGCAAAGAACATGTTCAACTATGGTGTTGATTTATACTTTGGTGCAAAGTACAGTTTTGATTTCTTAAAATATGTAAACATCGAAGCTTCTGTTGGTCTACATTATATGTACCAGCTTACAGATGAATATCATATGAACTATGTTGGATTAGGAACTTTAAATTCTATTGTATTCCCTATCAGCCACAGATGGTCAATTGTAAATAGTTATTTCTTTGCATATGACAATCCAAACCTTGGAACAAATGCAAAAGTTCAGCCATTTGATGCTTCTTATCAGTATCACATAGATTTAGGAGTTCGCTATTCAAAAGCATCTCCAAATTCTTATTCTTACATAATGGCTAAATAAATTTTACAATATTCTATTCTATAGTTTATAATAAAGGCGAGGTTTTATATGAAGAAACTTTGCCTTTTTTTATTATTTTCAATTTCTAATTTACTTTGGGGACAGGTATCCGAAGCAAAAGGTGCCTTTCATTTTAATCCTTTTAAATTAACAAAAGATTCTGAAATTTCAGCAGCACGATTAAACTCACCTATTACAAATAATTCACGAATCACTCTTTCAGCTGATGGACATCTTCAGGTAGATGGCAAAAGAATCCGTATCTTTGGAACAAATCTTTCGGAATTTCCTTACAGCAAAAAACAGGCGGAATTTTCTGCACAATCCCTGGCTAATCAGGGTTACAACTGTATTCGTTTTCATCATACAGATGCCAACTGGACAAATTGTTTTTTAACAAAACAGTCAGATGGTAAATGGGTAATCAACAAATCCCGTCTGGATGCTTTTGATTATTTTTTCTATCAGTTGAAACTCAATGGCATCTATTCAAATATAAATCTTTTGACAGGTCGTTCCATTTCTTCAGCAGATGGTTACCCTTCTGAAATAAACGACAAACCCTGGAAGGCTATTCACTGTTTAGGATTCTGGAATGAAAATGCAAAACAAAAACAAAAAGATTACGCATTGGAATTACTCTCTCATGTAAATCCCTACACAGGACTTTCTTATCTGGAAGATCCAGCTGTAGCCATAATTGAAGTTAATAACGAAAATGGTTTGCTTATGGGCTACCTGGATGGAAACATAGACCGATTTATTGGTGGAACTCTGTATCAGGAACTGGAAAATAAATGGAATAACTGGCTTGCTGACAAAAATATGGATTACAACATTCTTGCAGCAAAATACAACAAAAATGCCAGCTCAAAAGAAGTTTTAGTGGATGATCACAATTGGTGGAATCTGGAAAAACACAACGGTGCAGTTGCAAGCGTAACTAAAGCAGATGGAATTCATACTATTAAAATAGAAAAAAACGGAACTGAAAGCTGGCACATACAGTATGGAGTTTCTGGATTAAATATCAGCAGCAAGGAAGTCTACACTCTTCGTTTTGCAGCAAAAGCTTCTTCTCCTTGTGATATTTCTATTGGAATCTCCCAGGCCCACGAACCTTGGAAAGGCTCTTCCTTTAATCAAAAACTTTCACTTACAACAAAATATCAGCAGTTCGAATTTACTGTTTCAAACATCATGGATGATTCTAACCTGAGAGTAATTTTTTCGAATATGGGCTTTCTTGCAGGAAAAACCATCAGTATTTATGATTTAACTTTTGAAAAAGGTGGCACCATTGAATATGTTGAACGAGGGGGAGAATATAAAAATCCTAAAATTAAAAATTCTGTCAAACTTCCTTCAAAAGAAAAATATATATCTTGTCCTGATGGCTATAAAAATCTTGTAATGAATTTCCTTTGGGAAACAGAAAAAGCCTATTGGAATGATATGAAAAACTACATCCGAAACAATCTTGGAAGCAAAGCCCTGATTATGGGAACAGCAATGGGTTGTAGTTCAACTTATCTCCAGGAATGTTTTGATATTATAGATAGTCATGCCTACTGGAATCATCCGGTTTTTCCTGAAAATGACTGGGATATGAACTACTACTATGTAGGAAACAAAGACCTGACTTTAGCAGATGGAGACAGTACTCTTACATCACTTGCACAGTATCGTGTTTACGGAAAACCTTTCTCTGTTTCAGAATACGATCATCCTTATCCAAATCAATTCTCTTCGGAAGCATATCCAATGATTGCAAGTTTTGCTTCATTCCAGGACTGGGACTGTATTTTTACTTTCTGTTCAGAACTTCCTAAAACTTCTGACGGACAAAAACAGAAAATCAACGGCTACTTTGATCAGACTAACAATCCTTCTAAATCCTGTGCGGCTCCTTTAGCTTCCAGAATCTTTAGAAATTTTCTTGTAAAACCAGGAATCAAAAAAGTTTATGTTCCATTGTCTATGCAGCAGGAAAAAGACAATCTTTATAAACAGAATGCCTGGGCAATTGGCTCAATGGATAAATATGGGGTAGATAGAAATCTCTGCTATCAGTATCAGTTGGGTTATGCAATCAATGGAAAGATTCCTTCAAACGGTGTACATTTTTCTTCTATTAATAACATTATGAAAACAGGATTTACAGATACCAAGGAAATCTATTGGGACAAGGGAATCTTTATGGTTTGTAACGACAATGTCAGTCTTTCTGTTTATCACGAAAAAGGAGACTACGAAAAATATATTCCATCATTCTGGGTAAACGGGGACAGACTTCTTCCACTTATTTCTACAGAAGACTTTGGAACTTTCTGTGCCGTTAAAGAAAATGATCAGTATCTGATTTTTGCAAACAGCTGGAGCGGAAACAAAGGAGAAAATCTGAAGGAATACGGAAAGAAATCCTCCACTTCTGCACTTCAGATAATTCGCAGCAATATAAAACTCACAACCAATGCATATCTTGGAACAGGCCCCGTTTATGCCTTGGGAACCAGTGGAACTTTCATGACTGCAAATCCTGAAATTACACATCAATTATACAAATGTAATTTAAACGGAAATGCGGCAGCTCAAATTGGAAACGGAAGTCAGTTTACAATAAAAGCAACAGATGGAACTTTATGGTACATTTTGAAATAAAAACTTTAGATGATACTACTAGAAGAAACTGGAAAAAATTATTATAATTCTTGCATTATGGCAAAGATTCAGATGAAAAATGCTATCGCTGAACTCGATGGCGACGAAATGACTCGTGTTTTATGGCAGGTGATTAAAGATGAACTTCTTACACCTTTTGTTGACTTAAAAACTGAATATTACGATTTAGGTCTTAAAAGCCGTGATGATTCAGATGATAAAGTAACATATGCCGCTGCGGATGCAATTAAACGACTTCATGTAGGCGTTAAATGTGCAACTATTACTTCAAACCAGGCTCGTGTTGACGAATACAACCTCAAACAGCTTACTCCATCTCCAAACGGAATTATCCGTGCTGAACTTGATGGAACTGTTTTCCGTGAACCAATTTTTGTAAATAACATTCATGGTACAGTTAGCTGCTGGAAAAAACCAATCGTTCTTGGGCGACATGCTTATGGTGACATTTATAAAAACACTGAAATTAAAACTCCTTGTGCT
This sequence comes from Treponema sp., assembly GCA_045627625.1. Classification (GTDB taxonomy): domain Bacteria; phylum Spirochaetota; class Spirochaetia; order Treponematales; family Treponemataceae; genus Treponema_D. The sequence goes on from JAZQOB010000023.1 coordinate 11,615, forward strand.
GGTAAAGCAGAATTAGTTTTCACAGGTGAAGATGGTACTGTAATCCGCAAAACAATTATGGATATGAAGGGACCTGGTATTCTCCAGGGTATTCACAACCTTGATTCTTCTATCGAAAGTTTTGCCCGCTGCTGTTTTACTTATGCATTAGATAGAAAAGTATCTGTATGGCTTGGTGCTAAAGATACAATTTCAAAAACTTATGATGGAAACTTCAAAGCAATTTTCCAGAGAGTTTTTGATGAAGAATATAAAGCTAAATTTGATGCTGCAGGAATTGAATATTTCTACACATTGATTGATGATGCTGTTGCTCGTGTTATGCGTTCAGAAGGTGGCTTTATGTGGGCTACAAAGAACTATGATGGTGATGTAATGTCAGATATGATTGCATCTGCTTGTGGTTCTCTTGCTATGATGACTTCAGTTTTAGTAAGCCCAGAAGGAAACTTCGAATATGAAGCTTCTCACGGAACTGTTCAGAAACACTACTACCGCTACCAGAAAGGTGAAAAAACTTCTACTAACCCAGTGGCAACAATTTTTGCATGGACTGGTGCTTTGGCAAAACGCGGCGAAATGGACGGAACTCCAGAATTAGTTGATTTTGCTAAAAAACTTGAAAAGGCAACACTTGGAACTATCGAAGATGGTTACATGACTGGTGATATTGCTCGTATTGCAGAACCTAAAGCAAAAGCAGTTCTCAATTCCTGGGAATACATTGCTGAAATCCGCAAACGACTGGAAGCATCACTCTAGTATATAGTTTTTTTTGACAGGGATGGCTGAATCTTTTTGGCCATCCTTTTTTATTTAACTTCATATTTGACAATTCAGCTTTTCGACTATAAAATTCATTTGATGAATATTTCGATTAAAAAAGTTGCTGTTTATTTAATTCTCACTCTTATTATTGCTTCCTTTGTCCCTCTTATATTTATTTATACTACTAAAAAGCAATCTTCGATAAAAACCTCAAATCATAACCGGGAAAAATTAATTCTTGGTTTTTCGCAAATTGGTTCCGAAAGTGCCTGGAGATCTAGAAACACCCAGTCAATTTTTGAAGCCGCAGAAGAAAACAACATTCAGATTCTTTTTGACGATGCCCAGCAAAAACAGGAAAATCAGCTGAAGGCTATCCGTTCTTTTATTGTATATCAGGTTGATGTAATTGCATTTGTTCCAATTGTAGAAGATGGATGGGATAATGTATTGCAGGAAGCTAAAGATGCGGGAATTCCTGTTATTCTTGTAGACCGTCAGATTAATACCAGTTCAGATTTATATGCAGGTTTTCTTGGAGAAGATGGAATTAACGAAGGAAAACAAGCCGCAAACTTTTTAATTAATAAATGTAAAGACAAGACCGGACCTGTAAATATTCTTGAATTTTCGGGAACTGCAAATTCTTCTGTAGTTTTAGAAAGAGCAACAGGTTTTAGAGATGTAATTAAAAATTATCCTCAATTCCAGATTATTCATTCCCAGGACGGGGACTTCTTGCGCTCCCGGGGAAAAGAAATCATGGATAATATTCTTGCAGAAAATGGTGGATTATATTGCAACAATAAACCAATCGATGTTATTTATTCCCATAATGATTCAATGACTCTTGGAATTCTTGATTCTTTTGAGCAGAATAAAATTGATTCCAAAGATGTTGTAATTATTTCCATTGATGCAGAACAAAAATCCATTGATGCATTAACCCAGGGAAAACTGAATTGTGTTGTGGAATGTAATCCAAATCTGGGACCTTTATTAATGAGACTTGTAAAAGACATTGCCTCCGGTAAACAGATTCCTGCAAAAACTTATATGAGCGAAACTGTATTTACAGAAAATGATGATTTTTCTCGTTATGAACCAAGAGGCTATTAATTGAAAACTTCATCAAATAAATCCCTTAAAAAGACATTACAGCTTTCCTTTATCCTCATTATTGGAATTATGATTATTCCTTCAATTTATTCGATTATTGTAATGTCCATTCATACAAATCAGTATGATAAAATCATTTCTAATGTAAACGAAGCCAACAAAATCAATACAATTGTAAAAACTGAAATTCCAAATGAACTTTGGGAAATTGTTTGCGGTAAAAAAACTTTTGGTGAAGGCGAACAGTATGTAAAGCTTAAAAAAGTAAACGAAAAACTTAAAGAAATGCAGACAACTTCATCAAATCTTGCCTATAAAGAAGCTCTGGAAGTTGCTTCCAGAACCTGCACTACTCTTTCAAGAAACATCAGTAAACTGCAGGATCAGATGGAAGCAGATGCTCCTGTTACAGAAAACGAAGCCTTACTGGATGAAATCAGAACAATCACTTCTTTATTTTCTGATGTCCTACAGGATTTTATTATTTCCGAAATTGAAAGTGCAGATATTACAAACCTTGCAATCCGTAGATCCAGCATATTTCTTTCGATATTACAAATTTCAATTATCATATTTTCATTATTTTTTGCCATAAATGCCTATGTAACTGTTTCAAAATCAATCAATCATCCATTGAACGAAATGAGAAGTCTTTCTAATCAGATTGCAAAAGGAAATCTTACCGCAAGAACAAATATTCCTGAACTGGAAGAGCTTGCACCCCTTGCAACCACAATGAACTCCATGGCAGAGCAGATTGATCTTTTAATTAAGAAAAATATTGAAGAACAGGCAAACTTTCAGAAAGCCGAAATGAAAGCTCTCCAAGCCCAGATTACTCCACACTTTTTGTACAACACCTTTGATACAATCATCTGGCTTGCGGAAGAAGAAGATACTGAACGGGTTGTAAAAATTACAAAAGCTTTTTCTGACTTCCTTCGAATCTCCCTGAGCAAAGGTCATGAATGGATTACAGTTCAACAGGAAATTGATCATATTAAAAACTATCTTACAATCCAGAAAATTCGTTATGCAGATATTCTTAATTATGAAATTAATGCAGATGAATCTATAATGAATTTTAAGATGATTAAACTTGTACTCCAGCCGCTAATTGAAAACGCAATTTATCATGGCATCAAAAACAAGCGAGGTCGTGGTCATATAAATGTAAACATTGGCTATACCGATGAGACTAAAAATTTCATTATTTTTAGCGTTACAGATGATGGAGCCGGATTTACTCCAGAGCGACTGGAAGAAGTAAACAAAGAATTAAACACAGGATACGAAAACTCAGAAAAATTAAATTCGGTATACGGGCTTTATAATGTTCACAAAAAGCTTTGTTTGTATTATGGTAATAAGACACAGGGACTTAAAATTGAATCGGTCCACAAAAAAGGAACAACTATATCTTTTGTAATTCCATGTTTGAACGGAGATGAAAATGTATAAAGTTTTTTTAGTTGATGATGAACCAATTGTACTTGAAGGAATCCGTTCAAAATTAGACTGGGAAAATAACGGGCTGACATTTGCAGGAGAAGCAACTGATGGGGAAATTGCCCTTTCAATGATTCATGAAATTAATCCTGATATTATTATAACTGATATTAAAATGCCTTTTATGGACGGACTTCAGCTTGCAAGTGCCATAAAAAAGAATCAGCCCTGGATTAAAATTATTATTCTTTCGGGACACGATGAATTTGATTATGCAAAAAAAGCAATTTCTATTGGAATCGAAGACTATCTTTTAAAGCCTTTTACCGCTGATGATGTAATGGCAAGTCTTAAAAAAGTTTCATTGCAGCTGGACAAAGAAAGAAAACAGCTTTCTGATATAAACCGAATGAAGCAGGAACTAAAATCCTCTGAAACCCTTATTAAAAAAGAATTTCTCAACAATCTTGTTCATGGGGCAGAAACTACCTCTGATATAATGCAGAAAAGCAATGAACTGGGAATAAATCTGATTTCCCGTTACTATAAAATTCTTATTTCACAAATTGACAGTAAAACAAACAACATAAACAAACAGCAGGAAGCCTGTTCACTTTTGAATTCCTATACATCGAACTTTTCAGAAGTGATTTCCTACTTCCACCACTCTAACCGTCTTGTATGTATTCTTAAAAACATGACAAAAGAGGAACTGGAAGAAAATGCCTACAGTATTGCAAAATCCATCGAGCAGATTACAGCCCAGAACGAAGACTGTAAAATTACAACAGCAATTGGAATTACAGTAGATCATCTTTCACAATTACAGGCTTCTTACGAAGATGCCAAACGGGTTATCGAAGAAATTACTTCTAAAAACGAAAACCGAATCATGAGTTCTGAAGACTTAAATTCTGACAGCCAGAGCTTTTTGAACTTAAAAGAATCTAATCCTCTTGTTGATAAACTTAAATATGCAAGCAAAAATGATATTTCTGCAATTATCAGCCAGGCAATGACTTTAATCCGTAACAATAAAGACCAGTTTCAGGTTTTTGCATCTTATCTTCTTGTGGATTACATTTTTGATGTTTCAAAAATAGTAGAAAGTCTTGGTGGGGATATAAAGGAGATGCGTCCCGAATTCTTGCAGAAAAGTTTTGTTGATTTTGCAGTTCAGGATGAAACTAACTTTGAGGAAAGATTAAAATCTCTGCTGGAGTTTGCACTGGAATTCCGAGATTCAAAAATTACTGGTCGTTATGGTGATATAATTCTTAAGGCAAAAAAATATATCGAAGAACACTACACCGACCAGAATATTACTCTTACCACAGTTGCAGAGGAAGTTTGCTTAAGTCCAAACCACTTCAGTACAATTTTTTCACAGGAATGCAAGACTACTTTTATTGAATATCTTACTGATGTTCGTATTGAAAATGCTAAAAGACTTTTAGAAAAAACTGATATGAAAGGTTATGATATTGCTTATGAATGTGGCTTTAGCGATCCTCACTACTTCAGTTATATTTTCAAGAAGAACACAGGTCTGTCCCCAAGAGAATATAAATCTAATCTTCAATAAAAAAAGGCACAACAGGGAGGAAGGAGCCTGTTGTGCCCAAGACTATTGATTGTCTAAATTAGTTATACTTAAGCTGATTTGCTTCCCATACGATTCTTTCTGATAGAAAGAATTACGCTCTGAAGAAGAATAAAGAAACACAGCATTAAACCTGTAGTAATTTTCTGCCACCAAGGTTTTGTCAATCCTGCAGCAATTACAATTGTATTGATTGTCTTTAATGACATAACACCAAACAAAGTACCAACTACACTACCAACACCACCAGAAAGCAAAGTTCCACCAATAATAGCAGAAGCAATAGCTTCCATTTCGGCACCATCAGCATTTGAAGCGTTTCCAGCACCTGTATGAAGAAGGTATACAAATCCTGCAATACCAGCTAAAAGACCACACAATAAGTATGCGTAGAATTTTGTACGCTGAACATTAATACCAAGCATCATAGCACTTTCGCTGTTTCCACCAACTGCATAAAGATTGCGACCAAAACGAGTCCACTTTAATACAGCCCAAAGAATGAGAACAGTCACCAAAGCAATAATTGCACCAATTTCAAGATAGGCTGGAATAAAGTTTCCGGCTCTTGTTACACCAATACCTGGAAGATTGATGTAAGTTTCTTTAATCTTAAGGAACAAAGCATTATCTTTTACTGTAATAGGATTTACGGACACGATAGTTGTCATACCTTTTGTAAAGAACATACCTGCCAAAGTAACAATAAATGGCTGGATGTTTAAGTAAGCAACAAACACACCCTGAACAAGACCAACTGCAAGCCCAATTCCTAATGCAATCAAAGCTGAAACAAATACATTTCCACCATGATTCTGCAGATAAACTACACAAGTCATAGTTATTAATGCAACAGATCCACCAACCGAAATATCAATACCACCGGTAATCATTACAATAGTAAGACCACAGGCAATAATGATCAAATAAGCATTGTTATTGAAGATATTGAGGAACTGCTGAGGATTTAAGAATCCACCACCCCAAATAATCATTGCAGAAACATACATAATCACAAAAGTTGCAACAGTGATTATGAGAAGCAAAGCTGTATTCGAAAGAGGCAATTTTGCCTTTTTATTTGCTAAAACTGTTTTATTTTCATTAGATGCCATATTATTTAGCCTCCACTACTTCAGTTTTCTGGAATTTTGAAGAAATCATTTTGAAAACTTTCTTTAACCAGTTCTTTACAACAGGAGAACCTACAACTACGATAATGATAATTACAATAGCTTTGTAAGCTTTAATATCTGTTGAAGAAACTTTCATTGAGTACAAAGTTGTTGTAAGGGCCTGAATGATATAAGCACCAATAATTGAACCAGAAAGTTTGAACTTACCACCACCAAGAGAGTTACCACCAATAGCAACGGCAAGGATTGCATCCATTTCAATATCAAGAAGAATCTTTTCGTGGTTAATCAAACCAATACGACAAACATTCATTGAACCTGCAAGAGCAACACAAACACCAAGAATTACAAATACTAAAAGTTTCATAAATATTGGGTTGATACCGTTCTGTTTAGCAGCTTTTTCGTTGATACCTACAGACTGAATATAAAGTCCAAGATTTGTAAACTTCAAAACAAGAAGAACAATTACAATAAACAAGATTACGATGATAATTGGAGTTGGAATAATAATTCCAGGAATAAATCCACCAAGACATCCAAGTAAAGGACTGTCTACATTTGGAGTAGCACCACCATTAATCCAGTAAGCAATAGGACGACCCGCAGTATACAAAATCAAAGAAGCAATCATTGGTTGAATGTTGAACTTAGCAATTAAAATACCGTTGAACAGACAGAAAATTGTTGCAACAAGACATGCACAAACTAAACCAAGCAAAATTACCGGAATAGTAATAGTATTTGCACGCAGGATTTTTACAAAGATACTACCAGCAATAGCCGCAGCAGCACCAATGGAAATATCCTGTCCTTTTGTAGCTGATGTAACAAGAGTCATTCCTATAGAAAGAATTACAAGTTCAGAAGCACCATTCAAAATACTGATTAAGTTACCAGCAAGAACAGTGTTTCCAAGATTGTTCTTTTTAATGACAATAGAAAAGAAACTTGGATCGCGAATAAGATTAAAAATGACAAGAAGCAAAAGTGCAATAATTGGAATTGCAAGCTGTGATGCCATCAATTTTTTTAATGCATTTTTTATAGAAAACTTATTTTCCATTTTTAGATTTACCTCCCGCAATAGTCTGCATAATTACATTCTGTGTAAGCAAATCATCTTTTAATTCACCTACGATGTTGCGGTCACGCATAACTATAAGTCTCTGACATACAGAAATCATTTCTTCTATTTCAGAAGAGATGAATGTTACACTTACACCTTCGTTTGCAAGTTTTAAAACAAGTTTCTGTATTTCTACTTTTGTACCAACGTCAATACCGCGGGTTGGTTCATCAAGAATAAGATACTTTGGATTTGTCAAAAGCCAGCGTGCAAGAATAACCTTCTGCTGATTTCCACCGGAAAGTGATTTAATTGGTGTATCTTTTGAAGCTGTTTTGATGTTCAACATTTTAATAAAGTCATCTGCAAATTTATCTGCTTCGGCTCTTGTAAACGGTTTCCAAAATCCGTTCAAAACCTGCAATGCAAGAATGATATTTTCACGAACCGACAAATCAGGAATAATTCCGTCTCCTTTTCTGTCTTCTGGAAGATATCCAATTCCATTTTTCATTGCTTCAATTGGTTTTGTAATTTTTGCCGACTGACCGCTTACTTTTACTTTTCCACCAGTTACACGATCGGCAGCAAAAATTGCACGAATGCTTTCACTTCGTCCAGAACCCAAAAGACCGGTAAATCCATTAACCTCGCCTTTATTAATCGCAAAGTCAAAAGGTTTTACTCCTTCTGCACTTGAAAGACCTTCAGCTTCGTAAACAACTTCACTAGCTCCCTGATATTCCCGTTTATCTTTTTTAAGATTAGAAATATCTTCAAGATCTTTACCAAGCATTGCAGAAATAAGTTCTACTTTTGGCATTTCTTTTATAGTGTATTCGCCAACAAGTTCACCATTACGTAAAACGGTAATCTTGTCGCAAACTTCATATACCTGATCAAGAAAGTGTGTAATAAAAATGATTCCAACACCACGAGATTTCAAATCGAGCATAAGTTTAAATAACTGCTCAACTTCTCGTTCATCCAAAGAAGATGTTGGTTCATCAAGAATAAGGACTTTACAATCCATATCAACAGCACGAGCAATTGCTACCATCTGCTGAACAGCAAGAGAACATGTACCTAACTGCTGAGCTGCTTTTGCCGGAATATTCAATTTCTGTAAAATATCATCGGCTTTGCGTTCCTGTTCACGCCAATTAATAAAATGATACTTTCCGCGTCCAATAAACATGTTTTCTGCAACCGTTAAATTTGGACAAAGAGTAATTTCCTGATAAACAGTACTAATACCACAATTTTGGGCATCTTGAGGCGACCGAATAGAAACAACTTTATCTTCTACTTTGATTTCTCCGGCATCTTTTTCGTAAACACCGGTTAATACTTTGACTAGTGTTGATTTACCAGCCCCATTTTCACCCATTAAAGCATGGATTTCGCCTTTACAAAGAGTAAAATCAACATTCTGAAGTGCTTTTACACCAGGGAACTCTTTATAAATACCACGCATGGTTAAAACAACATTATTTTCCATTTTTATATAACCTACATAAAAGAGCCGTCTAAAAAATGTAATGTCATCCCGAACTAGTTTCGGAATCTCTATTTTATATACCGTAGAGATGCTGAAATAAATTCAGCATGACAGAACTTTTTAGACAGCTCCTAAACTAATTAAAGATTAGTCTCCAAGACCGTATTTTTCGATATCATCAGCTGTGATAGTTTTTGCATCGAAACCTTTTTCTTCAGAAATTACTTTCTTAGATGCAACTTTTCCAGTCTTAATCATCTGTTCAATTACAGCAGCCTGGAATGGTGAACACTGTCCATCATAGTTCCAGTTTCCAGCTTTAAGTTCACGGAGAGCCCATTTGTTACAGTCGAATCCCATAACAATTACTTTACCTTTAACACCGTGTGTAATACCTGCTTCATCAAGAGCAGCTACAGCACCTTTAGCCATACCGTCATTTTCAGCATAGATTACGTTGAAATCTTCTTTTGAGTTGATAACAGCTTCAACAATTTTCTTTGCTTCTGCTTCATCCCAAGTAGCTGTCTGCTGAACAACTTTTTTCATTGTTCCTGCAGCAAATTCTTTATCAAGAGCAGCTGTACGACCAATCTGAGCATCTGAACCCATAGCACCCTGGATATGGATTACTTTATATTCCTTAAGTTTCTGTGCTTTAAGCCATGCAACAGCAGTATCACCTTCCTGTGGCATATCAGAAACTACAGCAGCTTCATATAAATCTGGAGAAGCGTTCAACATGCGGTCAAAAAGGAATACTTTGATTCCAGCTTTTTTAGCATTTTTAAGAACTGAATCCCATCCGTCTGTAGCAGCTGCAGAAAGAAGAATGTAATCAACACCGTCAGTAATGAACTGAGATGCAGCATTCAACTGTTCATCATTTTTAAGGCTGTAGAATGTTTTTACATCATAACCTTTGTCAGCTGTAAATACTGATTCAAAGTCTTTTACGTTAGCAGCACGATATCCTGATTCTGATGGTGGATTGTTAATAATACCAATCTTAATCTGATCTGCTCCCTTTGATTTCTTTGTTTTTTTAGCTTTTGGAGCTGCAAACAAACATGTTACACACATGAGTGCAGCAACAATTGTAACTAACTTTTTCATCTAATTTTTCCTCCTAATAGATGTTTTTTTTACAATTCTAATAATAGGAGAAGAAATTCGATTTTTGAATGCAATAATTTAGGATTTTAATTTGAATTTTTTATGTACTTGAGAGAGGATTCGGTCGCGTTAAATAAAAAAAGTTAACTTTCTTCACCAAAAAGTTAACTTTTTTATAACAGCAAAAGGATGCCGCACGCTGACGCGTGCTTACCTAGTTTTGGCTTCGCCAAAACTAGCACATTAATCCTGTTTCATTACAGCAAAAGGATCTTCAGTTCTGTACATCTGGCGTAACTTTGGTTTTTCAATTTTGCCGGTTGGGTTACGTGGTACTGGAGCAAAAATCAATTTGCGTGGACGTTTGTATTTTGGTAATTCCATACAGAATTCGTTTACTTCTTCTTCTGTAAGAGACATGCCTTCTTTTACTTCAATAACTGCAGCGGCAATTTCACCAAGACGTTTATCTGCAAGACCAATTACAGCGCAGTCTTTAATCTTATCGTTTTTGCGGAGGAAGTCTTCAATCTGAACTGGATACAAGTTTTCACCACCAGAAATGATAACGTCCTTTTTGCGGTCAACCAAAGTGATAAATCCGTCTGCATCCATCTGAGCCATATCGCCAGTGTAGAGCCAGCCTTCTTTATCCAAAACTTCTTCTGTTGCCTTTGGATTTTTGTAATATTCAACCATAACGCCAGGACCAAATACTGCAAGCTCCCCTACATCACCCTGTTTAACTTCTTTACGGTTTTCATCAACAATCTTACATTTCCAGCCATAACCTGGAATACCAATTGCACCAACTTTTTCAACATTTCCAACACCAAGGTGAACACATCCAGGTCCAATTGAT
>JAZQOB010000024.1:0-38968 GCA_045627625.1 Treponema sp.
CGACTTGTCCAATGCTGCTGTGTGTTCATCAAGCAAAAGTAATTTTGGGTTCTGCAAGGTTGCCATAAGCAATGTTAATGCTAGTCGCTGACCGCCAGAAAGAAGGCCTACTTTAGAAGCAAGACGATTTTCCAAGCCTAAATCCAGAAGAGCAAGTTTTTCTTTATATAAAGATCTTTCTTCCCCTTTAATATGCCATGCAAGACCTCTTTTTTTACCACGACGCATTGCCATAGCAAGATTTTCTTCAATTGACATGTTTGCAGCAGTACCCATCATTGGATCCTGGAAAACTCTTCCTAAATACTTTGCACGATAGTGTTCAGGTTTTCCTGTAAGATCCATACCTTCCAAAGTAATAGAACCTGTATCTGTATAATGAACTCCTGCAATAAGATTTAATAAAGTTGATTTACCAGCTCCATTACCACCAATAATTGTAACAAAGTCTCCATCTTCCAATTCTAAATCGATACCACGAAGTGCTTTTTTTTCTGTTACAGTTCCAGGATTAAAAGTTTTTGTGATATTTATAAGTTTTAACATTGTAGACATATCTTTCCCTCCAATCCTATTTTACTGCTTCACCATCGCTGATAGTTTCTACAGAGCGTTTATATTCATCTGCATTATGACTTGTATCAACTTCATTTGCAGGACCTTTATAAGATCTTTTTTTTGCAACAATCTTTGCCTTCAAAACAGGAACAGAAAGAGCAATTGCAACAATTAAAGCGGTAAGCAACTTTAAGTCTGTTGACTGAAGACCAAGCTGAAGTACAAATGCAATTACAATACGATAAATAATTGAACCAAGAACAACTGCTATTAAAGTCCACCACATACCAAAACGGTTTCCGAAAACAACTTCACCAATAATAATAGAAGCAAGCCCAATTACGATTGTACCAACACCCATCTGAACATCACCGTATCCCTGACTCTGAGCAACCAATGCACCAGAAAGAGCAACCATACCGTTGGAAATCATAAGACCGATAATCTTTGTTGTATCAGTATTTACACCCATTGCTCTAACCATGTTTTCGTTGGCACCTGTAGCACGAATTGCACTTCCGTATTCAGTTCCAAAGAACCAGTACATTATTGCAATTACAATCCCAGTTACAACAATACCTATAATCAAGGAACTTTGAGTTTTATTTAAATGACCACCACAAAGCTTAATCAATTTAGTCATGATTGTATCTACACCAAGAAGTGGAGTATTTGGTTTACCCATAATACGGATATTAATAGAATACAAAGCAATCTGAGTAAGAATACTTGCAAGAAGAATATTGATTTTCAATTTTGTATTCATTACACCAGTTACAAGACCACACATAAGTCCCATAAAGAATACAAAAATCAAAGTCAGCAAAGGATTCATACCTTTTACAATAAGCACTGCAGTTACTGCACCACCTGCCGCAAAACTTCCATCAACGGTCATATCTGCAACATTTAAAATTCTAAAAGTTAGATAAACCCCTAAAGTCATTAAGCCCCAGAGAACTCCCTGAGATACTGCGCCTACCATGGCATTTACAATTGGCATTTATTTCTCCTGTTTTTATCTTATTACCATAATAACAAAAAAAGGCTTTTTAATAAATAAAAAGCCCTTTTTTCTTATTCCGTGGCCCCTGAAAAAATAGCAGACCACAGAAAAAAACATTAATTAGAGATCGCTTGGAACTGTGATACCAAGAGCATCTGCTGTAGCCTGATTAATCTTCAAGTCACATACATCAAGATACTGGATTGGCATTTCAGCTGGATTTTTACCATTGAGGATTTCAATAGCCATCTTAGCTGTCTGTTTTCCAAGTTCATAGTAGTTGATACCATAAGTAGCAAGACCACCTGCATCAACCATACCTTCTTCACCACAAATGATTGCTTTATTGTTTTCAAGACAAACCTGTCCAACAAGAGCCATACCTGCAGCTACCATGTTATCAGTTGGTGAGTAAAGAACATCACATTTTCCACAGAGAGCCTGTGTTACCTGAGCCAATTCATTTGAGTTAGAAACTGTCATTTCAACATAGCTCAAACCAAGTTCATCACAAGCAGCTTCAGCAAGGTCAATCTGGAAACGAGAGTTCTGTTCAGAAGAACAGAAAAGCATACCAACAGTTTTAGCTTCTGGGAAAAGCTTTTTCAAAAGTCTCATCTGAGCAGCACATGGAGTAAGATCAGATGTACCAGTTACATTTGTACCAGGCATAGCATTTGATTTTACAAGTTTAGCTGATTCTGGGTCAGTAACTGAAGAAATTACAACAGGAATAGTTGTTGTAAGGTTAGCAACAGCCTGAGCAGCAGGAGTTGCAATAGCAAAAATCAAATCATCTTTATCGTTGATAAGTTTTTCAGCAATAGTTACACAGTTAGCCTGTTCACCCTGAGCATTCTGGAAATCAATAACAATGTTTTCGCCATTAACATAACCAGCTTCTGCAAGACCATCAACAAAACCCTGATAGTTTTTATCCAAAGCAACATGTTCCAACAACTGAATAACACCAATCTTTGTCTTTCCAGCTTTTTTAGAACAACCTGTAAAACACATAGCAGCAAGAACTGCAGCTACAATCAAAATATTCTTTTTCATACGAAAAAACCTCCAAAAATTGCTAAAATTATAATGAACATAAAAAAGTGTTACAAGTGGACAAAATTACATAATTGGCCCCAAACAGAAGTTTTATGCATTATAAAAAAAGGGTCCAACTTAAAAAAGTCAGACCCTTTAATTAGTTAGAAATTAATCTATAAAGCTGTGATTACTTTGCAATATTAACAACAATTGCTGGAACTACACCAACATTTGTACTATCTGCTAAAGTATTTTCATATGTTCTTCCATCAGCAGTAACATAGCGTAATGAACATCCATTTTTATAATATGGAGTTCTTTCCCAATATGTAGTACTTGCACCTTCTGCTTCAGCATATTCTGTTGCATTCCTCATACGTCTCTGTTTAACTTCAGCAGAACCTTCATTACCATTACCAAAACCATAGAGACAGTTTGCTAATTCATACATACTTAAAACGAATACTTTGTCAGTTGTTGGTTCTGAAGACAATGCAGAAATTTTACTATCACAAGCCGAAGGATATCCACCATGACAAATTGTATTTTCTGTACCAGATTTACCATCATTGATTACTTTTACATCAAGAAGTTCTTTCTGAGCCTTTGCAGAGAAAGCACCATTTAAGAAACCAGCATTTTTGTAAGTAGAATCTACAGTATTATCAAGTTTGTAAAAATCTAAACCATTAAGGAAGGCTCTAAGCTGACTGTATTTGTAGTTATTTGTAAAGATGTTTTCTACTCCATCAATTGTACGGATTTTAGAATCATTTTCTTTTGCTTCATCAAGATTAGCAGCACTATAAGATTCTGTACAATCATAGTAATAAGGAACAGCCTTCAAAATTGATTCAGCAATCAAGAGAGATGCCTGTTTACCATTTGGACAAACAAGTTCATCCAAAATCATAACTTCGTTTTCTTCGTGACCAGTATAATCTTCACTATGACCATCATAATCATAAGCATCAGTTACTTCACACCAGAGAATTGGCTCAACCAAATAATAGTCATCACCAACTTTTCCATAGTATTTACCATCGGCACCAATATACCAGCCGTTTGATGCAGGTTTTGTAGACATAGATGGCAAAGCTTCTGGGGCAACTTTAGTCTGTGGATAATCTCCAAAATAGAAATATTTCTTGTTTAAACCCTGTGAATATTCTGCCTTTGCTTCTGTTGGAACAATAGTTTCTGTCAATTTCTGAGTAGGTTCGTATTCAACACCCTTTGCATTAGTTTTACAAGAAATAGCACCGAAGATGAGCGCAGTCATAGAAAGAACTGCTACAAAATTAATTTTCTTCATACTTTCCTCCATAAAGAAATATATATATTAATATAGTTAAAAATCGTCAAAATATACAAAAAAATTTATAAAAATTAGTTTATTTTTGGCGATTCTCCATTCTTATAGTTCAAACATACTAGTTATAAATTGGTTTCAAAAAATCCGAAATTTTGCTTATTTTTTCTTTATTGACACTTTTACAATAATTGTCATATTATTTATTTAAAGGAGTAAATCATGAAAAAACTTATTACTTTATTATTGTCCCTTTTCTTTGTGACAGGACTTGCATTTGCCGCAGATCCAGCTTGTGGAATCTGGAAAAGTGTAGACGACAAAACTGGTCAGGTTACAGCAATCTGGAGAATCTACGAAAAAGACGGAAAACTCTTTGGTACAATCGCTGCAACCGTTAATGAACCACAGAATGTAAAAGCAGAAAAATGTAAGGAAAGCTACAAGGATTTCCCAGTAGCAGGAAAAGTAAATCAGATGAAGATTGTTGGAACTCCATGGATTTTCAACATGAAAAAAGAATCTGCAGGAAACTGGAACAACGGAAACATTATTGATCCATCTAACGGGAAAATGTATGGATGTGTAATCAAGTTTATGGCTGCCGGCTCTGATAAAAAAGCCCCAGTTGATACTCTTGCAATGGCAGGAACAGTAGGTCCAATCAAAGTATTCCAGTACTGGGTTCGCTCTTCAGAAGCAGAAATTCAAGCTGCACAGGCAAAAAATCCTTCTAAATAATTTTGAATTTATCAGTTCCTAAAAAGTTTGAATAAAACTTCTGGTACAAAAAAAAGATTGTGTTTACAACACAATCTTTTTTCTTTAAATAAATTTTAAAAGATATAATAACAATTCTATTTACTTACTTGAAAGAAATAAATATCATGGAGCATTTCTTCACCAATTTTGTAATTAAAGCTGGTTAGAAAGCCATTACCCACAGGAACTTTAATATTCAAAAAATCAATAATTTCCTGAGCATCTTCTTCAGATATATTATTATTTCTTAAGAAAGATACCAGTTCTGTATCCTTCAAATTTACTTTTGATATATGATTATCACTTTTTTCTTTAGCTAACCTCAAGAATTCTGCAAGTTTTTCCCCTCCATTCTCATCCGGTATAGCAGCATATACATCATATTCATCTTGAGTAACTTCCTGAACACACTGAACATTAAAATATTTTCCTGTGTATGGAACAGAACAACCTGTAAAAATAGTTGCAATCATAAGCATTGCAAAAACAACTGTAAAACCAAATACTTTTTTCATATTACTTTCCTCTATATATGTTTTTTTACATTATACCATAAGTTTTTAAATTTTTAAAAAAAGGTGTCTCAAATGAGACACCTTTTTTGCATCAGTAAAGATTACCTATTTTGCCAAAAGTTCAGCTAACTTTTCAGCAGTAAATCCTAAGTATTCAGCTACTTTGTTTGCTGGACCTGAAGTACCGAATCTGTCGATACAGAAACAGTCTTCTTTCTTAGCAAACTGGAGCCATTCTGTAGAAATACCAGCTTCAGTACATACTACGCGTTTAGCTTTACCAATGATTTTTTCCTGTTCACATGGACAGAGATCACAGAACTTCTTAACATCTGGCACAGATACAACGCGGATTGTTTTTCCAGTTGTAAGGCTAGCTGCTTTAAGAGCCATGTTAACTTCTGAACCAGAAGCAAGGATTGTAATATCTGGAGTATCAGAACCTTCCTGAACAACATAAGCACCAAATTTAGCCATGTTTTCTTTCCAGTTCTTATCTGCTTTTTCGTATACAGCCAATGCCTGGCGAGTAAATGCCATACATACTGGATGATCTTTAGAAGCATAAGCAATGTTCCAAGCCTGCATAGATTCTTCTGGGTCACCTGGGCGGAGAGCCTGAACACCAGGAATAGCACGGAGTGAAGCCATTGTTTCGATTGGCTGATGTGTAGGACCGTCTTCACCAACATAGATTGAATCGTGTGTGAATACATAGATTACAGGCTGTTTCATCAAAGAAACAACGCGTAAAGATGGACGGAGGTAATCAGCGAATACAAGGAATGTAGCACAGAATGGACGGAGACCACCGTGGAGAGAAATACCAGCACAAACAGCTGACATTGCAAATTCACGGATACCGTATTCAATTGTACGACCAATGCGGTTTTCTGGAGAGAATGTTCCGTTGTCTGTTGATTTGAATGCTGTTTTGTTTGGACCCATCAAGTCAGCAGATCCACCAACAAGGTTAGCATAACGAGCAGCAATTACATTCAATGCTTTACCAGAAGCATCACGAGTAGCACATGCATCGCCTACTTTGTATTCAACATCAGCAACTTCTGCTGTTGCAGCATCTGAGTGGTAAGCATCCCAGAGTTTAGCCAAATCAGGATTTTCTTTTGCCCATGCAGCAAATGTTTCATTCCAATCAGCTTCTGCTTTTGCAAATTCTGCTTTTTTGTCTTCGAAGAATTTATAAGCTTCTGGAACAACATAGAAATCTTTGTCTTCTGGAAGTCCAAGAGTCTTTTTAGCAGCGATGATACCTTCAGCACCAAGTGGAGCACCGTGTACATCAGCTGTGTTCTGTTTTGGAGCACCTTTACCAATAACAGATTTGAGCATGATTAAAGAAGGTTTTTCTGTTTCTTTCTTAGCTTTAGCAACTAATTTAGCAATTCCTTCAACATCATACATATCACCTTTAAGAACCTGCCAACCGTATGATTCATAGCGTTTAGCAATATCATCAGTGAAAGTAATATCTGTACAACCATCAATAGAAATTTTGTTCTGGTCGTAGAATACGATTAATTTACCAAGTTTGAGGTTTCCAGCCAAAGAACAAGCTTCAGAAGCAACACCTTCCTGGAGACATCCTTCACCTACTAAAGAATATGTGTAGTGATCAACGATTGTGTGTTTCTTTGTATTGAATTTAGCAGCAAGCATAGATTCTGCAACAGCCATACCAACAGCCATTGAAACACCCTGTCCAAGTGGCCCACCAGTACATTCAACACCGTCTGTATCACCAAATTCTGGGTGACCTGGACAACGAGATCCAACCTGACGGAAATTCTTAATATCATCCATTGTTACATCGTATCCAGACAAGTGGAGGATACTGTAAAGCAACATAGATCCATGACCTGCAGAAAGAACAAAACGGTCTCTATCAGCCCATTTTGAATTAGCAGGGTTATGTTTCATAACTTCGCCATAAAGTACAGCTGCAGCTTCAGCAGCTCCAAGTGGTAATCCAGGATGTCCAGAATTTGCTTTCTGAATTGCATCCATTGACAAGCTGCGGATTGAAAGAGCAACAGCTTCGATTCCTTTTTTGTTCATAAAAAACCTCTTTTAGTTTTATTATAAAGTTTATTATTAAAAAAAAAATTTCAAATTAGCAATTTTACTTTTTTTTATTTAGCGCTTATTTATCCAGTTCCATGATTAAAGTATCAAGTTCTGCTTCGCCTGCTTTATCTTCCAGAGCCTTTCTAAAACGAACGCTTCTGAACAAACCTGCCAAAGAAGTTAATACCTTAAGATGAACCTGCTGATTAGATGTAAGAAGAATGAACATTACAAATACATCTTTTTCATCTGGTGCATTCATATTAATTGGCTTTTTCAAATAAGCCACAACAATTTTTGCATCCTCATCAGACTTCATAATAGGTGAACGGGCATGTGGTAAAGCAATACCATTTCCTACTGCAGTACTCAAAACCTTTTCTCTGGCAATCAATGCAGTAGAAACCTGTTCTGCAGTCATTCCTTCTGGAAGATCTATCTGACGACAAATATTTGTATAAATTTCTTCTGGTGTAGAGCCTTCGACGTCAATATAAATTCCACCTTTGTGAATCAAATTAACGATACTAGCATTGTTATTTAACTCGTTAGCCATAAAATAAATTCCCCTATACATATAATATAACGAAAACTTCAATTTCATTTAATACTGAATATTCCCTATAATAGATTTTTTGTGAAGTTTTCCAAATATTTTTTTAGTTTTTATTCATCATCCATCAGCTGGATTGCTTTATAAGTATTAACATCCAGTGATTTCTGCAAAGTTTCTCCAACATCTTCATAAGTAATTTCCATTCCTTCCAGTGAAAGAGAAACATCATCAACAGGAAAAATTTCCTTCAGATACGGATTTTCCATTTCTTCAATTATTTTTACGATATGCGAAAACAACTGAACAAGAATAACCAGTTCCTGCTGAGGAAATGTATCCAGTTTAAGCCCCGAACAGGCAATTCCACAAAGAAGATTGCTGACCTGGGAAAAAAGCTGAATGATTCGTTTGCGAACCGGACCAATTTTCTTTTCTGTAAATGAATTGTAATTTTTCTTTAAGATTTCAAAACGCTTTTCTACGCTGAAGAAAATCATTTTTCGTCTTGTAGAAGACATCTGTAAAACCTTAGGAAAAATATTATCAACAACCTCTTGAAGTTCCCCAGGATTTTTTGATTTTGAACTGGTATAAAGATAATCTTCCAGATAAGCATCAATTACCTGTGGCGAAAAGGCCATATACATATTTGAAAAAATTGAATCCGAATCAATATTTTTATTCCATTCACCAATAAAAGGAACTGTCTCTCCAGCAAACCAGATTCTTGTTTCTACCCCGTAAGTACCAAACCCGATTTTTTTTGTATGCTTAATAAATTCTTCTGCACTGCCGCAATTCTTTGTACAAAGTTCTTCTTCGTTTTCCAAAAAGAGGAATGCCAGCTGTTCTTCAATAGAACTTGCAGGACCGTTTTTATTAAAACTTTCAAGCAATCCGTTTTCGAACTTTGTATACCACTCTTCCCTTTCAATATCTTCTTCGGAAATAGAAAAAGAATCTTCGGAACTTGGAAGATGCTGAAGTTCAACAATAGAATTTTCCCAATCAACTACTCTGGCAAGGATTCTGTCTCCAAGATTAAACTTATATCCTGCACAAATCTTTTCTAAAGGCCAGGAAGTAAGCTCTATTTCGGAAGGCATATTATATTTTACAGAAGTCAGAGGAAGTTTTGTATTTGCCTGATCATTAAAAACATAAGGAATTACATAACCTTCGCCATACAAGGCAAAAGTATCCATAGCAAGATTCATTGAAAATACAGTTGATTCACTTTCTATTAAATGTTTTTTATTTGAAACTGTGATTTTATCTGGAGAAACTTCTGGATTAATAAAAGGCATGCAGCGATGACCTAAAAGAATATGACCCTTCTGAACTTCTTCTTTTGTAGGCTTAAAACTAAACCATCGCCCAATAAAAACTCCGGCACGAGTAATATATTTATCATTAGTTAAAGGAAAAACCAGTTCCGAAGTATTTAAAATTTCACTGGCATATTCTTTGGACACTTTTACATTTGCAGCTTTTAAATACCGACAAAAATCTTCAACTGTAAAAAGTTCCTGAGTACGAGATAGATATGTATCGATTATTGATAAGGCATTAATGTCCATAAGAATAATATATTTTAATGCTTTTTGGCCATTTTGTGAATAGAACTATAATATAGTAATTTTCCTTCCCTGCAACTTTCGTTATACTTGAAATATGAAATTAACCTTTCTTGGAACTGGAACCAGCAATGGTATTCCAGTCATCGGCTGCGACTGTAAAGTTTGTCGTTCAAAAGATAGAAAAAACAGAAGATACCGTTGTTCTTCATATGTAGAAACTAATTCAGGAAAAAAAATCCTGATTGATATTGGGCCTGAATTCCGTCTGCAGGCAATCGAAAATCATATTACCGAAGTACATGCCCTGCTCCTTACTCATTCCCATGCCGATCATCTTCATGGCATTGACGATTTAAGAAGTTTCAGCTGTGACATGTTCAAAAAACCTGAAAACCCTGTTGCCTTAAAACAATACTATGCACCACCAATTCAGATTTTTTCTAATCCCCACACAATTAATGATGTTCAGCATCGTTTTTCCTACTTTTTTGCCCATTCGGTTCAAGGAGGAGGACATGCAAAA
This sequence comes from Treponema sp., assembly GCA_045627625.1. Taxonomy (GTDB): domain Bacteria; phylum Spirochaetota; class Spirochaetia; order Treponematales; family Treponemataceae; genus Treponema_D. The sequence goes on from JAZQOB010000024.1 coordinate 9,945, forward strand.
ATTGAACTGAAACCCGTAGATTCCCAATTCCAGTACGAAGATGTTACTGTTACTCCAATCCCAATGATGCATGGAAAACTGGAAACTACAGGCTGGCTTATAACAGAAACTGCAGATGATGGTTCAAAACATTCCATTGCCTACCTCACCGATTGCAGCTACATAAGTCCAGAGTCCTTCCAGCTCATAAAAGACAACTGCGAAAATCTTGATCATCTGGTAATTGATGCTCTAAGAAAAAGAGAACATTCTACTCACTTCAGTTTTTTACAGTCAATGGAAGCTGCAAGTAAATTACCTGCAAAGAATGTGTGGTTCATTCATATGACCCACAACAACAGCCACAAGGAAATTATTAAATATATTGAACAGAATATAAATCAGTTCCCGGGCTTAAAAAATGTTTTACCTGCCTATGATGGCCTTGTAATTCATACAGAAAACTAAAAAAGACAAAAAAAAGACGCTGAAGTGTACATCTTCTAGCGTCTTTTTTTTACCTAAACTGTAAAAGTGAAAACTATTTGTTTTCTGCAGCTACTTCTTTAGGAACGTTTACTTTCTTGTCTACAAAACCACTTTTGAGACAACGAGTACAAATAGTGATAGTTTTAGAAGTTCCATCGTACTGAGCTTTTACTTTAAGAAGATTTGGTCTCCAAGTTCTGCGAGTATGATTATAAGACTTACTAACTTTATTTCCTGACATTGGAGCTTTACCACAAATAGCACACATTCTAGACATAATATTTTCCGTCCTTATTAAATAAAATTATCGATAACTAGTTCTATAAAATTACACAAAAGAGCAAAGATTGTCAAGACACCAAACCCTATTTTCCAAATTGAAGTTCAATTTCTCTAATCTGATCGCGAATTGCTGCAGCCTGTTCATACTCCATCCTGTCAGCATATTCACTCATCTGTTTAGTTAATGCCTTAATAACCTTCTTTCGGTCTGAAGGATTAAACATATTTGCTTTATTCTTCAGAACTTCAAGTTCAGTTACTGCATTTTCTTCGGCATCAGCTTTTTCATGAACAAGAATATCTTCAATAGCCTTTTTAACCGTTTGAGGAGTAATTCCGTGTTCCTTGTTGTATGCTTCCTGAACTTCTCGTCTGTGTCGGGTTTCCTTTATAGCCGCTTCCATTGCAGGACTCATATGGTCAGCATACATTACAACCTTACCTTCTGCATTACGAGCCGCACGACCAATAATCTGAATTAATGAAGTTTCGGAACGGAGGAATCCAATTTTATCAGCATCTAGAAGTGCAATAAAACTTACTTCAGGAAGGTCAATTCCTTCTCGCAAAAGGTTAATACCAATAAGAACATCAATTTCGCCACTTCGCAAAGATTTAAGGATTTCAACTCGTTCAAAAGTATCGATTTCGGAGTGAATGTACTTAACTTTGAGGGACAGTTCTGTAAGATAATCAGTTAAATCCCCAGCCATTTTTTTAGTCAAAGTCAAAACCAAAGATCTTTCTTTTCGCGCAATTCGTTCCTTGATTTCCTTATAAATATCTTCCATCTGACCTTCGCTTGGACGAACTTCAACAATAGGATCCAAAAGCCCCGTAGGTCTAATAAGCTGTTCTACAACCTGAGTACTCTGTTTAACTTCATCAGGACGAGGAGTTGCTGTTACATAAATGATTTGATTCATTTTTGCATCAAATTCAGCTTTTTTAAGAGGTCGGTTGTCAAAAGCAGAAGGCAAACGGAACCCAAAATCAATAAGATTCTGTTTACGGCTTCTGTCCCCTTCGTACATTGCACCAATCTGTGGTACAGAAACATGAGCTTCATCAATAAGACACAAAAAATCATCAGGAAAATAGTGAAGTAAAGTTGCAGGTGGCTCCCCTGGTTTACGGCCCGAAATTGGACCAGAATAATTTTCAATTCCGGGGCAAGTTCCCATTTCCTTAAGCATTTCTATATCATAAGTTGTTCTGGTCTTGATTCGTTCCGCTTCAAGAATTTTTCCCTTGCGCTGAAACTCCTCTACCCTTTCTTCCATTTCTTTTTGAATACGGTCAGTAGCTTCCAGAAGTTTTTCGTGAGGAACGACAAAGTGTTTTGCAGGATAGAAAACAGTTTCATCCAGTTCACCAGTTACATTTCGATTCAGAACATCAACTCGGCGGATTCTTACAATTTCATCCCAATCCAATTCAATTCTGTAAGCTTCATCAGTTTCCATATAAGGTGGAAAAACTTCAATTACATCTCCATGAATTCTAAAGTTCCCCCGTTCCAGCACATTATCATTTCTCGAATACTGAAGACTAATTAGCTGTTCTGCAAATTTTTTTATATCCAGGGTCTGTCCCTTTTCAACATGAACCCTCATTTCCTTGTACAAATCAGGCATACCAAGACCATAAATACAGGAAACAGTAGCAACTACAATAACATCCCTTCGTTCCATAAGGCTGTAAGTTGCCGCAAGACGCATCTGATCAATTTCTTTATTAATGTCACAGTCTTTTTCGATATACAAATCTCTGGCCGCAACATATGCTTCTGGCTGATAATAGTCGTAATATGAAACAAAGTATTCAACCGCATTATTAGGGAAGAATGATTTAAATTCACGATAAAGCTGAGCGGAAAGAGTTTTATTGTGGGAAATAATTAAGGTTGGGCGCTGAACTTTTTCGATGATTTTTGCCATGGTAAAAGTTTTTCCAGAACCAGTTACACCCTTTAATGTCTGGAATTTATCGCCTCGTAAAAAGCCTTCACTTAATTTTTCAATAGCCTGTGCCTGATCCCCGCTTGGTTCAAAAGGACTTACAACTTCAAATTTTCTCATTTGTTATAAATATATTGGATAAAAAATGATTTGGAAAGTATAATAAAAGCATGAAAAAGCAAATTAAACAGAACGGCCATCAGTGGCTGTATTCACAGAATGGAGGTCTGATTCAGGTTCAGATTTCCACAATTGATGATGTTTTAAACCTGAAAGATCTTGATCCAAAACAGTGGACAGCTTTGTCTTGCCCTGTAAAAGGTTTGGAATTCAACGAAGAAACTCTTCAGATTCTTGATTCAGACAAAAACGGAAGAGTACGAGTTCCTGAAATTCTGGATGCTGTCGAATACATTCGAAAATACTTTAAACGCCCAGAAATCATTATGAATCCTGGAGATACAATTCCACTTGCCGCTTTAGGTGAAGAACCATTTGCCTGCGGACACTCTCCTTTAGATTCTGCAAAAGCAGTTTTAGAAATTCTTGATAAACAGGATGCTTTTGAACTTTCTTTAGACGATATCAATATCAACGAAAAACTTTTTTCACCAGGCGTAATCAACGGGGACGGAGTTCTTCCTCCTGAATGTGTAAAAGAAGAGGAAATTGCTGCCGTAGTAAAAGACATTATTGACTGTACTGGTGGAACTGATGATATCAGTGGTGTAAAAGGAATTAATCGGGCTCAGTTCGAAGAATTTTTCAATTTAATCCGCTCAATTAAAGAATGGCGGGAAACTGCAGCCCAGGATGATCCTAAAGTATTCTTCCTTAAAGAACAGACTGACAGTGCTGCAACTTCTTTCATGAAGCTTAAGGATAAAATCAACGACTACTATTTAAGATGCTCTTTGATTAATTACGATAACGCAGCTTCTGATATTCTTAAAACCCAGACTGATAACATGTATCTTAATGAAAATGGGGAACTTCAGGACATGGAAAATCTTTCCAAGCTTCCATTGGCTCGCTGTCTTGCAAATGAACCACTTCCATTGACTTACAATACAAACCCAGCATGGGCAAAAGAACTGGAAGAATTCAACAAAAATGTAATTATTCCTATTTATAGCAAAGAAATCGGTTCTTTAACAGAAAATCACTGGCGCAAAATTGAAGCACTCTTTGAACCATATGTAAACTGGATTAAAGCAATGCCTCAGAATGCCGCTTCGGGAATTGGTTTGGACCGTATTGTTGAAATTCTTTCTTCAGATATTGAATCAAAGATTTCTGAATATTTAACACAGGAAGAAGCACATCCTCCAATTGCTCTTGCAACTGTAGACTTAAAGAAAATGCTTCTTCTCCGCAGAGACTTTGTTACTTTGCTCCACAATTATGTAAACTTTGATGACTTCTATCGTCTGGATAAAGCTTCTATTTTCCAGGCAGGAACTTTATTTATTGATGGCCGTTCCTGTGATTTGTGTTTCAAAGTTTTAGACTCAAACAAGCATGGAGTAATGGCAGCCCTTTCACAGTGTTTCCTTATTTATTGTGATTGTACAAAATCTGGAACTGGTGAAAAAATGCAGATTGCAGCTCTTATTTCAAACGGTTCAACTGATAACCTTATTGTTGGACGAAACGGTATCTTCTATGATCGAAACGGAGATGACTGGGATGCAACAATCGTAAAAATCATCGAAAATCCTGTCAGCATTAAACAGGCTTTCTGGAGTCCATACAAAAAGCTGATGCGCATGATTCAGGAAAAAATCGCTTCCAAGGCAAGTTCTGCAGAAGGAAAAGTTCTTGAAAACATGAATAAAGCTGTAGACAATCCAAAAGAAACAGGAGTACAGACCGTAAAAGAAAAGTTTAATGTTGGTTCAATTGCAGCAATCAGTATTGCAATTACTGGTATTGCAAGTCTTATTTCTCAGATTGTAAAAACATTGTTTGGCTTAAAACTTATGCTTCCATTAGGAATTATTGGACTTATGCTTTTGATTTCTTTACCATCAGTTATCATTGCATGGCGAAAACTCCGTCAGCGCAACATCGGTCCAATTCTTGATGCATCTGGATGGGCAATTAACGGAACTGTAAAGATTACAACTATTTTAGGTTCAAGCCTTACAAATCTTCCAAAACGCCCAATGACCGCCTTCCTTTCAAAAACCGATGCCTATGCCGAAAAGAAATTCCCAATCAAGAGAACAATTTTCGTAGTAGTTTTACTGGCAATTATTGCAGGAGTAATTTTCTTCTTCTACAAAAATCCAGAAGTCTGGAAAAATGTAGTTGAATCTGTAAAAGATTTATTTGCTGCTAAATAAGCAAAATACATTACTTTGATCTTGCAAAAAAAAGGATTGAGTTGAAACTCAATCCTTTTTTTATTATAAAGCTTAATCCAGCACGATGTTCAGTGTTACATCCTGTTTTTTTCTTCTAACAACAACCTTTACAGTGTCCCCAGGTTTCTTACTTTCCAGAGCCGAATAATAATCCGCAAGGCTAGAAATCTTAATATTATCAATCTTAGTAATTACATCGCCACCAATATTAAAAATACTGTTTCCGTATCTTACCGATTCATTTCCGCCTTTCAATCCAGCTTTTTCTGCACCACTTCCTCTGGCAACTTCCGAAATCAAAACACCAGAAGAAACATCAATTCCCGCATACTGAATGATTCTTGCGTTCAACTGAACAATTTTTGCATTCAGGTTACCACGCAAAACTTTTCCGTATTTAAGCAAATCAGTAACAACACGAACAGCAGTTTCAGAAGGAACTGCAAAACCAAGCCCCGCAGAACTCTGGGTTGAAGAAACAATCGAAGTATTAATTCCAATCATTTTTCCATTTGTATCCAGCAAAGGACCACCTGAGTTACCAGGATTAATTGCCGCATCAGTCTGAATCATATTTCTGATAATGCGATTGTTTGAATTTGAAATTGGACGGCCCAAGCCAGAAACAATACCGGCAGTCATAGTTCTTTCCAAACCGAATGGATTTCCAATTGCAATGACTCTCTGACCAACTCTTAATGCAGTAGAATCACCAAAAGAAATTGTTTTAAGATTCATATTTGGATCAGGTTCAAACTTAATAATTGCCAGGTCACTATCCAAATCCTGTCCAATTACAGTTGCTTCATACTGTGTTCCATCAAATAAAGAAACATAAATTTTCGAAGCCCCTTGAATTACATGAACATTGGTAAGAATGTAGCCTCTTTTATCAATAATAGAACCACTTCCACTTCCACCGTCTTCAACATAAGGAGAAAGGAACCAGTCATAAGCCACAACTTTTGTATTAATATTTACAACAGCTTCATTGCAAAGTTCATAAACATTAATATTCTGAATTTCTTCCTGAGAAAAACCTTGTACTGTGCTAACTTCGGTAACAACTGGATTCTGCTGAAGTTCTTCAATAATATAATCAGAATTTTCAACTGTAGTTTCCTGAGTCAAAAGATTCTGATCAGCTACAGTTTCTGTTTTATTTTCATCTTTAAATTTTTCAGTTTTACCGGCAAAGATCTTTACAGTCACAAAACTTGTAACAGCAACTGCAGCCGCAACTGCAATAACGCCAGTCATAACCAGCTGGCCCTTTGTATATAATTTCATAGTATTTAATTTAATGAATTAAAACAAATAGGACAACCCAAATTTTCCGCCGGCATAAATTACATTTGTATATGGAGAATAGATAGCTTTTAACTGAAAATTCATTAAAGCAGACGAAAGCCCTGGTGTAAGTTTTAATTCAACTCCGCCTTCAATTCCTCTATCCCAGTAGAACCGATAATATGGCTGTCCGTCATATTTTCCAAAAGCCGAATGCAATGCAGTCCAAAGACCAAGATTTAATCCTGCAGAAGGTTTCAATTCCAATGCAAGACCAGACTTCATAACAAATTCACTGCTGTCCAAAATTCCCGATTCTGGTCCCAGAACAAATTCTGTTGAAGCACCAAAATAACTCTTTCGTGAATCCCGACCTAAAACCATACCAAAGCCAAGTCCAGCACCTTTATCAAAACCCTTAAGTTCATCATTTTCCACGGAACTATAACCATATCTTGCAAGCAAAGTTAATCCTGTATAAGAATTATCCTGACCTGACCATTCAAAAGTACCTCTGAAAACAAAGTTTGTAGAAACTCCAAGTTTTTCAGAAGTCTGAGGAATATATCCTGCAAAATCAAAATCAAATTCCCCCCAGGTTCCTAAACCCAAAATCATTCCAAGTTTTAATGGAGATGGAGCCAGAGGATTAATCATATTCTGAACACGAACTAAAGGTTCAAAAGAAAAATATGGCATGATGAAATTGACATCAGTGTGATAAGCTGCTGGAAGAGTACCAACTCCACCGCCCGATGTTGTTGGAGTTACCATTGCATAATTCATATTTCCGTCAACTGTTACTCTGGTATTATAATTGTAAGGGCCAGCTTCAATTACTGCAGTATAAACTCCATCAGGCAAAGCTCTTCCAAAAGCATCTTTACCATCCCAAACCGCTTTATTTTCCCAGGTAGTAAAATTATTAAAGTTTGCCCGCCAGATTTCCTGATCATAACTGTCCAGAACCTTAAGAACAGCAGATCCTTCCGCAGAAACCGTAAAAGCAAATTCAACCTTTCCTAAACCACCACTATGATTTGGATTAATTCTATCTCTTGATGCTCTAAAATTAGTCAAACGGAATTCAGCTTTTTCAAGATAAACATTTACTTTTGAGTTTTTACGAGGATATACATCTACATCTGCATAAACGGTTTCGTAGCCAAATTTCTTAACTTCAACCTCATAATTACCAGGTTCAACATCAACTCTGTCAGAATAGTGTCTTGAACCGTTTACATACAATTCTCCACCATAAGGCATATTTGTAATGCTGATTGTACCTGTAATGAGAGTAAGTTTTACATCATAATTCAAACTATATCCAGATTTTACCTGAATTCGATAATATGCCGATTCATACCCGCTTTTACTTACCTTAAGATCATAAAAACCTGGTGCTAAATCTTTTATAGTAATATCACTTTTACCCTGATAGCGTCGGTTAATATAAACATCTGCATTGCTTACATTACATCTGATGGTAATCGAAGTTGAATTACTGGAAATTTCTTTTCTGCTTGTAGGAGACAGTCTTGTATCTCCAAAAACACCACTTAATGCGACAAATAAGAATAATAAACTCAATAAAAACTTTTTCATGATTTTATTTTATTCCTTTTATTCCGATTCCGCAATGAGTCCATGGGCCATAAAGCTATAATACTTCTCTTTTTCAATAATAATATGGTCCAGAACAGGAATTCCTACAATCTTTGAAACCGCCACCAGATTTTTAGTTGTTGCAATATCTTCTTCAGAAGGCTCCACATTTCCGGAAGGATGATTATGACAGAAAATAATGGCCGCCGCATTTTCCTGAATCGCTTCTCTAAAAACTTCCCGAGGATGAATTAAAGTTTGATTCAGGGTTCCTACCGAAATTACATGAATTTTTATAATGTCATGGCCACCATTTAAAGTGATTGCAACAAAGTGTTCTTTTTGAGAAATAGCATAGTTACGCACAAAGGGAACCACATCTTCCGGCCGCCTAATATGAGCTCCCAGATGACAGCACCTTCTTTTTCCCAACTCCAAAGCCGATGCAATTGCCAGAGCTTTACTTTCTCCTACCCCAGAAATTGTCATCAGTTTTTTCACAAAGTTTTCTTCATTACTATTATCAAGACAGTCAATGATTCTTCTTGCAAGCACTTCAACAGGCACTCCTTTTGTCCCAGAGCCAAGAATCATCATTACCAGTTCCACATCAAAAGGATAGGCCATTCCATAGGCCAGAGCCTTTTCCCTAATATTTGGTTTTACTTTTTTGTTTTCCACATATATAATATTTTCAATACTTGTTAAAAAATCCGAATTTTTCAGGAAAATTTATGAAAAAATTTTGTTATTTTTCCATTTTTATTTTTTTTAGTGTACTTTTCTTTTCCTGCACTTCTCTTGCAAAAGACGACAAATACAACTTCACCCTCCGAACCGAACCTGTCAGTTTACATAGAACCCTTCTTGGCGGTGGAATTCTTACAGCCTCTGAAATGAGAGATTATTTCCTTTTACAAAATCCAAATGCTGATGCAAAACAGGTCATGCGCCTTGCTCAGTTTTACATAATCGAAGGAACCTGCGAATATATCAATTATTCAGTAGCCTTTGCACAAATGTGTCTCGAAACAGGCTATCTTCGTTTTGGAAACTTAGTTGTACCAGAAATGCATAATTACTGCGGACTTGGAGCAATGGATGCACAACACCCTGGTGAATGGTTCGAAACTGAACAGCTGGGAGTCAGAGCTCATATTCAGCACCTTCAGGCCTATGCAACTACAGAAGAAGTTCAATTAAATCAGCCTCTTATTGACCCACGATACAGCTGGGTACACAAAACAAAGTTTGCAGAAGACATTCATGGTCTTTCAAAAAACTGGGCAACAGATCCTGAATATGGCAATAAAATAGAAAAAATCCTCCAGCAGATGGAGGATTTTGTAAACAGTAGAATTAAAGATTCTAAATAAGGCCTTAGCAGCCAATTGTAGTTCCAATATATTCCTGATCATTTAAGATTGCCTTAATGTTAGGAATATTTTTACCACCAGCACAGATTACCTTCATATTCAATTCACTTGCCTTTTTAGAAGCAATTGGATCAAATGGACAGTTTTTACCAGGAGTCCATTCATCACCTACCATTTTTCTAAAATCAGCCCATGAAATAGTATCCAATGGTTTTGCATCAGGATTCTTTCTTGGATCATCAGTATAAACCTTTTCAATATTTGAAAGATTTACAATTGTTTTTGCATCAAATTTTTCACCAAGATAAACAGCATCTGTATCAGTAGAAAAGCCTGGTTTCCATCCAGAAGCAATTAAAACCTGTCCGTCAAAAGAAAGATCATCTAAAGTTGGATTGTAAACTACATCATTTTTGCAGTAATCACCAAAACATGCCTTCAAAAGTTGAGCATTAATTCTGGTTGCCATAATTCCAATCCAGTCTGCAGAATTTGCATCAAAAGTCATACCTGTAAGTCCAGAAACATCTTTGTAAGCATTCTGGTAAACTCTTGCTGGAGCACCACCACCTGCTACAAGAATCAATCTGCGGCTCTTATCTTCATCAAGCCATTCACGACACATTGCTACAAATTTTCCTAAAAACTCAGTATCAGGTTTTTCAGGAACAATAATTGAACCACCAACAGACAAAACCTTTGTTACACTCATATTATCCTCCAAGCCTTATTAGTAAACACCCTTAATTACAGGCAAATTCCAATAAGTACTATATTTTACAATATTTGCAGAAACCTCTTCCCAAACCGACTGTAAGGCAAAAGATTTATTATATTTTACAACAGTATTTTCCTGGGCAAAAGGTTTAAGGACATTCATACCACGAGAGAAAGTAATATGGGAAGAATCAAGATTTCCAAAGTAATATTCCCTGTCATTAGTTTTATTACCCATTTTCTTGTATTCCATTCCGTCGCCTAAAGCAACATCTACAGGCATCCATCCAAAATTCTGTAAATAAACTTCACACCACCAGTGAGCCTGTGTTCTTAAGTTCTGATTAACTAATACACCGCCGTCTACAATAGCAGGAACTCCGGCAGTTCTAAGTAAAGCAGCATAAATTACAGCATAATCAAATGCGTCCCCTTTTTTCTTGTTCAATAAATCAAAAGGATCTGCATCATCTTTTCTGGTTTTATTCAAAATTTCGTAGTTATCGCACATGTAATCATAAATCATCTTTGCACGACGATACTGATTTTTTTCTGTTCCAACTATTTTCTTATACAATTCAACAAGTTTTGGATCATCGGCAGGAACCAGTTCATCTGCATAGGCTAAAAGCTTATACAATTCAGGATTCTGTTCCTTCAGATAAACAACTTTTTCAGGTTTTACATAAGTATTTGTTTCGTAAACATCAATAATAAAAGTTTGAGTATAAGTTTCCTTCATTACATTGTTACGGTTTGTAGAAAGCTGCTGAATATTACATTTATGATAGTTTTTCAGAGAAGGAGATGGAGAAATTTCTGTCAGAAGAACATTTGGCTGTGAACCGAATTTTTCAGGAATTGGACAACGAACAGTAAAAGTTCCATTATCCGAAGAAATAATATCTTTTACCCCAACTTCATACTGAATCAGGTACTGTTTCTTGTTTACATACTCTTTTGTTCCAGCCCCGGAAAGAATGTTAAATTCAAAAGGATCACTACGGTCTTTTCCAGTTTCAACAATTACAATGCCCGAAACTGCACCATCAGGAATTCTTACACGAATTTCAGTGTTACTCCAGTATTCATAACCAAGTTCTGCTTCACAAACTTCTACCAGATTTTCAGTAATAAGATTCTTAGTAATAAAAGAAGCATTCTTAATCTTGTTGTTGTAATCAGTTGTAAAATAAACCTTTGACTGGTTTCGCATTTCACCAAAGTTATTACCTTCAATAGTCAACAAATCTCCAACATAAAGCGCCGAAGCTGACAATTCTGTAATCACAGGTTTATTTGTTTTTTGAGCAACAGGAACAAGAACAGGAATATCTTCATCATTAGCAAACAAAGAAGGTTTTGAAGTAAGCCCTTTTGCACCAACAATTACAAGACCATCCTGAATATTTGCAGGAAGAATAATTTTGATTTTAGTATCTGACCAGGAAACATAAGAACTTGAAGTCAATTTTACGCCGGAAAATTCAACATAACTCATATCCCGAACATCTCCAAAGTTCTTGCCGTTGATTACAACAACATCCCCAGGAGACCCTACAGGAGGTACAATTGATTCAATAACTGGAGCGGGTTTATTGCGGCTCTGAATCAGGAAGAAAATTCCCAATCCAGCTGCAATAATAAAAAGCAAACACGCTAATCGAACTAGCGTGTATTTGCGAAAAAAGTAACTGATTTTACCAGAAGAATTCACAACTAAAAACCTGTCTATTCAGCATCCGGAAAAGTAATTTCAATCTGAACAGGCATATTGTTCATATCCGGAACTGAAATCTTAATAGATTTTGGGTTATCTTCTTTTACAAAAGCTGGCTGAAAAACATCAATGTCTTTAACTACACGAGAGCTTGCAACATTTCCGTATCCAACAGACTGAACCAAACCATCAGCAGTTCTCATTGACCCCTGGAAGTTTGAATGAACATCAGTGCTTCTGCCAGAAGCTAACACCTGTTTATGTATATTACCACTAACACTAACAATATTTCCACTATTAAGCGAAACATTTTCAGCGGATTTTACTGGATTGATATACATTGCAGTCTGAGTTCCACTTTCAGCCTTTTTATTCAAAAGTCCCTGTAATGGAAGCATTATTGCAAGACACATACATGCCGCAACTGCTGCCACAGAAGCATACTGTCTGAAATATATAAAACTATTTTTTGGATTCCCTGCATTTACAGTTTTTGAATACTTCATTTTCATCTGAAGTCGTTCAAAACTCTGATCCATAAATGTTTTGTCTAGATTCAAAGAAGAAGCATCTGCTGTAAATACAGAATGAAGTTTCTTAATCTTTTCTAATTCTGTTCTACATTTTTCACATACTTTTAAATGTTCTTCGTATTCTGCCTTATAAACTTCAGGCATTTCATTGTCAAGATAAATTGAATGGATATCTCTAGTCGGACAAAAAGACATCATCTTCTCCTATTAACTTAATTAACTGTTCTCTTGCTCTAAACACCCTAACTTTTACATTTCCCTCAGTAATACCAAGAACCTTTCCAATTTCCTTGTAGTTGAGTTCCCCATATTCTCTCAACATAAGTACTTCCTGGAGATTCTTTGGCAACTTTTTCAGAGCTTCTCTCGCTATTTCTTTAGAATCCTTTTTAAGCAAAGTTGTTTCACCGGAATCAAACTTATGGCGGTCTTCGTAAAGAACCTTTTCATAAGCTTTTCTTTCCCGATCCTTTCGCTTGATGTAGTTCAATGACGCATTCTTTACAACACGAATGAGCCAATATTTAGCATCATTAATTGATGGGAAAACCAGAGCTTTTTCATTTGCTTTAATCAACGAATCATGAACTAAATCTTCTGCAGCCTCTTCATCATTTACAATTCTGTATGAAATAATGTAAAGCATCTGCATCGATGCATCATAAATCGTCTTAAAATCAGCTGGATTTGCAGCATTCAATGCTACGCTGATATTCTGCTGACCGTCTTCTGTATTATTAAACACAACAACCTCTTAATAGTTACAAGATTTTTCTTTTACCGACTTTTTTTCCCAACTTTTTTATCTCTCTTATACTATAGCAAAAGGTTTTAAAAAATGTTAGAGATTTTGGGAAAAATAAGAATAGTCTTATATTGCTCTTATTTTTCCCTTATATTTCTTGTAACAGAGAAATTAACCTCTTTTCCAGGTTGGTCCTGTTGGAGTATCAATAATAGTAATACCCCTTGCAGTTAATTGATTACGAATTTCATCAGCCCGTGCAAAATCTTTATTTTTCTTAGCAGCAGTTCTTTCTGCTACCAATGCATTAATTTCTTCAGCTTCAGGATCTCCTGCATGTGCATCAACAGTATTAGAAGCAGCAGCTTCCTTTTCCATATCTGCAAATACTTTCAAACCATTTTCAATAACACTTAAACTAAGAACCTTATCCATTTTGTAGATAGCAGCCAAAGCATCAGAAGCCTTTACACCGCCCTTGCCATTTGATTCCTTCTGGATTGCAGCCATAGCCACAGGAGTAGCCAGGTCGTTTTCCAAGCCTTCACGGAATTTTGCAAGATTTTCACCCTCGTATGGATTAGCACCAAGAATTGAATCAAAGTTTTCCAGAGTCAGACCAAGTTTTTCTTCATTGTTAGCCTTAGAAATAAGTTTTGCAACACGCTGATTCAATGCCGCACGACCATTCTTAGCAGATTCCAAAGCATCCAGAGAGAAAACCAGCTGCTTTCTGTAATGTCCACCCAAAAGGAAGAAACGATAATCCAAAGGTTCAAAGCCCTTATCTTTTAAGCTGAATCCTTTTTCAGCTGGCAAAGTAGTCTGCAAAGTAATAAAGTGTCCAGAAGATTTAGACATCTTACCGCCTTCCAGAATAAGGAATTCATTGTGGAGCCAGTAATTTACCCAAGGACCTTTAGCTCGTTCTGCAGCATCAAAACTACCTTCAGACTGAGCAATTTCATTAGTATGATGAACTGGAACATGGTCAATACCACCAGTATGAATATCAAAGTGCTTGCCAAGATATTTCATAGACATAGCAGAACATTCAATATGCCATCCAGGATAACCACGACCCCAAGGAGAATCCCAGGTCATTGCCTGATCTTCAAACTTAGATTTAGTAAACCAGAGAACAAAGTCACCAGGATTGCGTTTGTTTTCATCAACAACAACAACCTTTCGTTTACCAGCTCCAGCCTTCAATTCATCAAGATTCAAGTTTGCAAGCTTACCATAATCTTCGTAAGTAGAAATATCAAAATACAAGTTGCCGCCAGCCATATAAGTGTGGCCGTTAGCTTCAATCTGCTTAATCAAATCAATCATTTCCTGAATGTGTTCAGTAGCCTTACAAATAACATCAGGATGGCGAATATTCAATGCATCAATATCCTTCATAAATGCGTCAGTATAGAACTGAGCAACTTCCAGAACCGACTGATGGCGTTCAGCAGCAGATTTTTTCATTTTATCTTCACCGTCGTCACCATCACCAGTTAAGTGGCCAACATCGGTAATATTCATAACATGAGTAATGTCGTAACCAAGCAGCTGCAAAGTCTTGTCAAGAACATCAAGAAAAACATATGCTCTCAAGTTACCAATATGAGCATAATTATAAACAGTAGGTCCACAACCATAAAAACCACATTTACCTTCTGTAATTGGCTTAAATTCTTCCATCTTGTGGCCCATAGTGTTAAACAATCTTAAACTCATATTTCACCTCTTAATCATCAAACTTCTGAAAAAATCAATCGTCATTATGAACTTGTTTCAGAATCCCTTAAATATACCAAATTTTCCCCATATTTACAATAAAACCGGGTTAAACAAAAAAAGGGGAAAGCCTTCCCCTGGTTCGCACTTCGTTGCTCTCCACCCCTTCCAGCGGGCTCAAACGCCGCCCGCAACGCCTGCTGAATCTATTTATTCAGTAGGAAGACTTGCACTAAAATCCTGGGTAAAGTCATACAAATCTTCATAATCCCCAAATAGAATGTTATTTGCAAATTCCTGATATATTTCCAAAAACCTCTTTTCTGTCAAAGTAAAATTATCTTCTTTTCCTGAATCAAAAAAAAGGACCAATTCCTATAAAAATGGAATCAGTCCTTTTCTATTCATTCTGTAAATATTATTGATTGCTTAAATTAGAAATATAAAGTAGCTCCAATCTGTGGAGAAACATGAAGAAGTTTTATACTTCCATTGTTTCCCTGGTCATCTATAGAATACAAGAAATAAGACACATCACATCTTGCTGTAATACCAATTAAATCAATCAATCTGTAAGTAAAGGATGTCTGTAAACCTGCTCCAATATCTGCAACAAAGTAGTCACCAATTACAAAGAATGTATCCACAACAGGAGCAACAATTAATGACATGTTATTTGAATCAAAAACTTTAATAGCACAACCAAGTCCTGTTCTCATCATAAGACCACTGTTAGAAGTTACTTTAGAAGTCTGGTTTGTGTTTGTATTTGTTAAGCTGTTAGGTCTTAAAAATTCAACTTCTGTTGTAAAACCAATATTTCCACCTTTAAAAGATGTACCATGTAAAGCAAAAGATAAGCAATTAACTCTATATGGCATATCCAAATTAGAATAAAATGGCATTCCTACAGAAATTTCAAATTCTTCCTGTGCAAATAAAGACATTGTAAGTCCCAATAAAACTGTAAATACAGCTAAAAACTTTTTCATAAAAATCTCCTTTTTACTTTTTTTTATGTAGATATATTTTAGACATTTATTTAAAAGTTAAAATTGATTGCACTCCCGCAAAAAATCCATCCAAAAGTCGTAGTGTCCTCGAACTTTTTCCTGTATTTCTTTGCTCGCGTTCCATCAATTTTACATGCATTTAAATAGTTATAATATATCCACATATAGTTTACATTTTTTTTATACAAATAACAACTGTTCGTTATAAAAGTATAACTTCTTCAAAAAATAACCCTTTTCTGTTATAATAATGATATGGAAAACACACAGGAAATAATTACTGCCCTTAAAAATTTTAATGCCTTTAAAGGAATTATCAAAACAGATGAACCAATGGCATCTAAAACAACTTTTAAGATTGGCGGAAAAGCCGCACTTTTTGTTGCACCTCAAAATTATTATTCTTTTCAAATTACTCTTAATGTTGTTAATTTCTATCAGGAAAAGTTTTTCATCCTTGGTGGCGGAAGTAATGTTGTTTTCCCTGATGAAACTTTTGATGGAGTTATTATTTCAACACAGGAATTTAATGATGTTTTAATCATGCCTTTAGAAGATTGTCCTGAATCTTTCGGTCAAATTCAGTTAGAACCAGATCAGGTTTTAGTTACCTGTTTCTCTGGAACTCCAATGGCAACTCTTGTTAATTTCTGCACAAATCACAATATTTCCGGAGTTGAACAATTTGCGGGGCTTCCAGGCTCTGTTGGTGGTGCAGTCTTTATGAATGCCCGTTGTTTTGATAAATCAATTTCGGATATTCTTTTTGCCACCAGTTACATGGATTATTCTAAAGAAAAAGTCTCACTGGAAAAATGCCGCTACAATCCGGAAGAATGGGCATATAAAAAATCTCCTTTCCAGAACTGCAGTCGCTTCATTACAACTGCCACTTTCCTTCTTAACCAGAAAACCGAAGCCGACAATCCTTCTATCGTTGCTGAAAATAAAAAGTATATAAATGAAAGGGTTTCTAAAGGTCATTTCAAATATCCAAGTGCAGGTTCGGTATTCAAAAATAATCATGCCTTTGGAGCTCCAAGCGGAAAACTCATAGATGAATGTGGATTAAAGGGCTATACCATTGGAGGCGCCCAGATTGCTGAATTCCATGGTAACTTTATTGTGAATATTAATAATGCTAAAGCATCTGATGTTAAAGCTCTTGTTGAACATGCCACAACTGAAGTAAAAAATAAATTTGGTTTTTTACTTGAGTCCGAAATAATTTTTGTCGATAAATAAGTGTTAATCTACAGTTGATTGACAAATAAAAAGTGTAAATTTATACTTAATTAAATGGTGGGATTAGCACTATGAATTTGCAAATTACTAAATTTCAGAAAGGTTCCTACATCGTTGTAGAAGGTAAGAGCGACAGCGACCGTTTCTACATCGTACAGTCAGGATCTGTACAATGTTTTAAAGCCTCATCTTCAGGAATTCAGCCAGTTCTTTATGGACCAGGTGATTTCGTTGGTGTAGTTCCTTGTATGTCTGGTCATTCGCAAATCGAAACTGCTATTGCTATTACCGATGTTGTTGCAATTTCTGTAAAACGCGAACAATATCCTGATCTTATTGTTAATAATACCCAGCTTGCTCTTAAGATTATCCGTTCTTTTGCTAACCGTATGCGTCAGATGAATCAGATGCTCACCATTGCAACTCTTAATACAGTTGCTTCTGATTCTGCTGAACAGATTTTCAAAGTTGCTCAATATTACGAAAATACCTATAAAAATGATATTGCCATTTATGCATACTATCAGTACTTAAAAACAAAGCCTGTTGGTGCAAATGCAGAAATTGCAAAACAGAAATTTGTTGCATTAAAACCTCGTACTCATGCTGTATATTTTGAAGCAACAAAAGATTTAACTCGTGAATATCCAAAAGACACAATGATTTTTTCTGAAAATCAGAGTGGTTCAGATATGTTTATTATTCAGAATGGTGAAGTTTCTATTTCCAAAGTTGTTGATGGAAACGAAGTAACTCTTACTCTTCTCCATAAAGGTGATATGTTTGGTGAAATGGCTTTGCTCGAAAACAAACCTCGTTCTGCATCAGCTATTGCTCATACAGACTGTAAACTTATGGTCGTAAACCATGCCAACTTTAACCAGATGGTTACAACACAGCCACAGTTGATTTCTCGCCTTACTACAACACTTGCAGAACGCTTGTGGTCAATGTACCGCCAGCTGGATAATGCAAACCTTTCTGACCCATTCCAGAAAATGCTTGATATGCTTTCTTTACAAATCGAAAAACAGAAGATTAATATTGATAAGCTTATGTCCAAAACTCAGCAGACTGATCTTACTCCAAAAGATATTGCCAATATGTGTGGTATTCCTTTGGATCAGCAGCCAAGAGCAATTTATGAATTCTCTCAGTCTTCACATATCAAACTTGTAGATAACAAAATCTACATTAAAGATATCCCTGAATTGCTCAAGCAGTCTTTATTCTATCGTAAACAGAAATAAATTCTAAAAACAGATTTAATTATGGGGTCTGTCCCCATAATTCTTTTTCCTAAATTTCCTCTAAAAAATTCAATTTTTCTTCCGATAATCTATATATGAAATTACGCCTATTTTTCATTATGTTGATTTTCACAGTTTTCTCAATTTATGCTCAGAATCCATTGCCTCATGGCTATCAGAATATAAAGCTCGGAATGGACTTTGATCAGGCAAAAGAAGAATTACTCAAAAACTCTGATTTTGGTTATCACGGGGACAGAGATGTTTCTTTAATCCCTGGAAACAATCAGAAGCTTATCGAAACAGATGCTGATCGAGGACTGGGATTAAACTTCCTTTCTCAGTGCTGGTTTCAGTTTTATAATGATGAACTTTATATAATCACTATTAATATTAATCCTGAAAAAATGGATTATTATTCTATGTTTACAAATCTTTGCTCCAAATACGGTAACCCTACAAAGTTAGATCCAATTAAATCTACATGGGAAAATGATGAAATTATAATGATTTTGGAAAAACCACTTTCAATTAAATATATTCAAAAATCTACTTACAACGATTTATTAAATTATTCTAATGTAGAAAAATCTGCTGTAGAGATTACAAAACAGATGTTCCTGGATGAATTCTAATATGAAAAAAACAGTTTTTATTTTAAGCCTTTTATTTATAAGTTTTTTTATTTCCTGTGATTCTAAATCTAAACTTCCAACTACAGATTTAACAATTACAAGACAAGACTCAACTACAATTTCATTAAATGTTGAAATTGCAAAAACCCCTGAAACTCGTCAGCATGGTTACATGGAACGAAAAGTTATCCCTGATGGAACTGGAATGATTTTTGTTTTCGAATCAGATCAGGTTTTAGCTTTCTATATGAAAAATACTCCTCACCCACTCTCAATTGCTTATATCGATTCTAAGGGTAAAATTCGAGATATTTTTGATATGAAGCCTTACAGTCTTGAATCAATTTTCAGTACAGGTTCTGTTCGCTATGCCTTAGAAGTTCCTCAAGGTTGGTTCGAAAAAAATCAAATAAAAAAGGGAGATTTTGTAAATCTCCCTTCTCAATGGTAAATTAAATTACATTTCTTTTTCAAGCTTTAATAATTCTGCTGCAGCAATTTTATCGTTTGGATCATACTCCAGAACTGCAGCAAAATAATTTCTTGCTTCCTGTTTATTTCCCTGTGCCAAAGCAAGGTATCCAAGATTCGAAATGATTTTTGGGCTTTCACTATCAATTTCAAATGCTTTCAAAAGCATTTTCTTTGCTTCTGCAAATTCTTTAAGCTGAATAAGACACAATGCCAGTTCATTATAAGTATCCGAATTTTCAGTTGCACCTAATTCCAATGCCTTTTCAAATGCCATCTTAGCATCCGAAAATCTTTCTAATTTTCTCAAGCCCCAACCCAGCATAAACCATCCATTCCAAACATCAGGATTGTTCTGAAGGAAAATTCTAATTTCATCCAGTCCTTTTTCTTCTTCGCCAGATAAAATTAATTTATAAGCGTGTGAGAACCGAACATCATCCATATTCTGATTCTTAATATTATTTACAATTTCGTTGGCTCTTTCTTTTTTATAAAGCCCATTTTCACCTAAATCTTCATCAGCAATATCAATTGTTAATGCCAGGTAAGATTCAAAACAATCTTTTGCTTCTCTATATTCATGAAGCTTCAAATAATAGAAACCTGCATTAAAGTATGCATCAGGAATAGGATTATCAGCTTCCATTACCTGTTTATAGTATGACAATGCATCTGCATCATAAGCATCAGCATCTTCAAAAAGTCCATCTGCTCTATATCTATCAGCTCTCTGATCAAGGAAAAGTGCATAATTCAATACAACAGCCATATCCTCTGGATCAAATCCATACAAGGCCATAAAGATTTCTTCTGCTAAATCAAAATCTTCATTCTTTGTTTTTAAGATTGCTGCTTCACAAAGTTCCTTTTTAAGATTAGGTTTTACTTTATTCAAAATAGCACGGTAATAATCTAAATGAGGATTACTTTTATCGTATGCTAAAACTGTAAGCATACCTGCAAGAATCTGTTCAACAGAAATATCTTCCGGATTAAAACTACCAGGATCATCATCCATTTTCTGCTGAACAGGAAGTTTTATGCTTTTATCAATAGGAAAAGCCGCATCCGAAATGTTAAAATTTTCAGGAATTTCAATGTAATAAATTGTTTCGAGAGCGCTAGATTTACTCATTTTACACCTTATGATTTAGAGAAATTAAAATTAGTTAGCAGCAGCAACCTGCTGAGATTCAACCTGAGCCTGAGCCATTGCAGCTCTGTTACCAAGTACTGTCTTCTGGAAATTTGTAATATAGTTATTAATGTGAATTTTATATGTCATAGGAACGACTTCACTCTTAAATGCAATATGCACTACACAAATATCCTTTCTACCTTCAAGGAACTCAGCTCTAGGAATAATTCCCTGAACAATAATAGATTCATTTGTATCAATAAAATCAATTCTTAAATTAACAGGTTTACCAACTAAGAATTTTGGAACTCCTACTAACATTACTTTAGCACCAGAAAAAGATAAATCTTTTAAGATACAACGACGAGGAACATTATCAATAAAAATTATTGATTCTTCTTTTTCAATTCCAAGTTTTCTCAAAGAGTTTGCATTAATATCAATTCTTTCTTCTTTTCTGTTAGAAAAATTTTCACTTGCTTCAATAAATTCACCAATTCGCATGATTAAATCATCAGGCGGACGCTGAGTAAATTCCAGAGTAACAATAGCCAATTCAGATGTATTCTGATAACTTCCAGCAGAAATAACATTACAAGTTACAAAAAAATGAATTGGTGCATTAGATTGATCAATAAAACAATAACGCAACTGAACAGTAGCACTTTTATTTTTAATCATTTCAGCATAAGCACCACTGTTAGTACCAATAATAATTTTGGCATCCTGCAAAGATGAAGAATTAATGATACAAGGCCACTGACCACCATTACATTTTAAATATACCTGACGAGGATCAATATGTAATGCTTTTAAATTTGCCTTTGTAAATACAATTTCTTTATCTCTGAAAAAATCGTAGTATCTAGAAATTTGATTACTATTTATTAAAGCCATATAAATTTATTTTATATTAAAGAATGTTTTCTCGCAAGTTATAAATAAACTTTTTATTTTCAAATTTTGGTTAAAAAAAACAGGTTATCGTAAAAGATAACCTGTTACATTGAAATTACTGTTTCAATTATTCAGCTGCTGGAGCTTCTGCTTCTGGAGCTGGAGCTTCTGCTGCAGGTGCTGCAGGAGCAGCATTTTTTGCATCGTTCTTTAATTTAGCATTACAGAACTTACAGATATTTACAGTATTTCCATCAACTTCCTTTTCGAAAAGAACTTTAATATTTTCTTTTCCACAGATAGGACATTTACCTCTTCCGTGATGAGGAAGTGCTCTAATACCAGATCCACGGTGGTTCTTTGACATAATTTGACTCCTTTAGTTTAAGACCAGGTATCACTACCTAGCCTTATTGGATTAATCAAAAACTATTCAGCTTTTGATTCTTCTTTCTTTTCAGAAGCCTTTTTTGAAGTTGTTTTTTTAGCTGGTTTTTCAGCTACAGCTTCTTTAGACTTGCTTGATGTTTTTTTAGCTTTTGTTGATTCTGCTTTTGGAGCAGCCTTTTTAGCTGGTTTTTCAGCTTTTTCTGCTTCAGATTCAAGTTTATAATCAACTAATTCTAAAATTACTACATCAGCAGCATCACCCTGACGGTATCCTAATTTAAGAACACGAGTATATCCACCATTGCGTTCAAGCATACGTGGTGCAATGTCAGTGAATAATTTATTAAGAATTTTTTCATCCTGAATAAATTTTGCTACTTCACGACGATTGTGAACTGTATCTTGTTTAGCTCTTGTAATAAGCTTTTCAGCTGATTTACGTACTTCAAGAGCTTTTGATTTTGTAGTAGTAATTCGCTCATATCTAAAGAGTGATGTTACCATATTTCTCGACATAGCACGGCGATGTGCTGTTGTGCGTGAAAGCGGATTAAAACCATTCTTATGATTCATCTGATTCTTCCTTCTGCTTAGTTTTATTGGCAGCGTTCTTTAGATGACTATAATCTGTCATACCAAGAGTAAGCCCATTCCATTCAAAGAGCTTTTCCTTGATTTCAGCAAGAGACTTTTTACCAAAGTTTCTTGTTTTAGCAATGTCATCTTCAGTCTTTCTTGTTAATTCGCCGATAGTACGAATGTTAGCATTTTTCAAACAATTTGATGAACGAACTGAAAGTTCAAGCTCTTCTACAGGAGTATTGAGCAACTTCTGAATTCCTTCATCTCCTTCATCACTTTCATCTGCTCCAATTACATCTTTGTCATTGAAATTAACAAAAATAGCAAAATGATCTTTTGCAATCTTTGCAGCTTCTGCCAATGCATCTTCTGGAGCGATTGTTCCATCAGTGTAAATTTCTAAATTCAACTTATCATAGTCATTTCTCTGACCAACACGACAAGGTTCAATAGAATACTTTACTTTTGGAACAGGAGTAAAAATTGCGTCCATTGCAATAGTTCCAACAACTTCAATATATTCTCTATTTGTTTCTGCTGGAACATATCCTCTGCCAAGATCTACCTGAATTTCAACATCGAAATGTGCGCCTTCACTCATAGTGAAAACGAGCAAATCTTTAGTCATAACTTCAAGCTGACCTTCTTTTGCGAAATCATCACTTTTAACTACGCCAGGTCCTTTGAATTCATACAAAATTGTATCCTGTTCAAGATCACCAGGTAATTTTACTCGTATCTGTTTCAAACTGTTGATAATTTCAAGTGTATCTTCAGCAACATGTGGAATTGAATCGAATTCACTAGAAATTACTCTTGAAATTCCGTTTTCATCATAAGAAGTTACACGAATTGATGTAATTGCATAACCCTGAATTGATGAAAGAAGAACTCTTCTTAAAGTGTTACCAACTGTTGTACCAAAACCAGTTTCGAATGGATACGCAGTGAATTTTCCGTAATTAGGATTTGTACTAATGTGTTCAAATGTAATGCCTTTAGGTTTCTTAAAACCTTTGAGCAAGTTTTTACGAGCCATCTGAACTCCTTATTATTTAGAATAGTATTCAACAATAAGGTTTTCTTTAACTGCGTAATCAATATCACTCTTTGCAGCTAAGTTGATAACCTTTCCACTAAAATTATCTTTATCTACGTCAAGCCAAGCTGGAACGATCTTGTCGCCATTAGCAACGAGCATTTTCTTGATACCTGCAGCAGATTTACTTGAATCTTTGAAAGAAATTACGTCACCTACTTTTACCAAGTAAGATGCGATGTCAACTTTCTTTCCGTTTACAGTTACATGACCGTGACTAATCAACTGTCTTGCCTGATTACGAGTTTTTGCAAAACCCATACGGAAAATTACGTTGTCCAATCTAGATTCCAAAATCTGAAGTAACATTTCACCTGTTACACCATCTTTTTTAGTAGCCATAACGTAATATTTACGGAACTGATTTTCCATTACGCCATAGATGAATCTAACCTTCTGTTTTTCATCGAGCTGAATACCATATTCAGACTCCTTTCTTCTAACTTCTTTCTGATTTCTCTTAGATTCTTTAGTATAACCCATTACAACTGGATTGATTCCTAAAGATTTACATCTTTTCAAGAGAGGTTGTGTGCTTTTACCCATAATTGCTTATCTCCTTCGTAATTACATGCGTCGTGTCTTGCGAGGACGACAGCCATTATGTGGAATTGGAGTTACATCAGAAATTGATTTAACTTTCAAGCCCAACTGACCCAAAGAACGAATAGCGTTTTCACGACCCATTCCAGGACCTTTTACATATACATGAACTTCACCCAAAGCGTATCTTCCTGCCTTCTGTACTGCAGTTTCAGCAACTGACTGAGCTGCAAATGGAGTAGATTTTTTTGCTCCACGGAAACCAAGTCCACCAGAAGAAGCCCATGCCAAAGCATTACCTTTCATATCTGTTATTGTTACGATAGTATTATTGAATGTAGCCTGAATGTAAACATTACCTTCATATACACTCTTCTTTTCCTTTCGTTTTCTAACGGTAGCCACTTATCTATCCTCCGCCTTATGCTTTCTTCTTATTAGCAACTGTCTTCTTCTTACCCTTACGAGTACGGGCATTTGTACGAGTACGCTGTCCACGTACAGGAAGACCTCTTTTGTGACGAAGACCACGATAGCAACCAATATCCATAAGACGTTTCAAGTTAAGACCGATTTCTGAACGAAGTCGTCCTTCTGTCTTATAGTTAGCATCGATTACTTCACGAATCTGTGCCAATTCATCCTGAGTAAGATCATTTGCCATCTTATTAGGATCGATTTTAGCTGCTTCGCAAATTTTTAATGCCGAAGCACGGCCGATACCATAAATATAAGTTAATGCGGTACCTAAATGTTTGTTTGGGATATCAACACCCACAATTCGAGCCATCTGTTTCTCCTTAAGCCTTAGCCCTGTCTCTGCTTATGTTTTGGGTTTGTACAAATGATACGGATAATACCATTTCTCTTAATAACCTTACACTTATCACAGATAGGTTTTACACTGGTTCGTACTTTCATATAAAAGCCCCCATGAGAATATTTTCTTCACCGAATCTTAAGCACCTCGCAATGAGAGCAATTCGGTAACAATTAATATAACAATATTCTCATTTCTTTTCTACTACTAATTCACAAAAATTTACAACAAAAGTGTATAAAAAGTAATTAAACTTTCTATACACTTTCATGAATTTTTATAAACTTCGTGATCTGATTTTGCCCTTCTTTGTAAGACCATCCTGGTGATGCATCTTTAAGAGAGCTTCAACCTGACTCATTGTATCCAAATCAACACCTACCAAAATGATAAGTGATGTACCACCCATAAGCTGTGCAACAGACTGTGGGAAGCCGAATGCATGCTGAATAACTGTCGGAATAACAGCGATCAGTGCAAGGAACAAAGATCCAGGTAATATAAGTCTATTTAATATTTTTGTTAAGTATTCTTCTGTCTTATCAGTTCGTACGCCAGGAATGGAGCCGCCGTTTTCCCGGATATTCTTTGCGATTTCTGTAGGGTTCAGTGTTACCTGAGTGTAGAAGTATGCAAAGAAGATAATAAGAAGTACTAACAAGATATTATACCAAACACCACTTGGAGACAAAAATCTTGATAATGCTCCAACCCAAGGTTTTGCATTAGCACCCTGAGCAAATGTAGATATAATTGATAATGGTAATGTTAAGATTGAAGAAGCAAAAATCAAAGGAATTACATTCGAAGGATTTACCTTGAATGGAATGTAAGTACTCTGACCACCATACATTTTTCTTCCAACTACGCGTTTAGCATAGTGAACTGGAATTTTACGCTGGCCTGATTCTTCAAAAATTACTAATGCAATAATTGCAATAAACATGACCAAAACAAGAATGACGAAAACAAGTTTTACTGATCCAGCCTTAACTGCCTGAACTAATTCAACAACAGCATTTGGCATACGAGCAACAATACCTGCAAAGATCATCATTGAAATACCATTTCCAATTCCACGAGCTGTAATTTGATCTCCTAACCAAACAGTAATCATAGAACCTGTTGTAACTGTAAGCATAGCCAATGCTTTGAAAAGCACTGGGTTCTGGATTACGATACAACCAGGGATACTATTAGCATATACTGTTACACCCCAGGCCTGGATAAGACAAACAAAGATTGTACCAATACGAGAGTACTGAGTAATCTTTCTCTGTCCACCATCTTCCTGAGATATACGTTTAAGAGCAGGGAAAATAATCACAGCAAGCTGCATAATAATCTGCATAGAAATGTAAGGCATTACACCAAGCATGAAAATCGAGAAGTTAGAGAAAGCTCCACCTACAAAGAAGTCCATATAGCTTGCGAATGCATTATTATTGTCTTTTGCTAAGTTATTAAAATATTCAAGAAGAACTTTTGCATTAATGCCAGGCATAGTGATAACACTACCTAATCGGAACACTGCTAAAATAAGCAATGTAAAGAACAAACGTTTTCTCAAATCTTTAACTTTAAACATATTCACAATTGGATTGCTTGCCATGGTTTACTCCGACTTATTTCTCGCTTTCAGCAGCTTTTACAGAACCGCCAGCTTTTTCGATTTTTGCTTTAGCAGATTCTGAAACTTTTGCTACATCAACAGTAAGTTTCTTTGAAAGATCTCCATTTCCAAGAATCTTAACAAGAGACTTGCTCTTTGCAGAGATAAATCCCTTTGCAACTAATGATTCATTGTTAACAGTTTCACCATCATTAAATTTAGCTTCAAGCTGATTTACATTGATACAAACATATTCTTTCTTGAAAGGATAGTTTGAGAATCCTTTGTGAGCGATACGTCTGTAAAGTGGCATCTGTCCACCTTCGAAACCAACGTAAGTTTTTCCACCAGAACGTGACTGCTGACCTTTGTTACCTTTACCAGCTGTTGTACCGAGTCCAGATGATGAACCACGACCAACACGTTTTGGTTTTTTATTAGCACCCTGAGGAGCGCTAAGGATTGGATTGTATTCTGCCATTTTAGATCTCCTCAACTTTAACTAAATGAGAAACATTAGCAATCATACCTCTGATAGCTGCATTATCATTATGAATAGCAGATGAGCTGATCTTTTTAAGACCAAGACTGCGAACTGTTGCTACATTGTCAGGTTTCTGACCAATAACACTTCTAATTAATGTAACTTTTAACTGTTTTGCTTTAGCCATACATTAACCCCACAACTCGTCAAGAGTTTTACCTCTGTTAGCAGCAACTTTTTTAGCATCCATCAATTTAGCGATTGCATCAAAAGTAGCGCGAACTACGTTTACTGCAGAGTTTGAACCCAATGATTTAGACTGGATATCAGTTGCAACTGCAGCTTCCATGATAGCACGTACTGTACCACCAGCGATAATTCCAGTACCGGAACAAGCTGGTTTCAACAATACTTCAGAACTCTTATATTTACCAATCATTTCGTGTGGTAAAGTTCCGTTTTTCATTGGAACTGTAATAAGATTTCTCTTAGCTTTATCAACACTCTTCTTAATTGCTTCAGATACGTCATTAGCTTTACCAAGTCCGTATCCAACGCGACCTTTCTGATCACCAACTACTGTAAGAGCAGAGAAAGACATACGACGTCCACCTTTTACAGTCTTACAAGTTCTGTTGAGAGTAACGAGTTTTTCTACAAACTCCTTCTCTTTTGGATCTTTATCAAATTTTTTCTGATGTTCTTCCATTTCTAACTCCTAGAATTCGATTCCGGCTTTACGAGCACCATCAGCCAATGATTTAACAACACCATGGTAAAGATATCCATTACGATCAAAAACTACTTTAGTAATTTTTTTATCCTTAAGACGAGCTCCTAAAGCTTCTCCAAGTTTTGCTGCACCTTCAATTGTAGGTTTAATATCAGCAAATTCTTTTTCCATAGTAGAAATAGAAGCTAAAGTCTTACCTTCATCATCATCGATAACCTGTACAGAAAGATTCTTGTTACTACGAGTAACAGTCATTCTTGGTCTTTCAGCAGTTCCGTAAATTGATTTACGGATGTGAATTTTTCTGTGCAAGCGCTTTCTGTTTTTATCGTTCATTTTCTTAAACATATAGCTTCACCTTATTTAACACCAGTCTTACCAACTTTGCGTCGGATAACTTCGTTATCGTAGCGAATACCTTTTCCTTTGTAAGGTTCAGGTTTTCTCAACTTACGAATCTGTGAACTAAATTCACCAACCAACTGCTTATCGATACCTGAAATAGCTACTTTTCCATCTGGAGTTGCAGTAACTGTCAAACCATCAGGGATGATTGCAATATAGTCACTTGAATAACCAAGGTTCATAACAAGTTCTTTACCTTTAACTTCAGCACGGTAACCTACACCAGTAATAACCAATGTTTTTGTGAAACCTTCTGAAACACCTTTTACCATATTAGCAATAAGGCTTCTGTAAAGACCATGATATGCATTAGTCTGTTTTTCATTGTTTAAGGTTGTAAGAACAATCTGACCATCTTTTGTTTCAATTTTTACATTTGGGTTAATTGGCTGTTTAAGTTCGCCTTTAGCGCCTTTAACAGTAATAACGTTATCTGCAAATGAAACTGTTACACCTGCTGGAATAGCAACAGGAAGTTTACCTACTTTAGACATACTTTCTGACTCCTATTACCAAACTTTGCAAACTAATTCGCCACCAACCATTTTTTCAGAAGCTTTCTTACCAGTTGTTACACCAGAAGAAGTTGAAACGATGATTGTACCGTATCCATTATAAACACGTGGCAAATCTTTGTATCCAGAATAAACACGGCGTCCTGGTGTAGAAATTTTTTCAACACCATGGATTACTGGATTATTCTCATCATCATACTTCAAGAAAATGCGAAGTGTGTTTTTTCCATCTTCCTGAACCTTTTTGAAGTTTTTAATATAACCTTCAGTTTTAAGGATCTTAACGATTTCGAGTTTAAGCTTTGAAGCTGGAACATCTACTTTCTCGTGGCGGGCCATAGCCGCATTACGAACCTTTGTGAGCATATCTGCTACTGGATCTGATGCACTCATTT
>JAZQOB010000025.1:0-16499 GCA_045627625.1 Treponema sp.
ATTAACATTCCAAAGTTTATTGGCGAAATTGCAAAAGGCGAATTCAAAGCTGCCGTTGATACAATTAAAGAAACATCACTTCTTCCTGCAATCTGTGGTCGTGTTTGTCCACAGGAAAAACAGTGTCAGGGAAAATGTACAGTTGGTAAAGTATGGAAAAGTGCTGAAAAAGCAGTTTCTATTGGTCGTCTTGAACGCTTTGTTGCTGACTGGGAACGTGAAAATGGTAAAGTAACACCTCCAACAGTTGCTCCAAAAACTGGTAAAAAAGTTGCAATCATTGGTGCAGGTCCTGCTGGTCTTACAGTAGCTGCTGACTGTGCTCGTGCTGGTCATGAAGTTACAGTATTTGAAGCTTTCCACAAAGCTGGTGGTGTAATGATGTATGGTATTCCTGAATTCCGTTTGCCAAAGAAAATCGTTCAGGAAGAAATCAAAAACCTTGAAAAAATCGGTGTAAAATTCGAACTCAACTTCCTTGTTGGTCGTACAAATACTTTGGAACAGCTTCTTACAGAAAAAGGTTTTGATGCTGCATTCGTAGGAACTGGTGCAGGTCTTCCAAAATTTTTGAACATTCCTGGTGAAAACTTAATCGGTGTATTCTCTGCAAACGAATATCTTACTCGTGCTAACCTTATGAAAGGTTATGATAAAGAACACGCTGCAACACCAATTTACGAAGCAAAACATGTAGTTGTTTGTGGTGCTGGTAACGTTGCAATGGATGCTGCTCGTATGGCTTTCCGTCTTGGTGCAGAATCTGTAGATATCGTTTATCGTCGTACAAGAGCAGAAATGCCAGCTCGTCTTGAAGAAATTGCTCATGCAGAAGAAGAAGGCGTAAACTTCAGATTCCTCGAAAACCCAGTAGAAGTATTTGGTGATGAAAATGGAAAAGTTGTTGGAGTTAAATGTCTTTCTTATGAATTAGGTGAACCTGATGCTTCTGGTCGCCGTTCTCCAGTTGCTATTCCAGGTTCTGAACATGATGTTCCATGTGATGCAATGATTGTTGCTCTTGGAAACGGTTCAAATCCTTTATTGGTTTCTACAACTCCAGGACTTGATGCAGACAGCAAAGGTCATATTACAGTTGATGAAAATCAGGCAACTTCTCATGCTAAAGTTTGGGCAGGTGGTGATATCGTTCTCGGTGCTGCTACTGTTATTTTGGCTATGGGTGAAGGTCGCAAGGCTGCAGCTGCAATTAATGAATATCTGGCAAAATAAACTGGCTTTATTCATATAGCATAAAAGGAAGCTCAAAAGAGCTTCCTTTTTTTATTTAAATCCTTCTAAAATCTTTCGTAAAAATGACCGATAATAAATATATGGCTGATAGACAGAAACAAAAGAAAAGAAATACAGGTTTAGCATTTGCTATTTTTATTTTAGGTTTATTATTGGTTTTTATTTTCTTCTTAGTTAAGAGAAATGAAATTTTAACAAACCTTAAGGAAACAAATTTCTTTGATAGAGTATTTGGTAAAACTCCTGAATTTGTTCAGAATCATATTTCTGAAACAGAAATGTCTGATGATGATTTACTGGTAAAAACTAACGATAATGAAATTATTATTCAGATTGAAACTGAAAAAAAACCATCAGAATCAGTTGAAAATAATAAAATTGAACCTTCAAAAGTTCCGCCGGTTGAAGTAACAGCTTCAGAGAAAAAAGAAGAAACTGAAGTTAAAGAAGAGACTGCACCTGTAAAAAAGGAAGAACCAGCTGTTGTTGAGAAAGAAACAGTAACTACAACTGTAAAATATACAGATCTGTCCCTTTGTTTTGTTGAAGTTACTTCTGACGGTTCTATTGTTCGTAAAGTTATTAAGCGTGGAGTTCCAAAAAATGATTCTCCACTTACTACCGCAATTAATCTTTTGCTTGATGGTCCAGATGCAAGTAAGAGTGCAGAAAAAACCTGTATGAGTTTAATTCCTTCTGGTACAAAGCTTTTAAGTGCAAGGGTAAAAGATGGAGTTGCCTATTTGAACTTTAATGATGCTCTTGAAATTAATAATGAAGGGGTTGATGGATATATAAGCTCTTTGATGCAGATTGTTTATACTTCAACTTCTTTTTCGACTGTAAAGAGTGTTCAATTCTTAATTGATGGTGAAAAGAAAGAATATTTAGGAGAAAGTGCTCAATGGATTGGTACTCCATTATCAAGAGCATCTTTCTAAAATAAAAAAAGAGGCATATGCCTCTTTTTTTATTTAACTATTATTATTTTTTTACAGTATAGCTTTTAATAATTTTGTTGTAGTAGTTCAAGTTGGTCTGGAAGTCTGTATTATAAACGGCCAGAGAGAACATCAGTAAATCAGAGCCATGCTGGGTAAAGATTTTTGTATTCATAATTGCTTTACCGTTAGCTTTTCTGTCTGTCATATAAGTGATTTTGTACTGATCCAATTTTGAATTGTAAAGTAATTCCAAATCACTTAGTACTGTATAAGCCCCATCCACACTAGCTAAAAGTCTTCTTAAAACAAAAGTTGCATTCTTCTTACTGTCAGAAAAATATGCAGGAATTGTACTAATAGCAAGAACCCCATCGTCACCCTTTGTCCAAAGATTTTCCATTGGCTGTTTCCAGTTTTCGTCAATTGTAAAGCTCTGAACTTTATTTTCAGTAGTGAATTTTTTAGATTTTGCTTTTGCAACAGTTTTTCCTGTTCCTGCTATATATGTAGAACTTAAACCCTTAAAATTATCAAAAGATTTGTCTTCTGAATTAACAAGAAGTCCTGTTGTAACACAATCAAAGAGTAAGCTTCCGTCGTCAGCATAAATAGCTTTCAAATTAAAGATAGGAATAAGTGGATCAAAAATGAGGTTTACTTTTCCACCAAACTGCTGATAATCGTGGTTGTATCTTAATCCTCTGTCACGAAAAATATTTGAATTATTGAAAGAAGGATTGTCAGGAGAAACATTTCCAGCTTTTTTACGGATAGAAGCAAAATCGTAAAGCAAATCGTGAAGATAATTCAAAATATCAAGGTCATCTGAATCCTGTGTAATAGCAGAAAGGATTCTTTCTCCGTTCATATCCCAAAAATCAGACTTAGAGTTTAGTGTAACTGCAATTGCAACACTCTTTTCTGGCTGTTTCAATTCAGCATTTGCAGGAGAATAGTATTTAATCTGATAAGTACTTTCGTTGTAGCACAAAAGACCAATATAACTTTCTCTATTGGCAAAAGTATAATCCCGGTAGAAAACATATTCACCAGAATTATCAGGTATGTATTGGTTGAATCCTGCTAAGGCAAAAAGCGACAAAGCAAAATTCAAAAGTAAGGCGGTAATAATTCCTTTTTTCATTTTCATTCCTTCTAATAACGGTTTTAAAATAAAAACAGCGTAAACTTCATAAAGATACAAAGATTTACGCTGTATAAAAATCTGATTTTATGCGTTTAATTTAGCAAGTTCAGATTTAACAAATTCTTCTGCTTTTGCTGCGGCTTCTGTTGCAGGAACAAGAGTTGCATCAGCTTCAGAACGGAATTTAACTTCAACATTTGGAAGATTTTTATCTCCAACAACAATTCTAATTGGGAAACCAATTAAATCTGCATCCTTGAATTTAACACCAGGGCGTTCATTTCTATCATCAAGAAGAACATCAACTCCAGCAGCTTTCAACTGATTGTAAATCATATCAGCATTTTCTTTCATTGCACCTTCGTATTTAACAGGAACAACTACTACCTGGAAAGGAGCAACTGTCATTGGCCAGATAATTCCATTTTCATCATGGTGACCTTCGATAATTGATGCCAAAGTTCTATCAACACCAATACCATAACAACCCATAATTGGTGTTACTGGTTTACCGCTGTCATCAAGATAAGTAACATTCATTGATTTTGTATATTTATCACCAAGTTTGAAAATATGTCCAAGTT
The DNA here is from genome assembly GCA_045627625.1 of Treponema sp. Taxonomy (GTDB): domain Bacteria; phylum Spirochaetota; class Spirochaetia; order Treponematales; family Treponemataceae; genus Treponema_D. Next base: position 3,930 of record JAZQOB010000025.1, read on the forward strand.
CGTTTCCTTTCTTCATGTAGAAAGATCCGCCACATTCTGGACACAAATCACCAGGTTTTACTGTACGAACATCAGCAGTCATAAATGCAGTAAAGTCGCGGCCTGGTTCAACATGTTTAATGTGATATCCTTCTTTTCCAGATCCTGCAATACAATCGTGCATATCAACAGTGCTTTCATCCATGATAACAGGAATCTTAATTCCAACTGGTCCTACAAAGCCATGTGGAGCACCAGAATATTTAAGAACATCTTCATCATTAGCTAATTCTGCACCAGAAGCTTTAAGAACAGATGCAAGTTTTGTTTCGTTTACATCCAAATCACCACGAATAAGAACGCAGAAATATGTTTCTGGAATGTATGTCTGTTTTCCTTCTGTTACAGTTTCTGCATTTTTGTATGCTTCTGTTTTAGAAAGATCAATTGCACAGTTATAAACTTTGTAAATTAAAGCTTTAAGGAAAGTTGTAGGTTTTGCATTGAAGAATTTTTCCATGTCTTCGATAGAGAATACATTTGGAGTAGCAACTTCTTCAATTGCTAAATCTGTCTTAACCTGTGGTTTTCCTTCGTTGTTAAGAGGAACTTCTTTTTTACAAGCTGCTTTTTCAACATTTGCGGCATAAGAACAGTTTGGACAAAGAATTAATGTATCATCACCAACTTCAGATTCAACCATAAATTCTTCTGAACCAGAACCACCCATAGCACCAGTATCAGCTTTTACAGAAATAGTTGTTAATCCAAGGCGTTTGAAAATTCTTCTGTATGCTTCTGCAACATTGTCGTATGAAGCATCCAAATCAGCCTGATCTTTATCAAAAGAATATGCATCCATCATAGTGAATTCGCGACCACGCATTACACCATAACGAGGACGAATTTCATCACGATATTTTGTATTAATCTGATATAAAGTGAATGGAAGCTGTTTGTATGAAGAAAGACCTTCACGAACTAAAGCTGTAAATGCTTCTTCTGCAGTAGGAGAAACAACCATATCCTGACCCTGACGATTCTGAGGCTTAAGCATTTCTTCGCCCATTTTGTCCCAGCGGCCAGATTCCTTCCACAATTCACCAGGTTGTATAACAGTCGGTTTCATTTCCATTAAACCAGCTGCATCTAATTCTTCACGAATTATTTTGCTTAATTTTTGAAAAGAACGGAATCCTAATGGCATGTAAGAATAAAGTCCGTTACCCAATTTACGAAGCATGCCTGAGCGCATCATAAGCTGATGGCTAGAAATTACAGCATCATTTGGTGCTTCGCGTAAAGTTGAAATAATATATTTTGAAGCTTTCATAAAAATTATTATAGTGAAAATATATATTGAAGAAAAGAAGTTATTGTTAAGTTTGTTGTAGTTTTTGAATGATGAAGAATTGATTTTAAAAGAAGCATTTATAATTTGAAAGTCCGCGAGCGTACTGGAAGGACTTTCAAATTATTGGAGTTTTGTATTAATCAATTCTCCAGCGATGATTGTTATCCTGTTTGAATCTTTTTGCGTTTACTTCCAGAAGACGGCCATCTTCACCGGACATTTTAACCATATTAGTAAGAGGGTTAACTTCGGTAATACGGAAATTTGTTCCATCGTAGTGAATATGAAGACCTTCTGTTGGGAGGTTCTTGCGGGCTTCGTTGTACCAGTCGAATTCATAAGAGAGACAACATAAAAGCCTTCCGCACTGACCAGATATTTTTAATGAATTAAGAGAAAGATTCTGATCTTTTGCCATTCTGATAGAAACTGGCTTTAATTTGTCTGAAACGCCATGACAACAGAAAGGACGGCCGCAAACTCCAAGTCCACCTGTAATTCTTGATTCATCACGAACCCCAATCTGGCGTAATTCGATTCTCATTTTGAAAACCGAAACCAAATCTTTTACTAATTCACGGAAATCTACACGGTTATCGGAACTAAAGAAGAACAAAGCTTTCTGTGAATCAAAAAGGAAGTGAGTTTCTACAAGTTTCATATCCAATTTATGAAGAGCAACTTTTTCCTTAAAAATAGGGAAGGCTTCTTTTTCTTTCTTTTTAAGTTCTTCGCGTTTTGCTAAATCTTCTGGAGTAGCTTTGCGTTCAATTGTAACAATATCACTCTGTTTAATACCAATTGGTTTTTTTGCCTGTCCAAGAACAAGTGCCATGTCTTTACCGTAACGAGTTGGAGTAATTACATAGTCACCATTATTGAGCTGAATATTGTTATTTGTTTTTGCGTATAAGGTTTCGCTGGAATATTCTAATTTAATGTGATAGAGAGGATAATCAATTACAAGATTTTCTGTTTCAACAACAGCAGTATCGTTGTCTTCCAGGTTGGAAAGATTTACTTCGTCATCTATATCTGTTTCAAAAATATCACTCATTTTATAAATCCTGATTAGTTTTATTATAAAGCCTATGAAGATAAAAGGTCTACAATCAATCCTTTAATTTCATTTGATCTGGCAAGTATATTAATATTATCTCTTTGATTATAAAGCATACCTTTAGTTAATTCATCAAGTTTTTTATTAATTGTCTCAATTATAACTCTTGGTCGTTTAGGAGTTTGTGTAGTAATGTAAGTTCCAAAGCAATTTAAAGGCGAACTAAAACCTCTTTGAGGTCGTTTTCTTATTTCATAATTGTGATCTACAACAAAACGCATAAAAAGCTGAACCGATTTTTTGAATTTTTCCACATTTTCGTTGTTTAATTCCTGATTCAATAAATCGCCGGTCAAGTCTACCTGATCTTTTAAATAGATGGCAGCTTCTTCCACCGGAAGATTCTGGATTTCTGGTGGATAGTCTAAATCTGAAGTTTCAGTTGTTTCCTGTGTTTGATTTTTAAATAAATCAGAAAACTTTGTTCGCTTAATGGAGTCTGATTTTTCTTTTTTGTTTGCTTTAGCAGCTTCGTTGGAGGTATTTTGAATTCCTGCAAAATAGGATGAAGGTCCCAACGGATTAATTTCTGCCATTAAAGAAGTACCTTATCCTGTAATGCTTTCTGCTGTAAGTAGCGGTCTGTTGCCAGATTAAAGCCGTCTCTGTCTTTAATTGAAATGCAATGACCCTGGAATTTAGCTTTATCTTCAATCTGAACTTTCATCGAAAGAATATCGCCTAAAACTACAGATTCAGAAAGAAGTTTTACACTTTCAACAGCATGAATATTTCCGATTACAATTCCACCAACAATAATCGATTTAGAATGGATGTTTCCACGGACACGGGCATTTTCACTGATAATAATTCCACCATCAGTTTCGATGTTTCCGTCAATGTCGCCGTCAATTTTTGTAAGACCATTAACTTTAATGTCTCCAGAAATTGCAGTTCCATTACCAATGATTGTATTAATTGATATATCGTCTAATTTTGTTCCCATTTTAGTTCCTTGCCTAAACTACTGAATAAGCTGGATTTTTGCGTTTACATATTTTGCTGGATCAACTACATCTGAACCGATATGAACTTCGTAGTGAAGATGAGGACCAGTAGAAATACCAGTGTTTCCTGAATAACCGATAATCTGTCCCTGATCAACCATCTGACCTTTCTGAACATTGATTACACTAAGGTGACCATATCGAGTGTAGAAACCATGGTTGTGCTTTAAGATTACATTTAATCCGTATCCAGAATCGTAGTAAGTATTTACTACCTGCCCAGAAGCAGTTGCAAGAATTGGATCTCCTGAACGGTAAGTTGAGAAGTCCATTCCTTTATGAATATACCAGTTACCTTTTGTAGGGTGAATGTTAGGACCAAATGGCATTGAAATATGAAGATTTGGACCTCTTAAAGGACAGATACTTGGAATTTCTGTAAACAAAGACTGCTGAGTCTTAAGCATTTTTCCCATCTGATCAATTGGTTCAATTGCATTCTGGAGATAATTTGTTAATTCCTGAATATCAGCGATTTCTTTTGAAGAACCAGATGCAGTTTCGGTTGTGTTGAAAAGTGCCGAAAGGTCTCCATCCTGTGAAGAATTATCTGATTTCTTTTCGAGACTGTTAATTCCAAGAAGTGAAAGAGAGTGTGAAAGTGATGCCTGGAATTTTTTAGCAGCCTGGAAAAGGTTTGCATTTTCATCACGGAACTGATCCAAACTAGCCATAGTTTCTCTGTTCTGACTTTCCAAAGCAGAAATTGTAAGGCTTGAAGACACTGCTCTTGTGTTGTAATAAATGAATGAAGTTAAAATACCAATGATTAAAATGATTGAAAGAAACAACGCAAATACATTGGTTCTGAAATTTATAGATTTTCCTTCTGAATGAGGAACAATCATGATTGTGAGTTTATTATCGAGTATTTTAAATAATTTAACAAAAAGGCTTCCAAGTGAGTGTAGAAAAGCTCCAAATCCTTTTGAAACATTAGAAGCAAACTTTTTTTCGAATTTTTTAACTGTTCTTTGAGTTTTTGGCAACTTATTGCTCCGAAATTCTATATCAACTAAAAGTAGATAGGTTTTACAAGTATAACATGTCCACTTCTAATGTGTCAAACACTGCATTGTATTAGAAGTTACATAATAGAAGAAATAGAATAATAAGTTGACGATAAAAAAATCCTATGTTATGTTTAAATTATCATTTAGGTGATTTGTTCTTAATCACTTAATCTCCCTATCTTTTAAGGAAATAAAGCCATGAAGTTTTTTGATACTCACGCTCACATCGGGCTTATATACGATGACCCTATTGAACAATTGCGCGTAATACAACAAGCAAAAAGAGCTGGTGTTGAACGCATTATCAGTATAAATAATAGTTTGATGGATTTCCCAAAGGTTTATGAAAATCTTAAATCATGTCAGGGAATTTATCATGCAGTTGGTGTTGCACCATCAGAAGTTCGTAATCCAGGAAGAGACTATATTCAGAAAATCGAAGAATATCTTGAACTTCCAAATGTTGTTGCAGTTGGCGAAACTGGATTGGATTATTGTAAACAGTTCGGTGACAAACGCTCTCAGATTGAACTTTTCATTACTCAGTTGGAAATTGCTCAGGCTCACGATCTTCCTGTAATCATTCACAACCGTGAAGCAGGAAATGATTTGTATGATGTTTTAACTGAACGACTTCCAGACAGAGGTGCTATTCTCCATTGTTATTCAGAAGATGGAAAATATGCAAAAAAATGTCTTGATAAAAACATCTGGTTCAGTTTTGCAGGAAATTTAACTTATCGTAATGCCAGAAATCTTCATGAAACAGTTATGAATATTCCTGTTGATAGAATTTTGATCGAAACTGAAAGTCCATTTATGATTCCTGCTGAATATCGTGAACGAAAACGAACAATGCCAGCTTATTTGCCATCAACTGCTCGTTTCCTTGCAGATATGAAAGAAATGGATATTGAAGAATTAAGCGTACAGTTGTGGAAAAACAGTTGTAAAGCCTTTAATTTGCCAGAGTAACAGGTTCTATTTATGAAGGAACTTTATCATCCTGTTAAAATTGGAAATGTCCAGTTAGCAGGTAATTTATTTCTTGCCCCTGTTGCAGGTTACAGCGATGCAGCTTTCCGTTCAGTTTGTATTGAAAACGGAGCATGTTTTACTTACACAGAAATGGTAAGTGCTGAAGCTTTAGTCAGGGGAAATATTAAAACTGAAGTATTAATGTCTCGTGCTTACAATGAAAAAGCTTATTCTGTTCAGATTTTTGGTGGACAAGAAGATGTTATGGCAAAAGCGGCACAGATTGTACTGCAAAAAAGTCATTGTGAAGTAATTGATATTAACTGCGGTTGTCCGGTTCCAAAAATTGTAAAAACTGGAGCAGGTTCTGCATTAACAAGAGACCCTGACCGTTTGTATAAAATTGCAAAGGCTGTAGTTGAGGCTGCAGAAGGTACTCCTGTTACTGTAAAAATTCGTTCTGGGTGGGAACGACCAACTCTTACTTGGAAAGAAGCGGCTCAGGCTGCTTTAGATGCAGGAGTTTCTGCTATTACAATTCATCCTAGAACTAAAACTCAGGGATACGAAGGCCATTCAGACTGGTCAATTATGAAACAGCTTGTAGAAATGGTAGATGGTAAAGTTCCGGTTTTTGGTTCTGGAGATTTGTTCAAACCAGAAGATGCTAAAAAAATGCTGGAAGAAACTGGTGCCGACGGAGTAATGTTTGCCCGCGGTGCTATGGGAAATCCTTTTATTTTTAGAGATGCAACTTCGCTTTTGACAACTGGTTCTTACGAGCCTGTTCCTAGTGATATTAGAGTTCAAACAGGTTTTGCTGAATTGGAAAGACTTACAAAAGAAACTTCTGAACAGCATGCTTGTATGGAAATGCGAAAAAGATTTGCGGCTTATTCAAAGGGAATTCAGAATGGAGCAGCCTTAAGAGCAAAAATTGTTCATGCTTCTACCATTCAGGATTATCACGATATTTTTGATAATATTCTTGGCCTTTGATTTATTAATTGAATAACAAAATAGGATTTGATACACTAAAAAACGATGAGTTTAATTCAAGTCATTACAGATTTAATCGAATCAATTTTCAAAAAATCCTCTCCCGAAGTGCAGCGCAAACAGTTAATGAAAAAACTGGAAGCTGAAGTTCGAACATTTACACCTGTTATTTACAAAAATGGATTCTTGCAGCCTAATTTTGCGGAAGCTATTTTTACATTATACAAAAACACAAAACCCTTGGATGATCTCTTTGCTGCAACAATCAGTCCAAACAATATTCCTCGTCAGCATCGTTTTGAAGCTCAGTTGATTTTAACTGGTTATTCTCCTGCCGAGCAGGAAAAACTGGAAAATCTTTCGTTTGAAGCCAGAAAAGCAGAAGTTTTGAATGAAGGAAGTACAAACCCTGATCGTATTTATTTGCGCCAGAGAAAAACTCTTGAAGGTTTGCTTAAAGAATTAAATACCGAAAATTTTGCCCGAATGGATAGAGATATTTTAATGCTCCGTCAGTTTGTGGATTTTTGTAGATTTAGTTTTATTCCAATTCTTCAGGGATTCGATACAAACTTTATTCCTGCAGATTTTGCTTATAAACCAACTTATTCTGAACTTGCAGTTTCTAAGGCTGTAAACCTTCTGGAAGATTTGTATTATCAAATTTCGGATCTTAAAATTACAACTTCTCTTGCAGATCAGGTTGTTGCGTTAGTTCAATTGCGTAATGGTGATGTGATTTCGGAACAGGAAGCTAAACTTTATGTGGGCTATCTGAAAAAAATCAATTATATTCTTACAAAAGTAATCTCAGCAGATAAACTCAGAATTTTAATTCGAATTGCCCGTGAAGATTTGAATTACGAACCTTCTGTTTGTGTATATAAAGGTTCTCCTCGTCAGGAATTTGCTAACATTCTTCAGCAGAATTTTGATGCAGAAGAACAGCGAATCAAATCAGAAATCCAGAGTGATCAGATTAGTAGTGAAGTTGCTGAACTTTTTAATAATTTGCCATTGGAACAGCTTTTTGGTTACAACGAAGATTCTGATGAATTGCTTAAAACAAATACTTCTTTATCTTTCAAATGGATTCTTCCAATGCGAATTGTAAAAACCTTCCTGGATAATTTTATGACAGAAGGAATTAAGAGCCTTTTGAATGATGTTGTCATTGAAGGTTTCTTTAATAATCCTACTTACAAGTCGGAATTCTCCAGCAAAGTTTATGCTGTAATTAGTGCTGATTCTAAAATTCAGGAATTTGAATCTAATTTTTCTTCAGACATGCCTTTTAGTGTTGCAGTAATGCAGGGATATGTTGTAGACAGCAAAAAAGATAAAGATTTTTACCGCAAACTGGAAATGATGGTAGAAGAAATTAATAATTCTGCCCATAAAATTATGCAGGAAGTTACAACTGCACTTCATTCACTTTCTTTTGATTTGGAAGAATTGCTGGCTGATGCAAAAAAACCTTCTTGCGAAGTAATTTCAAACCTTAAAAACTTAATGATGTCTTCCCGCAACCGAGATAATACTAACCTTTTGGAAGAACAGTTCCCTGGTTGGAATATTTATTTTGATATAATGAAGAATTATGTTATTATTAATTCGGGTGAGATACAGTAAATGTTGATAAAGAACAAAAAAACAAAAGAAGAAGAAACTTCTCAGGAATTACTTGAACAGGCTTTGCAGTTCGAAAAAAGAATTTACGATCTTGAACAGTTAATTGATATTGCAAAATCTTTCTGTTCAACTTTGGATTTTAAGAATCTTTTGGAATCCATTGTATATATCTGTATGGCTCAGATGCATGTTCTTGGAGCTGAAATTTTTGTTAGAGATGTAATCTATAATGAAGCCTTCAATCTTGAAACTTCTTCGGATATGTATGATATCGACAAAAAGCCCTCAATTCCTGTTACTTCTCCAATTGTAAATAAACTGCTTGCTTTAAATAAACCAATTTCTTTTGAAGAATTAAAAACAGAAATTCCTTATTCACCTCACATTGATATTCTTGAAAAATTGCGACCAACTTTGATTGTTCCTTTAATTCAGAAAAATCACCTTAATGGTATTTTAATTTTACAGGAACGAATTGCAATTGATAATGATACAACATACAACGACTACGAGCAGGAACAGATTATGTCTATTGCTTCTCTTGCGTCGGTTGCTATCAACAATGCATCATTAATGGAAATTTCTTCAACAGATATGATGACTCATTTGAAGTTGAAGTATATTTTCTACAATATTCTTGCCCAGGAAATTGATAGTGCCTTTATGAGCGGCGAAAATCTTGCAGTTTTGATGTTCGATATCGATTTCTTTAAGAAATTCAATGATACTTACGGTCATGAATGCGGTGACTTTGTTTTGATTAGTGTTGCTGATTTAATTAAAAAGACCTTGCGTGAAGATGATGTTGCCAGCCGTTATGGTGGTGAAGAATTTACAGTTCTTCTTGGAAATCAGGGTAAAAACGAAGCCTTAATTGTTGCTGAAAGAATCAGAAAGTCTATTGATGAACACGATTTTGTTTACGAAGACAAACATTTGCATGTAACAATTTCGGTTGGTGTTGCTGTTTTTGATCCTGTAAATAATATCGTAAAATCACCAAATGAATTTGTCGAACAGGCAGATAAAGCATTATATGTATCTAAGAACTCTGGAAGAAATAAGGTAACTTATTTTGATCCTGCAAGTTTATAACATTAGATAAACAAATTAACTATGAATACATTATTTTTTAGACGCCCCTTTAAGTATGCATATTTTCATGCAACCTTAGGAATTATTTTAATTAACATTATAATTTTTGCTCTTATCAGATTTAATTATCAATTAACTTATTATTTAGCTTTAAGTCCATTAGGAATAATTAAATTAAAGTATTTCTGGCAATTTATTTCCTACATGTTTACTCATTATAATTTTACTCATCTTTTGTTTAACATGCTGGCCCTTTTGTTCTTTGGGATCCCATTAGAAAGACAGATTGGTTCAAAAGAATTCCTTATGTATTATTTTGTATGTGGAATTGTTTCGGGGCTTTTGTCTTTCGGTGTTTTCTGTCTGGTAAAATCAAATATCTATCTTATTGGTGCCAGCGGTGCAATTTATGCAGTTTTATTCGGTTATGCAGTTGGATTTCCTCGTTCTACAATTTATATCTGGGGAATTATTCCAGTTCCAGCTCCAATTTTAGTAGCATTATATGCTGCAATCGAAATTATTAGTGAAGTTTTCGGTTCTGCTTCAAATACAGCTCATCTTACTCATTTATTTGGATTTTTAGCTGCCTGGATTTATTTCTTATTAAGAATGGGAATTCGTCCGATAAAAGTATGGAAAAATGCTCTTAAAAATTAGGGATTTTAATACTTTTATGAAAAAATTCATTTTGTTTGTAACTTTTTGTATTTTTAATTTCTCTATATTTTGTCAGACACCTTCCATTATCGAGAACATAAGGTTTCCCTTATGGGCGATGGTAGATGCTTATCCAGGAATTGAAACGTCCGACCCGTCTAGCGGAGAAACTTATGATTATCCAATAGACCGAATCCGGGAATTGGCACCTTACCTTGTTAATGGAATGGTATATGGCTGGGATTTTGTCTATGTTCCTTCTGATAAAGCAAGGGGCGTAGATGAGTATTTTGAAATTATTTCGAAAAATCCTGGAGATGATATTACACAAAGTATTCAGTATTCTTCACCCTGGATTGAAGATAACAAATTTAATTGCTGGGTGAATTATAAAAGAACGAATGTTCAGGTAACAAGTTATAATTTATGGGCATCCATAAGAAATCCTGTCATTCATGGAAGAGGTTTTGGTCCTTTGGCTGATGGTTTTACTGGTATTGAAAAAGCGACACAGGAAGCTGTAAAAAATGCCATCAGGGAGCATTATCGTACAAAATACAAGAACAAACCTAAAGAAATAACCGGTTCTGTTCTTTTGCGAAAAACACCAACTTTAGGAATTGATCAAGGTCGTTATGTAATAAATCTTGATTTTTTCTTGGAATACGGTAGAATAAAGCAATATACACAGTTTTAAACTAAGGAATGAAGATGAAAAAATTATTTGTCCTCTTAGCAGGCCTTTTGAGTGCTTTCTTTTTATTTGCTCAGGATGTTCCAACAAATCAGTCGTCAACATTAGGTGTACCTGATGTAACAATGGATGTATTTGATGAAGGAAAAACTAAAATTGAAGTTATTATTCCTGAAAATAATCATGCAACAGACCAGACAGCAACTGTTAGAATTGAATACCTTCCAATGTATGATGAAGTAAGAATCTATTACGAATGTATGTATGTTACTTATGATAGAGGTGAAGCAATGAATACTGTTCTTCAGTGCCTTGCAGACTTCCAGAAAGAAAACAAATACTACAGTTATAGATATTTGCGTAATGATAAAGAACGCTTCTTTAAAGATGATAAAGGAAGAAGAAAGGCACAGTACATGTCTTACTTAAAATTTTCAAGATAAGGTATTCTTATTTTGAGTAAAATATAGTAGAATATTAACCGACAAATTTTATTTGTCGGTTTTATTTTTTTTATAGGGTAAAGTAATGGATATCAAAAATACTATTAAGAATCTTCATCCGCTTGAAATTAAAGTTTTGTTGAAATACTCGGGTAAAGATGAACTCACATCTGAAAAGCTTCAGAAAGAATTAGACTATAAAGAAGGTCATGCAAACCAGGCTTTCTCTTGGCTTTCTGGTAAAGAGCTTCTTAAAGAAACAAAAAGAACTCCACATACATATTATGAAATTACAGACATGGGCCGTTCTCTTTCAAAAACAGGTACTGTTGAAGAAAGAATGGTTGAATACTTGAAAAAAGAAGGCGCTCATCTTATGCCAGAAATTGCTTCAGGTATTGGTCTTGAACAGAAAGATGTAGGTTCTGCATTTGGTCCATTAGTAAAAGAAGGCGTTCTTAAAATGAATGCTGAAAAGAAAGTTGAGTACACAGGTGCTGAACTTCCTGCTCGTATTAAAGTTACTTCTGATCTTTTGAAAAAAGGTTGTGCTGCAGAAAATGGTTTATTGAACAAAAATGATCTTTCTGCTGACGAACTTGAAGTAATGAATACACTTGCTAAAAAGCGTGGTGCAACAGATGCTCCTTTCAAAATGATTGAAAGAGAAACTGTATTCTATAAACTTGTTGAAGGTTTTGAAAAAGTTGTTGAAGAACTTAAAAAAGCTGGTGTAACAGGTAACGAAATTGGTGAAATCACACCAAAAATGCTTGCTTCTGGAGAATGGAAAAACGGAACTTTCCGTGGTTATAACATTGCTATTCCTCCTGCAAGAATTATTCCTGGTCGTACAAATCCTTATGTTCAGTTCCTTGAATCTGTAAAAGACAAACTTTGTTCTTTAGGTTTCCAGGAATTTGATGGTCCACTTGTAGAAACAGAATTCTGGAATGGTGATGCATTGTTCATGCCACAGTTCCATGCTGCTCGTGATATTCACGATGTTTACCGTATTAAAAATCCTACACATGCAAAATTCATTGAAGAACCATATCTTTCAAATGTAAAAGCTGCTCACGAAAACGGAGGAAACTCTGGAAGCCGTGGTTGGAATTATACATTTGATAACGACTTTACTCGCCGTTTGATTCTTCGTTCTCAGGGTACTGTACTTTCTGCTCATCAGTTACACAAAGCAGAAATCCCTGGAAAATATTTTGGTATTGCTCGTTGTTTCCGTTATGATAAAGTTGATGCTACTCACTTGTCAGACTTCTATCAGACAGAAGGTATCATCGTTGGTAATGATGTAACACTTAGAGACTTGCTTGGTATGCTTAAAATGTTTGCGACAGAAATTGCTGGAGCAACAGAAGTTAAGTATGTTCCTGGTTACTTCCCATTTACAGAACCTTCAATCGAAGTTCATATTAAGCACCCAGTATTAGGTTGGTTTGAACTTGGTGGTTCTGGTATCTTCCGTCCAGAAGTTACAAAAGCTATGGGTATTGATGCTCCAGTTTTGGCTTGGGGTATTGGTATTGACCGTATGGCTCTTATGGCACTTGGATTGAATGACTTGAGACAGTTATT
>JAZQOB010000026.1:0-14192 GCA_045627625.1 Treponema sp.
AAACTGGTACTGTATTACTTCGTGCTGCCAATGAAGGTAACCAGATTGTTATTGAAATTAAAGATGATGGTGCCGGAATTGATGTTGAAAGAGTAAAAGCTAAAGCTATTGAAAAAGGCTTGATTCACCCTGATAAGAATATTTCGGATCAGGATGCATATAATTTAATTATGATGCCAGGTTTCTCAACAGCTGAAAAGATTTCAAATATTTCAGGACGCGGTGTTGGTCTTGATGTTGTAAAGACAATGATTACCAATTTGAAAGGTACAATTTCAGTTTCTTCTGTACCTGGCAATGGAACAACCTTTACTATCAAACTTCCACTTACTCTTGCTATTATTCAGGGTCTTCTTGTTAGAGTTGGAACTGAAATTTACTCTATTCCAATTGCTAACGTTATTGAAAGCCAGTGTATTCCTGTGGAAGAAATCAACAAGATTGATAACTACGAAATTATGAATGTTCGTAATGAAGTTATCAGTGTACTTAGACTTTCACGACTCTTTGATATTCCAGAAAGCGATAAGAGTGATGAATGTTATATCGTAATTGTTGGTACTCAGGAAAAGAAAATTGGTGTTATGGTAGACGCTTTAATCGGTGAAGAAGATGTAGTTATTAAACCTTTGCGTGATAACTTTACAAATTCTCCTGGTATTGCGGGTGCTTCTATTTTAGGTGATGGTTCAGTTTCTTTGATTATTGATGTAAGTCAGCTTCTTGACCTTGGTGTTAAGCAGGAAATTCTTGCTCAGGCAAAAGAAGAAATGAACATTCAGATGGGAAATCAGTAAGGATATCGATATGGATGCAATTAACAGTTCAAACAATTTAGTTCAGACAGCCCAGCAAGTTCTTGAGCAGACTCAGGAAAAGAAAGAGGCTGCATCATTTATCGATTTCAAGATGGTAACTTTTTCTTTAGCAGGTAAAGATTACGGTATCGATATCATGCATGTTAAAGAAATTGCAAAAGCTGGAAGATTTACTTATGTTCCAAATACACAGCCTTTTGTACTTGGTGTATATAATCTTCGTGGTGAAATTATTCCTATTCTTGATCTTCGTATTTTCTTTAATATTGAAGTTCCTGAAGTAGAAAATAACAAGAAACTTCAGAATCTTTTGATTCTTACTATTGATGATCAGACATTTGGTTTGGTTGTTGATAAAATCGATAAAGTTGTTGGTGTTCAGAAAAGTTCTATTCAGCCACCACATCCTTTATTTGGTGATATTAATATTAAATTCATTAAAGGTATCGTTGAATGTAACGAACGCCTTTATGTATTGCTTGATGTATTAAGAATCTTTGCTTCAAAAGAAGAAAAGAAAAAGGAAGAACCTGCAAAAGTTGCTGCAAGTAATTCAGTTATTTCAGCTCCAAAAATTTCAGCAGCTCCTGCTTCTAATGAAAAACAGAATATTAATGAAGTTTTAGCCAGCAAATTAGGTGTTGCTACAGAACCTGCTGCTCCTGCAGCTCCTGTTCAGGCTGAACCTGATACTTCTTCACTTGATATTAAATTCATTTCTGAAGCTTTGGCTCAGTTTAAGAAGTTTACTGTTTCAGATATTAATAACGAATGGGTTGCAAGAAGATATAAAGAATGGAAAAAAGAACGAGGTGATAATGTTCAGTTGCAGAATACTGAAGATGCCGATGCATTCTTAAAACCATTCTGGTCTTCTGAAACTGGAAAATTCTGGGGTGAAAGTTACAAAAACGAAATTATGAGTTTATTGAATCTTTTCCCAGATAATAATGCTAAACAGATTGTTGTTTGGAATCCAGGTTGTGGAGCAGGTTACGAAACTTATAGTTTTGCTTGTATCTTAAAAGAAAAATATCCAAATGCAAATATTAAGATTTATGCTCAGGATATTGATTTATTAAGTGTTTCAAATGCCAGTTTGATGGCTGCTCCTGCCGAATTGGCAAATCAGTGGTTTGCTCCATATTTGGCAAAAAAGGCTAGTGGTGAATGTACATTTAGCCCAGAAATTAAGAATAGTATTATGTTTGAATATCATGACTGCAAAAATACAAATGTTCTTCCTATGATTGACATTGTATTGGCAAGAGATGTTTTATCTCTTTGTGATGAAGCAACTCAGAATACTATTATTACTGATATTCAGGATAAATTAAAAGGAAACGGAATTGTATTTGTTGGTGAAAACGAAGTAATTCCTAATTCTTTTGGATTTGGTGAAAAGAGTATTGGCGGTGCCGTTGTGGCATATACAAAAGACTAAAGGGGGATGAAATGCGAGTAGAATATATTAATCCTTTTGTAGAAACTTCCTTTCGCGTATTGCAGGAAGTTCTTGGTGGTGCAGAAGTAAAAAGAGGTGACTTGTACCTTAAATCAACTGCTATGCCTGTTATGGGTGTTGCAGCTTTGGTTGGACTTGCAGGCGATGTAGAAGGTCGTGTTCTGTTCGATATGGGTATGGAAACTGCTCTTAATATTGCATCAGCTATGAACGGTGAAAAACTTGCTGCTTTTGACGATTTGGCTAAAGCAACAATATCTGAACTTGCAAATCTTATTACAGCGCAGGCAGTAACTAAACTTCATGAATTAGGTTTTAAATTTGACCTTACACCTCCAACATTGTTTGTTGGACAGAAGATGGAAATTGCTGCTTTGAGTGGTTCTACACAGAGTGTTGAGGCTCTTATTGTACCTCTTCACACAGGATGTGGTAATATTGAAATTAACGTCGCTATTCGTGAGCGTACATAATTATAGGAGTTAGTAGACTATGAAAACTATTCAGGATTATCCAACAATTAATGAAAGACCTCCTGAGGGACTTAAAGGTGATGGAACTGCTTTTAAGGTGTTGGTTGTAGATGATTCAATGTTCGTTGCAAAACAGCTTGGTCAGATTCTTGCTAGTGAAGGCTATGATGTAGTTGCCACTGCAGTTGATGGAGCTGAAGGTGTTGAAAAATATAAAGAATTATGTCCTCATGTTGACTTAGTTACAATGGATATTACAATGCCTAAACTTGACGGGATTTCTGCTTTGGAACAGATTATGGCTTTTGATAAAAATGCAAAAGTTGTAATGGTTTCTGCTCTTGGTAAAGAAGAACTTGTTAAGAAGTCTTTGATGCTTGGTGCTAAAAGCTATATCGTAAAACCTCTTGACCGCAAGAAGGTTCTTGAAAGAATTTCTAAAGTATTGTCATAGAATAATTCTTTAATCTACGAAAAAAGGTTATCCATTTCTGGATAACCTTTTTCTTTTTAAAACTCCACCAGCTGAATACCCGATTTGCTTTTATTTATAGTTATTCTTAATTCCGGGTGTTTTTTTATAATTGTATTTAACCTGGACAATTTAACTTTTAAGGACTCTATTTTCATTTCTTTTTCAGCTTTTTTATATTCTTCAAGAATATCATCAAGTTTACAGGGACAGTTCTGCAGCTTAAATAAAACTGTGAGAAGAAAGAACAATGATTCAGTCATGTTTTCCATTTTTTTTATTTTATACAAACGGGCTTCAATCTCTTCATATTCGTAGTCGTTGTAAAGTTCATTTATCAAAAGATTTTTTGGTAAAGGTTTTGGTTCCTGCATGAGTTTAATGTAGGGTTTTAGTTTAGGGGACTCAACAAGGTTTGAAATTGTAGTCAGAATTTTTTCATATTCCTCAAGTTTAAGATTTTCCTTATGAATATCAGAAAGGGTTATGGACATTTTCCAATGAAGTACTCTGCTATTGGCAGTTACAACAGGATCGTTATAATAAATCAACGGAATATGTTTAGAGTATTTATTCATCTGCTTAAAGACATTGAAAAAATCGTGATTATGACAGATAAAATCAGCAATAATTAAATCGGGAAAAATCCTTTTGTTGTCAATTAAATCAACAACAGGTTCCAGATTTGAGAAAATAAAGCACTGATGTTCCTGTAAATTGTGTTGAAAAATCTGACAGATTTCAGGCTGTGAACTTAAAAAATAAATCCTCATATAAATATTATATACCAGAAAAAAATAGAAAAATTTATTAAATTATGATAAATTTACACAAGAGGTAAATTATGAAATTTCAGAGAAAAAGCGGAATCCTTTTACATCCAACTTCTCTTGCTGGAAGTTATGGTATTGGAACAATTGGTAAACCTGCTTATGATTTTGTAGACTGGTTGCATTCTGCAGGCCAAAGTTTATGGCAGATTCTTCCTTTGGGTCCTACAGGATATGGCGATTCTCCTTATGCTTCTTTTTCGACTTTTGCCGGAAATCCTTTGATTATTGATCTTGATATGCTTGTTGAAAAAGGCTGGGCTGAAAAAAAATCTATTAAACCGGCTGATTATATTAAAAAAGACGGCAATGTTGATTTTGGTGCCGTTGTATGGTGGAAAACTCCAGTTTTAAAATCTGCCGCAAAATACTTTCTTGAAAATGCAACTAAAGAGGATTTAGATTCCTATATAAAATTCTGTAAAGCAAAAGCTTCATGGCTGGAAAAATTTGCTTTATTTATGAGTATTAAATCTGTTTATGATGCAAAAGCTGCAGAAGAAAAACCTGCTAATTCAATGTGGAATTACTACTGGCCACAGGATTTAGCTTCCTGCAAGAAAGAAGCTCTTGCGCAATGGAAAAAGCAGTATAGCGATGATGTTGAAGCCTATAAGGTTATTCAGTTCTTCTTCGATTATCAGTGGAATGAATTGAAAGAATATGCCAGCTCAAAAGGTATTAAATTGATTGGCGATATCCCAATCTTTGTTGCTCCTGATAGTGCCGATGTTTGGGCTAATCAGAAGTATTTCCAGGTGGATGCACAGGGACGACCAAATTGTGTTGCAGGAGTTCCTCCAGATTATTTCTGTGCAGACGGTCAACTTTGGGGAAATCCTATTTATGATTGGGATGAAATGAAAAAATCCGGTTATGAATGGTGGATTGCCAGAATTAAACGAGTTTTTGAATTAACTGATGTTTTAAGAATCGATCATTTCCGTGGTTTTGAAGCTTACTGGTCTGTTCCTGCAGGAGAAAAAACTGCCATTAATGGTGAATGGAAAAAAGGTCCTGGAATAGATTTGTTTAAAACAATTAAAAAGAAGCTGGGCGATCTACCTGTCATTGCAGAAGATTTAGGTGTAATTACAGATGAAGTTCGACAGCTTAGAGATGAAGCAGGACTTCCTGGAATGAAGGTTCTTCAGTTTGCCTTCAGTCCCGACGAAGCAAAACAGAATGGTATGGTAAATGCCTTTATGCCTCATATGTATTCAACAGAAGATTGTGTAGTTTATACTGGAACTCACGATAATGATACAATGCAGGGATGGCTTGAAAACTGTAATGATGAACAGCTTTTACTTGTTGCCCAGTATTTTGAAGGCAAGAAACTTACTGCTGAGAAGGCTAAAACTCTTGTAAAAACTGGTGCTTTAAGAAAAGAAATGATTAAAGCGGCAATTGCTTCTAATGCAATATATGCGGTAATTCCTATGCAGGATATTATTGGAATTGATAATGAAGGAAGAATGAATATGCCTTCAACAACTGGTTCCAACTGGACCTGGCGAATGGCTAAAGGTCAGTTGAAAACTCAGGCTGCTGAAGAATTAAAGTTCCTTTCTCAGTTGTATGGAAGAAACCTGGTAAAATAATTAAACGGCTTTATTGGTCCATTCAATTGCCATCTGGCGCAATTCTTGTGAAGAGGAACAATGAAGCTTTGCTTTAATATTTTCTTTGTGAGTATCAATTGTTTTGATACTCAGGTTAAGTTTTTCTGCAATCTGTGCAGTTCCAAGACCTTTTCCGATTAAAGTAAAAATCTGAAGCTGACGGTCGGAAAGGGTGGCAACTGTATCAAATTTATCAAAACTTTTTGATGCATCATCTTTTGAAATTTCTTCGATGCGTTTTCTTTCGTTTTCACTTAAATAGATTTCGCCCGACATTACAGTTTTAATTGCATTTGTAACGCTGTTTTCGGCTTCTTCTTTCATAATGTAGCCTTTTGCACCAGCTTTAAGGGCTCGTTCTGCATAGAAGCGTTCATCATGCATGGAAAGTACAAGAACCTTTGTTCCAGGTTTAAGGGCTAAAATATCTTTGATTAATTCAAGTCCATCTTCCTGTCCCAAATTTAAATCAACAATTGCTAAATCTGGCTTAACATTATCAAGAAGACTTAAGGCTTCCATACGGTTTTTAGCCATTCCAATTACTTTGTATTCTTTCTGAGTTTCGATAAGTTGTGATAAACCTCTGCTGAACAGAGGATGGTCATCAATGATTATTACTTTGTATTCCATTTTTATATATTATCATATTTTTAAAATTAATAGTATAATTATTTTATATGCGTATTGGTTTAGTCGTTAATATTCTGGATGAAGAGTATCAGATTTCTATTTATGAAGGCATTAAGCAAAAGGCTCAGGAATTAGGAATTGAAGTAATCTGTTTTCAGCAGGAAAACTTGAATTTCTTCCGTGGCATGAATTTTAAAAAGCTTTTTGGCAAGAATTATATGAATGTGGACGGTGTGATTATTCTGTCTTCTGTAATTCTGGATGCAGCTGGTATAGAAACCAGACAGGATTTGATTGATTGCTGGGGTAATATTCCTATTATCTCTTTAGGACAGGAACTTAAAGGGGTTCCTTCTATTCTTGTACAAACCGATTCATCCATGAAGGAGTTGCTTACTCATCTTGTAATTGATCATGAATATCGTAAATTTCTTTATATCAGTGGTTCTGAAAAGCATCAGGATGCAAAAAATCGAGAAGATACATTTATTGAAACTATGGAAGCCTATAAAAAACAGGTTCCTCATCTTCACTTTAGAATTAAACATGGATGGTTTACAGAAGGGGCTGCAATTGAAGTAATGGACGATTTTGTCCAGGAATTTCCAGATTATAAACCTGATGTTATTGTTTGTGCCAACGACAATATGGCAATTGGTGTTTATAAATATCTTAAAACTCATACAAATAATGCAAATCTGTTTAATTGTGCTGTGACTGGAGTAGATGATATTCCTCAGAGTCGTTTTGAAATTCCAGCTTTGACAACTATTCGTCAGCCTTTATCCGAAATATCTGTAGCTGCAGTTGAAGCTCTTGTAAAAATCATTAATGAAGAAAAAGTTGAAGATTTAAAGTATGTTGAATCGAAATACATTCAGCGTAGTTCCTGTGGTTGTGTAAGAAAGTTTGATGAAGAATATCAGAAAAAATTCCTTAATCAGATTCAGGGAAATTATATTCGCTCAGAAAATCTTCTTAAGATGGTGAGTCGTATTGGACACGATTTAAATTATGCTTCTACAAAAGATGGCTTAAGATATATTATCAATCGGGATCTGGATAATCTTGAAATTCAGAATTTTAGTGTTCTTTGGTTTAAGGATAAAACGGAAGGTTTTACAAATGCACAGCTTTTTGATACTGAATTAATTGTTGATCCTGTTTATGTCAGAAGAAATGGAAAAGTGGTTTATGCCTTCTGGGGGCAGAAAGATTTAACTTTGGGAGATTTCTATCAGAGATATGTTTCTTTTGACGAAATAAAACCTCAATCCCTTGTTTTAAGATTCCTGTCTTTAGGAAAAGAAATTAAAGGTTGTGTTTTTTATGATGCTGAAAGTACTCTGCTTCCATATTTAAGTTCCATTGAAATTGATATTTCACAGACACTTAACCGCGTAAATGATATGGAACAAAAGAAAAAGCGTTCTGAATATCTGGAAAGTGAAGTTGAAAAGCGTACAAAGGAACTGGTCGAAGAAAATAAAAAGCGTCTTGAAGTAGAAGCTGAAGTTCTGAAGATTTCGGAAATTGAACGGCAGCGTTTTAGTACAGATTTACATGATGATATCTGTCAACGACTGGCAGGTATTTCCATGCTTTGCAGAAGTTATGCAAGACAGGAGGATTCTGTTTCGAAGGAGGAAATGGCAGAACTTGCGGAATTAATCAGCGATACTTTATCTGCAACCCGTCATTATGCTCACAATTCCTATCCAGTAGAAATTGAAAGTCTTGGACTTAATGACAGTTTGAATAATCTTTGCAATACATTTGAAAAAATGACAAAGATTTCCTGTGAATATTCCTGGCAGGTTTCTGAATCTGTAATTTTTAATGATACCCAGAAAATTAATATATTCAGAATTATTCAGGAAGCTTTACATAATGTCATGAAGCATGCAGAAGCTACTAATGTAAAAGTTGCAGTTTATTCTTCGGAAGGAAAGGTTGTTATTTGTATTGAAGATAATGGTTGTGGTATTTCTGGAGATAGAAAAGAAAAACCTGGACTTGGCTTAAATTCCATGCAGTATCGAGCTAACCAGATAGATTCTGTTTTTATGATAAAACCTGGTTTCCCTCATGGAACTCGAATCGAAGTTATAATTGATAAATTTGAAGAATAAAAAAATGGGCAACAAAAGTTGCCCATTTTTTTTAATATAGTCTTTGCCTATAATCTGTTATTTTTTTGTTTTTGCAATTTCTGCAAGAGAAGTAACAACTCCTGCCATATTCTGAATATCTGAAGGAATGATAATCTTTGTAGCCTGCCCGTTACTTGCTGCTTCAAAAGCTTCAAGACTTCTCAGTTTAATAACTGTTTCATCCATTCCGGCATCTTTAAGCATTTTCAAACCCTGAGCCTTTGCCGACTGAACTTCGAGAATAGCTTCAGCTTCACCTTTTGCTTTCTGGATAGCAGCTTCTTTTTCTGCTTCTGCCTGAAGAATCATAGCCTGTTTTTTACCTTCAGCTACCAGAATATCACTCTGTTTCTGACCTTCTGCAGTAAGAATCTTTTCGCGGCGTTCTCGTTCAGCTTTCATCTGTTTTTCCATTGCTTCACGAATTGCCAGTGGAGGTTCAATGTTTTTTACTTCAACACGGTTTACTTTGATTCCCCAAGGATCTGTTGCTTCATCAAGAATGCTTCTCATTTTATTATTGATTACATCACGGCTTGTAAGAGTTTCATCAAGTTCAAGAGAACCAATGATATTTCTTAAAGTTGTTGCGGAAAGATTTTCCAATGCATTTCTTGGATTTTCAACTCCGTATGTATACAATTTAGGGTCTGTAATCTGAAGGAATACAACAGTATCAATCATCATAGTTACATTATCTTTTGTAATTACAGGCTGAGGTGGAAAGTCGTATACTTTTTCTTTTAAAGAAACCCGCTGTTTTACTTTATCAATAAATGGGAACTTTACATGAAGACCAACATTCCATGTTTTATGATAGCCACCAAGTCTTTCGATTACTTCAGCCTGAGACTGAGATACAATTCTAATGTTTGTAATAATTAAAATAAGTGCAATTACTAAAATCCCGATAATAACAAAAATCATTTATAACTCCTGTAAATTGTTTCCTATTCTTTTTTTTCTATAGGTTTAATAATTAAAGTGTTTCCTTCAACAGCTTCTACAGAACACACTGTGCCTTTTGAAATCTGCTGATCCTCTTGCATTGCCTGGACAGTCCAGATAACTCCATTTCTGGCTTTTGCTTCACCTTTCTGGAATTTACTGATTTCTTTGGTAACTAAAACCTCCTCTCCAATCATAGTGTTGATATTTGTTTTTGTTCGTCCAGGTCTTAATTTCTTAAGAACTAATGGACGGGTTCCAAATACCAGCGCTAAAGTTACAACAACAAAAATCAATAACTGCCATTGAAATCCTAAACCTGTTCTGGCAATAAAAATCATAGGCAACGCTGCTATTGCGGCCCAGATAGTTGTAAGCCCCATGGTTATTGCTTCAATGATACAGCATACAATTAAAACAATAAGCCAAAACCAGGGTAATAAATTTGGTAAATACATCATACTTACAGTATATAGTGAATTTATAGAATTGCAAAAATAAAAGTAAATTGAATAAAATATTAAAAATGATATAATAAACCTATGAGTACACATATTAATGCACCAGAAGGAGCAATTGCAGAATTGGTTCTTCTTCCGGGAGATCCATTAAGAGCAAAATTTATTGCAGAAAACTTTTTGGAAAATCCAGAATGTTACAATGAAGTTCGTGGAATGTTTGGATATACAGGGACTTATAAAGGTAAGAGAGTATCTGTTCAAGGAACAGGAATGGGACAGCCATCTCTTTCTATTTATGTTCATGAATTATTTGAATGCTACGGAGTTCAGAAAGCTATAAGAATCGGAACCTGTGGTTCTATTAGTGAAGATGTTCATCTTAGAGATGTAATTATTGCTAATGGGGCATGTACAGATTCAGCTTTACAGAACCAGCGTTTTGGATTAATGCATTATTGTCCTGTACCTTCTTTTGAATTGCTTGATACAGCATATCACAAGGCAAAGGAGTTGGGATTAAAGGCTGTAGTTGGTCCTTGTGTTTCCAGTGATCTGTTTTACGATCCAAATGACAGTTGGAAACTATGGAAAAAATACGGTGCTTTAGGTGTGGAAATGGAAGCAGCCGAGTTGTTTACACTTGCTGCAGAATTTAAGAGAAAAGCACTTGCAATCTTAACTGTAAGTGATGAAATTATAACTGGTAATAAATCTTCTGCAGAAGAGAGACAGAAGACTTTTAAGGATATGATGATACTTGCCTTAGAAACAATTATCAGCGAAAACTAGGAGAAAAATATGAAACCAACATTGTTAGTATTAGCAGCAGGAATGGGAAGCCGATATGGTGGTGTAAAACAGATTGATGGAGTAGGTCCAAATAATGAATGTCTTCTTGACTATGCAACTTTTGATGCAATGAAAAGCGGCTTTGGAAAAGTAGTATTCATCATTAGAAAAGATATTGAAGAAGCTTTCCGCGAAAGACTTTTTGATCGTATTGCAAGAAACTTTGATGCTGAATATGTTTTCCAGCAGCATGAATCTCTTTTAACACCACAGCAGCTTAAAGACAGCGAAGGCCGTCAGAAACCTTGGGGAACAACACATGCAGTATTATGTGCTGAACAGGCAATTAAAACACCTTTTGCTGTAATTAACTCAGATGATTACTATGGTCGCCAGGCTTTTGAAGTACTTGGTAAATATCTTTCATCTATTGATAATGATTGTACTGATCATGCTATGGTTGGATATGTACTTGGAAATACAATGAGCCGTTCTGGTTCTGTTAGCCGCGGTGTTTGTACAGTAAAAGATGAAAAACTTGAATCTATCGTTGAAAATCTTAAGATTTACTACGATGAAAAAGATGCAATTATCAGCGAAATGCCAGATGGTCAGAAAGTACTTTTTACAGGAAAAGAATGGGTTAGTATGAACTTGTTTGGTTTTACACCAAAAGCATTTGAAGAATTCCATATTTACTGGGATAACTTTATGAAGACTAATTCAACTGCTCCAAAAGCAGAAGCTCTTCTTCCTGTATCTGCCAGTGATATTATTGCTCATAAGGCAGGAAGCATTAAATTCTTTAATTCACAGGAAACCTGGTTTGGTATGACTTATCCAGAAGACCGTCAGCTGGTTAAAGATGAAATTGCAAAGAAAATTAAAGATGGATATTACCCTGGAAATCTTTGGGTAAAATAATTAGGAATAGAAAATGCTTAAATTAAACGCAATAAAATCAGAAAAAATCTGGGGTTATGAACTCTGGATTGCTTCTACTCATCCAAACGGTTGTCAGCAGGATTTTAAAGACGCTGTAGGAGGTGATTATCCTCTGCTGGTAAAAATTATTCAGGCTGATGATACTCTTTCAATTCAGGTTCATCCTGATGATGACTTTGCTGTAAAACTTGAAGGTGAAGGTAATCGTGGAAAGACTGAATGCTGGTATGTTCTGGATGCAGCACCTGATGCAAAACTTGTATACGGAATAAAAGAAGGATATTCTAACGAAGTTCTTGCCAAAGCTATTACAGAGAACAAACTTGAAGAGTATCTGGAGTTTGTAAATGTAAAGCAGGGGGATTTTATTTTTATTCCTGCCGGAACTGTTCATGCAATTGGAGCTGGTTTGCGTTTAATGGAAGTTCAGCAGTCTTGTGATCTGACTTACAGACTTTATGACTGGGGTCGAGGTCGTGAAGTTCATATTGAAAAAGGACTTGCTGTAATAAAAAGGGAAGAAATGATTCCTGTAGCTCCTTTCCCTGGAACTTTTGAATGTGAGTATTTTGATTTACAGACAATAAAAGTAAAGGGTGGATGGAGCATGCTTTGTCCTAAAAAAGATGGAAAGCCAGAGAATACACAGTTATTGTATGTTCTTTCTGCTGATAAAGCTGTAATCCGTACTTCAGAAGAAAAGGTTGGAAAACCTATTGCTGCTGAAGAAATTTATGCAGTTCTTCCAGGGGAGAAAATTACAGTTGAAGGTTCTGCTGTAATCCTGAAGATTGTAGCAAAATAGTGTTGCTTAAAAATTAAGGAAATTGTAAGGTAAATATATGCTTTTATTTTTAATATTATTTATGCCATGTGTTTTAGCACTTTATTGTTTTGTATCAAAAAATAAGAAAGTAGCTCCTGTAATTTTTATTGGACTGATGGTTGCTCTGCTTTATTGTGCAGTTCGTGTAATTGGAACTTTCTCTCATAGAATTATTCCAGATTCTTTTGGTACAAATTATTTTTACTATCTTATCAGATTTACTGTTATTCCTGTAATTACAATTTATGCCCTTTATGTTTTGCTTACACGAGATACCTGGGAATTTAAGATTTCTATGTTTTTCCCATTACTTGGAACTTTCTATGCTGTATTTATTCCATACAAGGTTGTTGCCTTTACACAGTCAGTTTATAGCGGATACGATTTATTCCTTCGCCCTATGATTTATATGGCAATGATTGGTGGACTTGCTATCTGTCTTTTCTTTGCATTCAAGTATATTGTTCTGGAAAAAATACCTCTTGCAATTATCAGTATTGTATTGATTATTGTTTATATGCTTATTCCTGCATTGTTTGATACTTTATTTGCATTGAATAAGGCTACAGCTGTTGTGATCTGCGGTGGTTTACTTTATTCTTTGATTCCGGGGCTTTACGGCGGTTACTGCGTTGTTAAAAAGATGCTGGAAAAATAATTAGAAGTGCAGGTTAAAAAAAATAAGCTTTTCGTTTCGAAAAGCTTATTTTTTTTAACCAATAGAGTTTTGCTTACGCAAAACTCTATAAATTAATTAGTCATCCAAGTGACCAGCAGAACGTAGCAGGCTTGCGCCTGCTTATCTAGTTTTGCTTCGCAAAACTAGCGGCTTAGTCGTCCAAGTGACCAGCT
Source organism: Treponema sp. (assembly GCA_045627625.1). Classification (GTDB taxonomy): domain Bacteria; phylum Spirochaetota; class Spirochaetia; order Treponematales; family Treponemataceae; genus Treponema_D. The sequence continues at coordinate 13,291 of JAZQOB010000026.1, forward strand.
GAACCTAATACTTCAATGTTCTTGCGTGAGTACATTTTGATAAGTTCATCACGAGCTGGTTTGAGGTACTGGCGTGGGTCGAAATCACCTGGGTTTTCTACCAAGTGTTTACGAACTGCAGCAGTCATAGCAAGACGTCCATCAGAGTCGATGTTGATCTTACATACAGCCAATTTAGCTGCTTTACGGAGCTGTTCTTCTGGGATACCAACTGAGTCAGGGATAGATCCACCGAACTGTTCAATCTGTTTTACATATTCCTGTGGAACTGAAGAAGATCCATGGAGTACGATTGGGAAATCACCGAGTTTTTCAGAGATTTTTTCGAGGATATCGAATGCTAATGGAGGTGGGTTCAATACACCGTCAGCTCCACGAGTACACTGTTCTGGTGTGAATTTACAACGACCATGTGATGTACCAATTGAAATTGCGAGTGAGTCACAACCTGTTTTTGTAACGAAGTCTACAACTTCTTCTGGTTTTGTATATTTTGATTCTTCAGCAGCAACATCGTCTTCAACACCACCGAGTACACCAAGTTCAGCTTCTACTGTAACTCCGCGTGCGTGAGCGTATTCAACTACTTTTTTTGTTTCTGCAACGTTTTCATCGTATGGAAGAGCTGAACCATCGAACATAACAGAAGAGAATCCGTTGTCGATACAGTCTTTACATGTTTCGAAGTTTGGACCGTGATCCAAGTGAAGAACGATCTGTGGTTTTTCACAACCAAGTTCTTTTGCATATTCTACAGCACCCTGAGCCATGTAGCGGAGGAGTGTAGCGTTAGCATAAGCACGAGCTCCTTTTGATACCTGAAGGATTACTGGAGATTTTGTTTCAACTGCAGCCTGAACAATAGCCTGCATCTGTTCCATGTTATTGAAGTTATATGCTGG
>JAZQOB010000027.1:0-40500 GCA_045627625.1 Treponema sp.
ACATCGATCCAGTGCTGGAAGTAGTCACCCATGTTATATCCACAGAATGGGAGAATAGCAAATGGGTCACGACGGATTTTACCAACTTCAGCAGCGTTGATTGTAGAAGCAGCAGTGATTTCTGAACCTACGATAGATCCAAGGAATACACCGTGTTCCCAAGAACGAGCCTGGTGTACGAGAGGTACAGTTGAAGGACGACGTCCACCAAAGAGGATAGCAGAGATTGGTACACCTTCTGGAGATTCCCAATCAGATGCGATACATGGACACTGTCCAGCTGGTGCTGTGAAACGAGCATTTGGATGAGCCATTTCTTCACCTTTAGGAGCCTTGTCTTTTTCGAATGCTGGGCGAGTATTACCTTTCCAGTCAACGAGGTTACCTTTTGCAGGGTATCCAATTCCTTCCCACCATACATCACCGTCTTCTGTAAGAGCACAGTTTGTATAGATAGTATTCTTTTCAGCAGAAATAAGAGCGTTTTTGTTAGATTCAGCAGAAGTTCCTGGTGCAACACCAAAGAAACCAGCTTCTGGGTTGATAGCATAGAGACGTCCGTCTTTTCCGAACTTCATCCAAGCAATATCATCACCTACAGTTTCTACTTTCCAACCTGGGATTGTAGGAATCAACATAGCGAGGTTTGTTTTACCACAAGCACTTGGGAAAGCACCTGTTACGTATTTTACTTCACCCTTAGGGTTTGTGAGTTTAAGGATGAGCATGTGTTCAGCCAACCAACCTTCATCGCGAGCGATTACAGTAGCAATACGGAGAGCGAAACATTTCTTTCCGAGGAGAGCGTTTCCACCGTATCCAGAACCGTAAGACCAGATGAGGTGTTCTTCTGGGAACTGTGAAATATATTTGTGTTCAACATCAGCACATGGCCAGATTCCACCGTCTGTTTCACCATTGTTCAATGGTTTACCAACTGAGTGGAGACATGGAACGAATCCGTCATCGAGGTACTGCCAAACTTTTTCACCAGCACGAGTCATGATGTCCATGTTCAAAACTACATATTCAGAGTCTGTAAGTTCAACACCGTATTTAGCGATTGGTGAACCAAGTGGACCCATACAGAAAGGAATTACATACATTGTACGACCGTGCATACAACCTGTGTAAAGACCTGTCATTGTTGCTTTCAATTCTTTAGGATCGATCCAGTGGTTTGTTGGACCAGCATCTTCTTCTTTTACAGATGAGATGAATGTACGAGCTTCTACACGAGCAACATCACTTGGGAGTGAGCGGAACAAGAAAGAATTTTCTTTCTTTGCAAGTGGAGTAGCAAGACCAGCTTTAACACATTTCTGCATTAATTCGTCGTACTCTTTTTTAGAACCATCACAAATAACAACATTGTCTGGTTCACACATTTTTACACATTCTTCAATCCAAGCTTTAATCTTGGCATTTTTAATGTCTGCAACTGTCATTTAGAACTCCTGTATATATTTTAGGTCCTCTCCAAGAGAACCCTAATATTTCACTTAATAATTTAATGAAATATTATTTCATATTCAAGATAAAACTGACAAACTAATCACTAAAATTTGGAAGTGGAAGATTTAATTCTTATACTAATAATGAAAAAAGTACAATAACCAGGATTTCCAGTATCCAGGCTTTTCCAGTGCCACCCTTTTTCTTGAGAAACTCAAGCCTTGCTTCTTCATCTCCTAAAGATTCGGATTTTTCTGCCAATTTTTTATATCGGACAAAGATAAAGTAGTTTGCAAAAAAGGCACAAACAAAAGGGTAGAGTGCAAGGAAAGTTGGCTTAATATAGAAAAAGAAAGTCTGAATCATAAAAGTAATGATTCCTGCAAGGTAACACTTTCTATAGAAGAAATAGAAGGATGTAAAAAAGAAGGCACCTGTGTTCCAGCTGACAATAGGAGCATTATCCTTAAAAAATGTAAGGAATCGGATGTAAAAGCGTTCCAGTTTTTTCTCTGAAACTTTAGATTTGTTTCCCTGGATGTAAGTTCTGACAGTTTCTTCTTTTTCCTGGAAATCTAATTGCTTTTCAATTATGGAGTTTATTTTTTCCTGTTGATATTGAGCGAATTCAACCTTTGTTCCACATTCTCCACAGAATTTTTCGGTTCCGGTAAGTTCTGCACCACAATTTTGACAATACATTTTTTTCTCCTGTTGTGTGCGTTATTTTAATATAACCCAGGTTGCCCCTTTACCACCGTCAGACTGGTTTTTTGGGTGTCCTGACATTCCACAATGTTTGTTGTTTTCGATGAATTTTCGTACCAGTTCACCTAAAACAGGGTCTGTCCCCGTTGTATGAATTCCTTTTCCGTGAATAATCATTACTTTTTTGATTCCTCGGGCAAGACAGTCAGAAATAAAAAAGTTTAATCTTTCTAATGCTTCATCCTGATGAAAACCATGTAAATCGATTCTTGCTTCTGGTTTCATGTTGATTAAATAGTTTCGATCCTGCTGGGCTGTGCGTTCAACACTTTCTTCTGCAATTTTATCTTTATCGATAGTTCCATAACGACGGAGCCACATTTCCATTGGATTAATCTGTTTGGAATTATCAGACTGCATCTGTTTTTCAAATTCTCGTTCTTCTTTTGCTGCTTTTTCTTCGGGAGTAGGAGCATTTGCTTTTTTGTGGGAAACCTGATTTTTGCCACTTTCTTTCTGTTTTCGGGCTTTATCAGTTTGCATTTTATCCCACTGATTTAAAATATCATCCATGTTCATAGAGTTTCTCCTGAAATTTTATTTAATTAGAATAACTTCGTCTTCATGACACCAGCCGCAGGTTTCGCCAAGTTCAATATAAATCCATCCGCTGGATTTTTCGGTAATAGTAATTCTGCTGCCTGCTGGAAGTTCAGATTTAGATTCAACTTTAACTTCTGGAATAGACTGAATTGTACAGCCTTTACTGATAGCATATTTTTTATTTACTTTAACAAAGGAATAAACAAGAGAAATTGAAAGTGAAATTACAATTATTCCTGTAAGAATACTATAAATCATTCTTTTTTTGAGAATCAAAACAAAAAGGAGAATGACAAAAATTACACAGAGTCCAAGATAAATAAAAAGGAAAGGAAGCTTAAATTCATTTTGAGTTGAAGGAAGTCCCAGCTGTTTTTCGAACTGAATACGCTGTTTTCTTGCTTTACCAAAAAATGAATGTCTTTCGGCACTTCTTAATTCAGCAAGTTTTTCACAATCCGACTGAGTAATTTCGATAGCTTGTATCTGAGTTTTTTCAGTTTCCTGGGAAATTGGAGAAGGCAAAAAAGCATCGTCAAAAGCTGTGTTTTCTTGTTTTGCTTCGGAAGAATTTGCTTCGATAACTTCTACAAAAATTGCAGGAAGTTTAATTTCTGATTTTGTTCCTGTTGCGCTGATTACATTGGCTCTTATTGAAGGGAGCTGGAAACGGCCGGTTGTAAGAGGTGTCCAACTGAATTTTGAAATAGGAAAAATTTCTCCAATAGTTACTTTTTCGTGATATTTTTCGTCTGGTTCTTCATAAATCTGAGTTCGTGAAAAAAGTGAATCTTTAGGTAAATCATATTTTTCTGACATCAACTGAAGAATGTACTGAAGTTTTGTTGTAAAAATGATTTTTTCTCCGGCATGAACAGTCAAAACTGGATTTGAAGGACTTTTATCCTGTGAAGTAATAATTGTTCCGTCTTCAAATTCTACCATATACAAAGGACGCTGTTTATGAGGATCCAAAGAGATTACTACATTTTCAAAATTGATTTTATATTTTTTGTTTTGAATTTTCAGATTCAATGGGGACAGAGTAAAACTTCCTGGATTTTGAAATTCAATCCAAAGTTGAACCTGTGTACCTTGAATCTGAGTCTTGCTTTCGGAGGTTCGGATATTTTTGATGGTGTAGTTCGAAGTATCAGATGGTTTTGTAATTTCAACCTGTGACACTTCTGCATCAGGAATAAAAACTTCAAATTCGATTGAATTTCCACAGAAGAAATCCTGTTTGTCAGCAGGAATAATTGAAAGAGAATCTATAATTGATGAATTGAACTTTTCGGCAGAAAGGGGCTGAAACAAAAAGAAGAAGAAACAGAGTGTTAATAATCTTCTGCTGAATTTTGCGATTGAGGCTGTTGAGAGTTTTTCCATTTGTTCTGATCGTTCTCCTTTATGTGTTCAAATACTGCATCCTGAAGTTCGGAATGAGGATTTTCTTCTTTAACCGATGGACTCTGCTGAATCTCGTTTTGGGCACTTTGAGAAAGTTCTTTTTGTGCCTGTTGAATTGAAAGTTCAAGATTGATTTTTGCATCTATGCTGGAACTGTCAATTTCCAGTGCCTGCTTAAAAAAGCTTTGAGCTTCTTCATAGTTTCCTTTTTTGCTTTCAATGACTCCTGAATTAAATAAGGATGCATATTTAATGTTGTCCGGTGCATTTTCAGAAATCTGAGAAAACTTTTCCAGAGCCGCTTCGTATTCTTCCAGTTTTGCATAGGCAGTTCCAAGATCAAAAAGAGAATAACTTAAAAGTTTTTCATCCTGATTTCGGGAAGCTTCTTTTACAATATCAAGATAGCAGGAAACTGCAGTTCCATATTGCTTTTGGTGGAAGGCATAAGTTCCTTCAAGAATTTTACCTGTATTTTTAGTACAACCAGAAAGAAGCATAACTAATAAAATAATTGAAGTAATAGTGGATTTCTTCACATCCCATCTTAATCGGGTAATATCGAATTCCATAAAAATATAACCTAAAGCAAAAAGAATAATCGAAAGGAAGAGGAAGAAATTGTATCTTGCCACAGATTTTGCTTCGTAAGTAATAATCTGCCCGTTTATAGTTTTGAGCTGGGAAAGAAGATTTAAAGCAGAACCTTTTTCTGTAGAGTTTATGTATCTTACAGGAGTCTGTTCATTGTAAAGCCCCGTAATTTTTTCAGCTTCAGAGATTGTATCTTTGATTTTTCCTGAACGAAGGGCAGTTTTTACATAAGTTGCTCTGTCCCCCGCAAGCACATCAGTTTCCATTTCTTTTCCAAAACCAATGATAGTAACAGGAATTCCGGCTTTTATACTTTCAACCAAAGCATTTTTTAAATTTCCGTCAGTTTCTTCTCCATCAGTAAACACCCAGATTCTACCTGCGCTGGAATAGTTTGAAGGAAATGAATCTTTTGCTTTAAGAACCCCTTTTCCAAGACTTGTACCTGGAACTGTGCTTAAAGCTGGTGAAAGAGCTTCCATCAATGATTCAACAAGAGTGTAATCCTGGGTTAAAGGAATTGCTGTAATTCCATCTCCTTTTGCAAGAACAACAGAAACTGGTGGTGAAGAATGATCTTCTTCCATTTTATTTAAAAGTTTAGATGCATAGATTCTTGAAGCCTGAAGACGAGACATGCCTTCTGGACCGTCAGTTGCCAGCATACTATTGGAAATATCAAACACAAAACTTACAGAGGTTCCATTTTTCTGAACAGGAACCAGGTTAGTACCCCAGTAAATTCCTGCATAGGCACAAACTAACATAGTCCATGCAAGAGTAAGGAATAAAACTCTGATGATAATGAATTTACGATAATTAAAGAGTCTTAAGGTACTGCCAAAACTTTTATGAATTTTAAACTGTTTTTGTGTGTAAAAATTATTCCGTTTGTTCTTTATGAATACAAGAAGAATTGCAGGAATAATTAAAAGCAATAATAAAAATGCATAAGGTCTATCACAAGTCATTACAATCCTCCTTTTAGATAATTTCACTCATAAAGATTCGTTTAAAAATCCATACAAGAATAAATATTATAATTCCTGCTAAAAGGAATTTATTGTAATAATGAATGCTTATAGTTTTGTAGGTAAAGCTCTGACTGGCATTTTCTGTTTTTGCTACAGTTTGGAGAGAGGTTTCCAATTCATCAATAGTTTTTACTTCGTAGTAGCGTCCGTCAGTAAGATTTGCGATTTTCTTAAGGGACGCAGAATTAAAATTAGAATCCAAAAATCCAGAATATATTTTACCGGTTTTTACATCTTCGTATTCAATAGGAACAGAACCTTTAGAACCAACGCCAACTACATAAATTGCAATCTTATTTGCACTGGCAAGAGAAGCAGCAGTTTCTGGATGAATCTCTCCTGCATTGTTTTCTCCGTCGGTGAGCAAAATAATACATTTTTTAGGTGCAGATGAAGAAGTCAAATGGCAAATTGCAGTAGAAAGTCCGTCTCCAATGGCAGACCCGTCCCCCATAATTCCAACTTTGATTTCTTCAACCTGTTTAATAAAAGCCTGATGATCATTTGTTGGAGGTACCATAACCTGTGCTTCGGAACCAAGTAAAACTAAACCGAATCGCAAGCCTTCATTTTCCTGCGAAAGCTTGATAATTGTTTGTTTAGCGGCTTCTATACGAGTACCTTCATTTACATCCTTTGCGGCCATTGAAGGGGAAGTATCAACAACAAAAACAATATCTGCACCAAGAGAGGTATAGATTTTATCCTGGTGTGAAATAACTGGATCGGCAAATGCAATAATAACGCAGATTGAACCCAGAGTTTTTAGAATCTGAACAAAAACTGCAAATACTTTATGAACTTTACCTTTCCAGCTGAATAACCTGCCTTCCCAGTCCCCAAGAATTGCAGGGAATTCGATTTTAGAGAAAAACTTTAACTTTCGTAAAATAAGCAAAGCCGGAAAAACTAGCAGGAAAAGGAAGGCTGCGGGATTCTGGAAACTAGGCATTGTAACCTCCATTTTCTGCTTCTTCGTCAAAATCCGGAGATTTTTCGCTTTCGGCAGCTTCGATTATTTCTATATTCTGAATGATTTTCTGTATAAGAATCTGTTTTTCACCACCATTAAAAGAAGCATCTTTACTGTAGCGAATAAAGTCGGTTCTGGTAAAACTGGTAGCAATTTCAACAAAGGCATTTTCTTTTTCTTCTGAAAGCAAATGAAGGGTAGCCTTAAAAAATCCGTCCATCAGTTCCGAAGTAAGGCAGCGGGTAAAAGGATAGTCAAATCGTACTTCAAGGTAATTACGAAGAATCTTCTGCATTTCTTCTGCAACATCATGTGAAGAAAGTTCTTCGTCATCAGATAATTTGAGAAGAAGTTTTTCTGTATGTCGTTTGTTTTTTCTATATTTGCGTAAAAGCTTCTGATTTTTAAAAAACAATGCAACCTGCTGTCGTTTAACAATAAGGCGGATAATCAAAATAATAAGTACAAAACTGAAAATCCCTCCGCCTATCAGCTGATAGTAGGTTCCAGGTAAAAGCATTGGACTTTCAGCATCCCGTAGAGTAGAAGTTTCACCTTCTGTTAATGGAGTTACATTTACAGAATCAAAGCGAATAATCTGCTGGCTTGCGTTTGCATTAAAAGCGGCACCTAAATCAAATTCAGGAAAATCAATTCGTCCGGTTTTCCATGGAATAAAGGAAACTACCAGAGTATAGTAATCGGCTCCACTTGAAAGCAACTGAACACCGGTAATGTCATATTGAGTTTGATCGATATTTTGTGAAAAGCCGGATAAATCCAGTTTTACAGTTTCGGATTTTAGAACGGTTTCTCTAAGATATCTCTGGTCGGAATTAAAAGTACAGCGTAATTCTGCTCTGTCCCCAATATAAAGCTGTTTTGGAACCATAATTTGATTTGTTTTGATAATTTCCATTATTATTCCCCGCTTTATTTACCGGCCTTTTTTCTGGCAAAAACTGAACATAAAACCTGAAGAGGATCATCTGTGGTTTTAAGCACAACAGGAGAAATTCCATGTTTTACAGAAATTTCTTTCCACATATTTAAAGAGCTGTCATTGTAGGCCTGCCAGTCAGTTTTGAATTTTTGAGAACTTGTTGGCAAGATCATTTTAGCCCCTGTTTCCATATCCATAAAAGTTGCTGTTCCCAGCTGTGGCAATTCTTTTTCAAATTCACCAGTTACTCTCATGGCAATAACATCATGTTTTTGTGCAAGAGAAATCAATGGTTTTTCCCAGTTGGCACTCTTGAAATCAGAGATAACAAAAACAAGCGAGCGCTTTTTAAGCATTCTGCCAGCACCAGTTAATGCATTGCCGATTATAGATCCAGTTTCAACATTTTCTGGCAGTTTATCCAGGTGGTTCAAAATCAACATTGTTTGCTGGGCTCCAAGTTTTGGTTCACAGGAGAAGTGAATTGCACCATCAAAAAATACAGCACCTACGGGGCAGGCATTCATTTCGGAAGCAATAGCAATAAGGGCAGCGGCTTCGGCAGCAGAATCATATTTTGTATGATTGTTTGTTCCTAAATGCATTGAGAGGGAAGAGTCTACAACAAGAAAAATCTGGAGTTCCCGTTCTTCTTCAAAAATCTTTACATAAGGTTTGCCCATTCTGGCGGTAACATTCCAGTCAATAGAACGGATATCATCGCCGCGAATGTAGTCACGAACGCCTGAGAATTCAATGCCCTGGCCGCGGTAAAGGGAACGGAAGCTGCCGGTTTTCATTCCTTCAGCCAGTTCTTTTGCCGCAATTCTCAAAAATGAGGCTTTTTTTACTAATGTATTCTGATTAGGCAGAGAATTCATTTTTTCACCTTGAATTCAACTTATGGAACAGGAATGAAATCCAGAATTCTTGAGATAATATCGTCTGCTGTTACATTGTCTGCTGCAGCTTCGTAAGAAAGTACGATTCTGTGGCGTAAAACATTCATAGCAACTGCTTTAATATCTTCTGGAAGAACAAATTCTCTTCCACAAAGCATTGCATGAACTTTTGAACACTTGAGCATGGCAATTCCTGCACGAGGTGAAGCACCAAACTGAATATATCTTGTAATATCGTTAGATTTATTTGAAATAACTGAACGAGTCTGTGTTTTGTGATTTTCTGGACGAGTTACTGTAAGAAGCTGAACAATATAATCTACAAGTTTTTCATCACAAGTGATTTTATCTGCAAGCTGCTTCATTCCTCTGATAGCATCTTCTGTAAGAAGTTTTCTAACTGGTACAGATGGAGCTTTTCCGCAAGACTGAACAATTAATCTTTCGCTTTCTGCAGAGGGGTAGTGAACCACAAGTTTCATAACAAAACGGTCCAATTCAGCTTCTGGCAGGTTATAAGTTCCTTCCTGTTCAACTGGGTTCTGAGTTGCCATTACAAAAAATGGTTCTGGCAATTTGTAAGTTTCGTCACCAATAGTTACCTGTCGTTCTTCCATTGCTTCAAGCATAGCCGACTGAACTTTAGCAGGGGCACGGTTAATTTCATCAGCAAGAATGATATTTGAAAAAACAGGTCCTTTGCGAACTGTAAAGGTTCCTTTATTCTGTTCATAAAGAAGAGTACCAGTAACATCTGCTGGCAATAAGTCTGGAGTAAACTGAATGCGCTTAAAATCTAAGCCTAAAATTTCTGAAAAGGTTTTGATTGTGAGAGTTTTTGCAAGACCTGGAACACCTTCAAGTAAAACATGACCATCAGCAATAAAAGCAATAAGGATATCTTCAACCAGCTGATCCTGTCCAACAAGTCTTCTGCGAGCTTCGTTTTTAACAGCTTCGGTTATCTTTTTACAATAATCCAATTCTTCACTCATAATATTTCCACCCATGTTATGATTAATTATTTTCCATATAGAATATACCACAGACAAGGCTCTTGTGTGAATACAACTTTAAGTACTAAATATTTGGAAAATATTGTGATTTTCTGTATATTTATGCACTTTTATTGACATTCTGCCCTTAAATATGAATAATTTGTGTATAAGGAAAATAAATGATGATTAATCCATTAGCTCAAGAATTAAATGAAACATTAAAAGGTTCGGTTGCAGATTTATTAATGTCTGACTTAGGAAAAAGACTTTACTTCCCAAACGGTATTATTGCTCAGGGTGGTGAAGCTGCAAAAGATGCTAAAGTTGCCAACGGTACAATTGGTATGGCAGTTGCAAATGGCACTCCTATTGAACTTGATTCTTATAAAAAGAATATGCCTGAATTAGGACCAAGAGAAACTGTTGCTTATGCAAAAACTGCTGGTAATCCTGATTTGCGCGAAATGTGGAAAACAAAACTTCTTGAAAAAAATCCTACATTAAACGGAAAAAAGATTTCTCTTCCAATTCTCGTTCCAGGTCTTACAGCTGCTCTATCTTATGTTGCAGATTTGTTTGTAGATGTAAACAAACCTTTGCTTGCTGCAGATCCTTGCTGGGATAACTATGAACTTATTACTTGTGCTCGTCGTGGTGCTGAATTCCACCAGTTCAAGTGTTTTGATGAAAAAGGAATGAATCTTAAAGATTTGGAAGCAAAAATGAAGGCTGATGCCGAAGCTTACGGTTCAGTTCGTGTTATTTTGAACTTTCCTCAGAATCCTTCTGGATACAGTCCTACTAAAGACGAAGCTAAAGCAATTGTAAAAATTGTAAAAGAAATTGCTGAAAGTGGAAAACAGGTTCTGGTTCTTTCTGATGATGCTTACTTTGGATTGAACTACGAAGACGATATTGAACCACAGAGCTTATTTGCTTATATGGCAGATCTTCACGAAAATGTTCTTGCAATTAAAGCTGACGGTCCAACAAAAGAAGACTTTGCATGGGGATTTAGAACTGGTTTTATTACTTTTGCTTCTAAAGGTTTCTCTGATGCACAGATTGCTGCATTACAGACTAAATTCATGTCTGCAATTCGTTCTTCTGTATCTTGTTCTTCAACACCTTCACAGAGTCTTGTTGCTAAAGCATTGGCAGATCCTGCTCACGAAGCACAGAAAAAAGAACTTCGTAAAATGCTCCAGGCTCGTTATGATGCAGTAAAGAAATTCGTAACAACACATAAATCTTCTGTTCTTACACCACTTCCATTCAACTCAGGATACTTTATGAGTTTTAATGTTAAGACTGGAAATGCTGAAGACATTCGTAAAAAGCTTCTTGCTGAAAAAGGTATTGGTATTATTCAGATTGATGCAAATACTTTGAGAGTTGCTTTTTCAAGTATTGATGAAGATAAGATTGAAGGAGTTTACGAAAGCATTTATAATGTAGCAGAGGCTATGTAATTCGTGAACTTAAAATTGAATTTTAATTCAACAAAGAGAACGGTAGTCTTAAAAAAGGTTGCCGTTCTTTTGTTTTTAATCATATCTATTGTTTTTTCTCTTACTTCCTGTGAAAGCGAAGTTCAGAATCGTATTGTTATTTGGACTAGTGACAGTGATTTAGCTCAGTATGTTGAACTTTATAATCAGAGTCATAAAACAAATAAAGCAATTATTGTTTATAAAGAAAATCCTGCAAAATCACTTCCTCCTTCAAAAGAAGAAGTTTCTCCTGATATTGTAATTGGACCATGGTTGCAGTCTGATTCAGTTGTAAAAAACTTTAAATCTCTGGATTATCTTTTTGACCGTGGAATTTTAACTTCATCAGTATTTTATCCACAGCTTCTGGAAGTTGGAGTTTCCCATGAATCTCACATTCTTTTGCCTGTAAGTTTTAATCTTCCTGCAATGATTTATTCTGCCAGTGATGATTCAAAAATTAAAGACAACTTTGTTCTTTCTTTAGATGAAATTAGAAGCAGTGCTGCTGAATATAATTCCCTTAACAGAAGAAACTCTTACAAAAAAATGGGATACATTGTCAGCGGTAACAAAGATTTCCTTTATCTTGCTTCAAAAATCTATGGTTCAGATTTCCATTACGAAGGAAATAAAATCAAATGGAATGAAGAAAAATTTGGTGAAGCAATAAGTAACTTAAGTCAGTGGATTACAACAGAAAACCGTTCAATTCAGACAGAAACAGATTTTGAATTTAAATATCTTTCAATGCCAGATTATCGTCAGGTAGTTTCTGGATATACATTGTTTGCCTATACAACCAGTGATCAGCTTTTTAATATTCTTCATAATCAGGAAGTTGGAATTGATTATCGTTGGGTTGCGGCAGATGGAATTCTTCCTGTTGAAGATTCTCTTGTTTCTATTGGTATTTATAAAAGAACAAGAAATCAGGCAGGTTGTACCGAATTTATTTCCTGGTTGTTTGATCAGAAAAATCAGGATAAGATTCTTGAACGAAAAAACAGTCTTAATTTGAATACTGAACATTTTGGTTTTGTAGGTGGTTTCTCTTCATTAATTAATGTAACTGAACATGTTCTTCCAAAATATTACACTCGGCTTTTAGCTAATCTTCCTCCATCTCAAATGCTCAAGGCTCCTTCAGCTGTAAGTCCTCGTTGGGATGAATATAAAGACTTTGTTCTTGAACCATTTATTTTTGAATCTTTGAAAGCTTATGAACGAATCGAAGCTTTGAAAAAAGAAAATGAAGATCAGGAAAGCGATACACCAGTTCTTACTAAATCAATAACTATTGAAGATTTTGAAAAAGAATGGCGAAAAAAAGTTTTTGATTAAATTTTACTAAACTATTTTTTTTCGATTCCGATACTTGAGTTATAGAGGTTTATTTATGGCTACAGCTATCGGAAATTTAAATTCGTACTCTTATAGCAGTGTTGCAACTAGCGGGAAGATTTATGTTCCTGTAAGCAAATCACAACTTCTTTATTCTCATTTTGATCATGTATCTGGATTTGTAGCTCATTCAGGTCAGCAGGGTGTTTCTGTAAGCAAGATTCAGATTTTGAATTCTCTTATTGATAAAGTAAACTCTGTTTCTTCCACAAAAATGAAGCCTAAAACTGATGCAATTGAACAGCTTTCTGATACTCAGATGGATTCTTTAATTAAAAATCTTCATGGACAGCTTCAAACTGCAATGCAGATTCCTTATATGCTCTCTGGTGCAAAACCTGCAATGGGAGATTTAGTTTCCATTCAAATCTAAAAATAGATAAAAAAAGGTTGGATTTTTCAATCCAACCTTTTTTGTTTAACTAGTAGTTATTTAATATTGATTACCAGTTGTTAGCATCGTCAAGTAATGCCTGCCAGTTGTTCTTACAAGATTCGTAAGCTTCCTGAGGTGTTACCCAACCACCGTATGTACTCCAAATCATATCACCCATGTAGTTGATTCCAGGAATCAATGTAGAGTAGTTAGGACATGGATTTTCCATAAGGATAGTAAGTGTTTCATCTACAGCACGTTCATCTCTGAAGTGTGAGTAGTAACCTTCTTTCCATACTTCTTCACCATCATAACCTGGAGTTGGATCAGACCAGAGGTCGAAAGCTTTCATGATTTTTGCAGCTCTTTCATCATCATAGATTGAAGGAATTACATACATGTTATCCTGGTTAAGTGTTCTATATTTTCCATCGCCTTTTGGTCCTAATGGGAATGCTACATAACCGTAGTCATCTTTCATAGAAGAGTAGCGCTGATTTGGCTGAGCATTGTATTCCTGGTCAACCTGGAATGCAACCTGTCCGTTCTGGAATGCAGCGTATACCCAGTCCCAGTTACTTCCTTCTGGCTGTGGCATTTCGTAGTTCTGCTGGAGGTGAGCAACCCAGTCAATTGTTTCGAGGATGCGGTCATCACCACAGTTGTTTACGAATTTACCGTTTTCATCACGACCAATCATAGCAAGACCGTTAGATACACAAGCTGTTGGTGTGAATTCTGTTGAAGAGTTAGCCATACCGTATGTATCAGGGATACCATCGTTGTCGAGGTCGCGAGTACATTTTTTCAACATATCTTCAAATGCTTCCCAGTTCCATTTTCCTTCTTTCTGTAAGTCATATGGTAAATCTGGATCGATACCTGCTTCTTCCAAGAGTCTCTTGTTGAAGAATACACCCTGACGTGGTTCTGGTTTAGCTGTAGAGAATGCGTAGAATGAATCTCCGCGTTTGATCAATTCCAATACACCTTTGTTCCATTTGTCTTTAGACCAATCGATGTCTTTGAATTTTGATACATCATAGAAAAGTTCACCTTTCATACCAGTAATGATTGAACGTGTATCAACGATGAATACATAGTTTTCGTCACCACCAGTTACACAGAAGTTATTTACTTCCTGTGGATGAGCATCCCAAGCACCAAGCTGTTTCTGTTTCAAAGTGAAGTTGTAAGTAGCCTGTGTCCATTTGTGCCAAGCTCTTGTATCAGCATCCATTTTAGATACTGGTTCACCAGCTTCTGCATCATCACCTGACCAGTAGTCAGCGAGGATTACATCGAGACCTTTGAAATCATAAACTTTGTTGTGAGAATCTTTCAGTGGTTTGATTCCTTTGAACTGACTGCTAACTGCATCTCCAGCAGCAGTGTTTTTCTTAGAACAACCTGTAGCTAATAAAGCAACAGCGATAAGAAAAAGTCCTAAAATTGATTTTTTCATTAGTTTTACTCCTTTTTTGAGATTTAACTCTTGAAAACAATTTTAGGACTTAAAGTGTAAATTCACAAATACGAAATTTGTATTTATATCAAAATATTCGGTTATTATTCTGCAGCGTAAGCTTCTTCAACCATAGCTTCGATTAATTCTGGGAAATACCATTCACACATATCACGGTCATAGAAACCGAACTTTTCATTATAGTCGTTTCCTGCTTCCCACTGACCGTTATCCCAGAGACAAGAAGTCATTCCATATCTGCGGGAATATTTAATGAAGGCACGGCCCCATTCGATTCGAGCTTCAAGATTATCCTTGTTTACAGCACCAAATTCTCCAATTAAAACTGGATATCCGTTTTCAACAAATTTAGTATTAAGGGATTTGAATGTCATGGCAATTTCTGTCTGGAGCTGTTTATTGAATACTTTTACTCCTGGAGATTCCATTGCAAACTTATATGGGCTGTACATGTGCACTGCAACAATGAGTTTGTCTTTTTTAGTATCAGTTGGAATTACAAACTGTTCTGCCAAAGCTGACTGAGGAGAACACTGAAGTCCTGGAACTGCAATAAATCGTTCTGCGTTGTTTCCGCCACTTGCACGAATTGTGTCTACAATGATCTGGTTGTATTTGTTCAAACAGTCAGCAGCTTCAAGACATTCAGGAGCATTTTTATCGAACCACCATTCATGATTTGTTCCACAAAGACGAGGTTCATTTAAAGTTTCAAAAACCAGGTGTTCATCATAACCGTTATTGAATGCAAGACAAATCTGTGCCCAAACATTTTCAAGGAATTTTACAGATTTATCAAAGTTCAAGTTGTTTGGATAATAGTAACCAACTTTATCAATAGCATTAGGATTAGGGAAGTTATCATGATGAGTATTCAAAATAACATACATTCCTTCATCTAAAGCCCAGTCTACAATCATCTGTACTCTTTCCATCCAAACAGGGTCGATTGTGTAGTTGTCATCGATGATGTGATTTGACCAGGATACAGGAAGTCTGAGAGTTTTAATTTTTGATTCAGCAAGGCCTGTAAGCATATCAGGATGTGTGATTGGCATACCCCAGCTTGTTTCAGATGATGTGCCTTTTCCGCCAGTTGCATCAAGAGTATTTCCCAAGTTCCAGCCGATAGTCATATCTTTTACGGCTTCCATGGCAGTTTTGCCATTAAATTTAACTGGTTCTTTTTCATCAACAACAGCCACATCTTTATTAAAAAGATAAGCTTTTGCTTCTACAGGTTTTGCTTTTGAACAAGAAGCAAAAATTAAAAGGGAAGCAGTTAACAGGAGAGCGAATTTTTTCATATTTCCTCACAAATAAAAAAAGTTTAAGTAAAATTAGTTTATATTTTATCTTAAAAAACTTCAATTTACTTAATTGAATTATTATGCAAATAAATTGAATATTTTTGTATTTTTTTGACTGTAACTTTGTTTCTAAATTATGATAGATTAAATGGAAGGAATATTATAATGATGAAAAAAAACATTTTATTATCGTTAGTTTTTTTGTTTGGTGCTGGCTTGATATTTTGTCAGAATAAGACTGTAGAATATAAAGACATCAGTTTTCAGGAAGATCTGGATTTTATGACAATTTCCATTGCTTATCCAGAGTTCCCGGCATATCCTGCACTTTCAAAAACAATTGCAAAAGATATATTGAACAATTATAAAGCCGGAAAATCTAACGGCGAAACAAACTGGGAAGATATGATTGAAGATTATCAGGGAGAGGAATTTTATGAGGGAAGTCCGAGCAAATATGATTACACAATCGATTACGAAGTTACTGAAAGTGAAGATTATTTGTCTGTAATCTTTATGGAATTCATTTATCTGGGTGGAGCCCATGGTTATACTACAACTTCAACTTATACAATCAGTAGAAAAACTGGTAAGAAAGTTGATTTGAAAAAGCTGGTTGGAATGAATTATAAAAAGATTTCTCAGGCCTGTAGAGAAAGTCTTATAAAAGATCTTATAGAAGAAAATCCATTTGAACAGGAAGATGACGGCTGGCTCCTTGAATATATTGAAAGTGGAACACAACCCGAAAAAAGATTTTTTTCAACTTATGCAGTAAATGGAAATAAAGTAATAATTACCTTTGATGCTTATGCAGTTGCTCCTTATGTTTATGGACCTCAGATAGTCGAACTGCCTTTGAAGAAATAAATTTTATATTGCATTGCATTCTTTTTCATATTAGAATTAGTTTATTCTATATATATACTATTTTATTGAGGTAAATGATGAATAATTTTATTTTCTTGGGAGCACCAGGAGCTGGTAAAGGATCTCTTGCTGTAAAAGTAGCAGAAGATTACAAAATCCCACACATTTCAACTGGCGATATTTTCCGTGCAAATATCAAAGCTCAGACTCCTCTTGGAGTAAAAGTAAAAGCAATTATTGATTCAGGATCTTTGGTTTCTGATGATTTAACATTCGAACTTGTAAAGGACAGACTTGCACAGGATGACTGTAAGAATGGTTTTATTCTTGATGGTTTCCCTCGTACAATTCCTCAGGCAGAAATGCTTGATACACTTGGTCTTGAACTTAAATGTGTAAACTTTGAAATTAATGAAAAAATCTATATTAAACGCTTAAGCACACGCCGTGTTTGTAGAGGTTGAGGTGCTAACTATAATGTTCTTACTCTTCCTCCAAAAGTTGAAGGTGTTTGTGACAAATGTGGTGGAGAAATCTACCAGCGTGATGATGACAAACAGGAATCAATCCTTCACCGTATGGAAGTATACAAAGAACAGACACAGCCTTTGATTGACTATTACAACAAGAAAGGTAATATGACAAATCTTGATGCTGCTATTGAAACACCAATTCTTCTTGGTGAATTCAAAAAGATTTTCTAATTATCGGAAATTTGAATAAATCGAAACAGGGATAAAGGTTTTTCCTTTATCCCTGTTTTTTTTAGTGCGGGTATTGTGGAAGGAAAATGCTGTTGTAATTAGCGGGATTCCCGTCATGACGAGGAGCGTAGCGACGAAGTAATCCATTTGTTTACTGGATTGCTTCACTTCGTTCGCAATGACGGACCTTAGAATTCTGCTTTGAGTTTAAAGTCTAATTTCCAGACACCGGTTTGGATAAAATATTCCAGCTTCAAATCGGTAATTAACTGGAAAGAGGAGAATTTCCCGATTATTGGGGTTACATAGAGATTTAGAGTGGTGTAGATACTGTCATTGAAGTAGGTATTTGAGAAGGCTTCGTAAAAACGGGTGAAGTCTCGGATATCTGGTAATACAGTTTTATTTGTATCGTAGAGTCTCTGAACATCGTAACCAAAATAAAGAGCCATTCTTGGGAAGTAAAGATTTACGGCATTGAAACCATTCTGAATTTCTTTTCCCAACACCAGGAACTTAAAGTTAATATCTAAAGCAGTACCATTTGTATAGAAAAGTTCTCCGTACAAAGATGCTGGTACATTTATAATCCAGTCGTTTTTATTTTGAATAGGAATTAACTGAGGAATTTCAGCGATTCCGTACAAGCCTAAATTAATCTGAGTTGGGGCGTATGGATTTCCCCAGAGCTGATTTTCGATAGCCTGAGTAAGATTTTCGGGTTTTACAGATTCAATTTCACCGTTTTTGCGTTTTTCTTCCTGTAGCGCAATAAGATTTATATCCCAGTTGGCATTTACAGAAATTCCTGCAGTAATTCCCATTTTGCTGTAAGGTGAAAGTCCGTACTGGTGAACATTTGAATATTCCGTAATTCCAATCATTGAAAAGCTTTTATAGGAATCTGCAAGTGATGGCCAGTCATGAAGGTCTGGGAAGGTTGCAGACTGATTTGGATCCCAGTAAGTGGTTTCTGCTGTAAATTTAGCTTCGGCGTCAAAGGTAAATCGGCGGAAAGTCATCATTAATGGAACTTCCCATTCCATTCCACCGATAACATCCCATTTGTATTCGCCGGCTTTGTTAAAAGTCATCAAAGTGCTGCCAAGAATGTCTGCAAAAGTTGCAGAGTTTTTGTAATAAGCGGCAAAGGTAAAATCATCAAAGAAAGTGAGTTCTTCAAATTTAAGGGCTTTTCGTTCTTCTTCTGTTGCATTGAAAATCATAGAAAAGTCCATTGGTAAAAATCCAAAGCCTGCAGAAAGGGTGAGCTGATTAATTCCAAATGGATCGGCTCCGGTTGTGAATGCAAGTCCAAGTCCTGGCCACTGTTCAATACCTTCAGAAAAAGAAACAGATTTTACAGGCATAAAAGGCATCCAGGTTCCTTTGAGCATGTAACGGATTGAAATAAAAGTTTTATAATCAAAAGGATATTCTGCAAGTTCAATTAATTCGTCACCGTTTTTTAAATCGGTTTGAATCTGAGTAAATTCTGCATTCTGGAAAGACATTTCTGTAACAGACAGTTTGCGTAATTCATCATGATCATGTTTGTGTGAAGAATAATAAAAATTCTGTCCAAAGAAAACGCTTTTATTGATTCCTCCAGAAATGTCGTTATCCTGAACAATTATCTGCTGTATTTCCATTTCTTTAGTAAAGAAAATCATTCCACAGCGGCTAAGGGAACCTTCCAGTTTTGAAATATAATCAAACATAAGAACGAAATCTGCAGAAGTTTTAGAAAGTTCCAGAAATGAAATATTATTATATCGAAGGTTCTGAATATTCAGAGTTTCGTCCTGAAAGTTTAAGTTGTAGTATCTTTCTTCCCCGGTTTTTATGTTTATCAATGCAAGATATTTTGTAGAATTGCTGTTGATGATAGTGGCTATCTGATTTAAGCCGGCATAAACTGGAGTAGAAGGAATTGAATCCAATGCAAATTTGCGGTTGAAAACTGCATCTGGATTTTTTTCTTTTGCAAATCCTAAGCGTTTATTGGTTTTTGCAGCAGGAATTACCTGAATTTCTGGTTCCTTTGATTTTACATTAATTCCGGCAATTGCAAGTTTTCCATTTTCCAGTTCAATCAGAGATGCATGGCGAAGATAAAATTTGTCTCCAGTAAATTCACGGGTTTTTAAATCGTAAATACGGGCAATGTCTACATCAAAATCTGTACGGCTTCCTTTTTGTGTGTTGGAAACAACTAAATATCTGCCATCTGGGGACAGAGTTAAATCATTTAAATCGCTGGCCATAAACAGAAGTCGTTTGAACTGCTGAAAACCTACATTATCATCATAAATATCAACTTCGTTTTTTAATGAATCGTACCAGATATAGCCATAAGGACTATGAAGGATAAATTCATAGGAACTGTAACTTGTATTTTTAATAAAAATATCTGAATTATCTTCTGCAAGGACAGGAAGAGGAATTGAATCTACAAATTCGTTCCAGGCTTCTTCAAGAGGAGTTTCGTATACTGTCTGGAAAATGCCTTTGTGAAGGAAAAAGAAATTCAGTTTTCCGCCTTTTTCCCAGTATTCAGCAAATTTTGCAAGACCCCATTTCTGTTGAATATAGGCACAGAAAGCTCCAGCGGCTATTGTGCAGAATTCTTTTCCTGGTTTTGTATCTTTTGTTCCTAAAACCTGCACTAAACTTGGGAACTGTCCCTGAATTTTTGCCTGGGTTAATAACTGAAGCTTCCAGTTGTCATTTAATTTTCCTGTACCAAATTTATCATCTTCTGCAGAAAGGGCTCCTTCAAGAAATGAATAAGGCATATTAATAAGTGCCTCTGGTTGAAGGGTAGGTCCAACTAAGTATTTGCGGAGAGAGTACCAGAATTTATCAGTTACATTTCGACTTATGGCGCTTTCAATTTCGTGGCGGAATAAATCCAGCAGGGTGTCGTTGTAGCTTTCTTTCTGGGAGTCGGTTGGTACAGAATCATAAATTACAATTCTATTATATGGAAGAACAGTGTACTTTGCAGATAATTTGTCTGAATCAGGGGAAATAATAACCAGCAGTTTTAATGGAAAATTATAATTGAAATTTGTGGCTGCTGTTTCATAAAAATTTTCAGCGTTTTCCGCAATTAATTTTGCGGTGTTGCTGCTTGGACTTGAAAACAGAATGTCAAAATGTTCTGTTGTGGTAATGTAAACTCTTCGGGGCTTTTCCATTATTCCTGCCGAGAGAAGCCCCGGAAAAAGCATGAGAAAGAATATAAATAGTGTTTTTAATACCTGTTTTTTTTGATTCATATTCCTTCCCATGAACAGGTTTATTTACAGAAAGATTCCAATACTTCTTTGAAGATTGCCAAACCTTCTTCGATTTCTTTATCAGAAATAGTTAAAGGAGGAAGGAATCTTACAACATCTGCACCGGCAGTAGTTGTACAAAGTCCTTTTTCGAGACATTTAACTTCGATATCGAAAGGTTTTACGCTTGAATCAATCTGAGTACCAATCATAAGACCTTTACCTCTAACGTCTTTTACAATTGGAATATTCCAGCTGGAAATTTTACCTCTGATATAATCTCCTGCGTGATTTACTCTGTCTAAGAAACCTGGTGCCATAACAGTGTTGATTACAACATCTCCGGCTGCACATGCCAGTGGGTTTCCTGCAAAAGTTGACTGATGATCACCTGCTTTAAATACATCTGCAGCTTTACCTCTGAAAAGACAAGCTCCCATTGGAACACCACCAGCAATACCTTTTGCTAAAGTTACAACTTCTGGTTTAAAACCAAGCCAGTCGCTGGCAAGATATGTACCAGTTCTACCAACACCAGTCTGAACTTCATCTGCCATTACAATAGCACCAGCGGCTCTTGCTTTTTCAGCAGCGGCCTTTGCCCATTCTGGATTAACAAGGTTTACACCGCCTTCACCCTGAATACATTCAATAAACAAAGCTGCAGTTGTATCATCAAAAGCTGTTTCTAAAGCTTCAAAATCGTTTGCTTTAATTGTCTTAAATCCTTCTGGATATGGAGCAAAACAATCTGGATGGAATTTTTCCTGACCAGTTGCAGTTAATGTAGCTAATGTTCTTCCGTGGAAAGAAGATTCGAGGGTGATGATTGTTTTTTTCTTATCGCCACCTGTAAGCTGTCCGTATTTTCTTGCAAGTTTAATTGCGGCTTCGTTGGCTTCTGCACCAGAGTTTCCAAAATAGCCGTGTTCAAAGCCTGTAACCTTAAGCAATTCTTCTGCAAACTTTAATCCAATATCTGAAACAAAGTAATTTGAAATATGAATCTGTTTTTTTGCCTGTAATGAAACAGCTTTTACTAAAGGTTTGTAGTTGTGCCCAAGACAGTTTACGCCAATTCCCGAAATAAAGTCGATGTATTTTTTGCCGTTGATGTCCCATATTGTTGAATTTTTACCTTTTACAAAAGTAACATCAAAACTTCCGTAGTTATTCAAAATCATTTTACTCATATTTATCTCCTGCCAGTTATTCGCTGGCCATCATCCATTTTTCTTCAGTTTCTGCAATTTTAGCAGCAACTTCATCTATTTCTCTCTGAACTGCTTTTGCCTTTTCTCCATTTGTATAAACAGATGGATCTGACATTTTAGTTTCAAGTTCAGTTTTTTTTGCTTCCAGAGCAGCAAGTTCCTCTTCCAGTTTTGCAAGTTCTTTTTCTTTGCGCCGCCGTTCAGCTTCCTGTTTTTTCTGTTCTTCCCAGGAAAGTTTTGTTTCGGAAACTGTTTCCGGGTTTTTAAGGGCAGAGCCCTTAGGAGAAGGGGTGGCGGAAGATGCGCCAGCAGCTGAAGACAGGGGAAGGCTTTCCCCTCCCTGTTCTTTTGCCAGTTGCTCCTGGTAGTAAAAATAATCTCCAGGGAAATATTTTGATTCACCAGGTTTAAGCTCAAGAACATTGGTTGCCAGCTGTTCAATAAAACCACGGTCATGGCTTACAAATACAACTGTACCGCCAAAGCCTTTTAATGCTTCCAGTAAAACATCTTTTGAATGAATATCAAGATGGTTTGTAGGTTCATCAAGAATCAAAAGATTTACCGGGCTTAAAAGCAACTGTAAAAGTGCAATACGGCTTTTTTCTCCACCGGACAATACATCCAGAGTTTTATAAACATCATCACCCCGGAATAAAAAGGCACCAAGCATATCACGAAGTTTTGGAATAAGTTCCAGTGGTGCTTCGCTTTCCAGATATTCCAGAATTGTCTGACTGCCTTTAATTGTTTCTGCATTATCCTGACTGAAGTAACCAATCTGTACTCCTGCTCCAGGAATTATTTCGCCGGTAAAGTTTTTATCTTCTTCTGCAATAATGCGGAGAAGGGTAGATTTACCTGCCCCGTTGCGACCTGCAACAACAAGCCGCTGACCATTTTCCAAAGTAAGTTCCAGATTATCCAGAACATTTCTTTTGCCGTCGTAGCTTTTACAAATCTGATTCATTCTAAGTACCAGGCGACCTGAATGAGGGGCTGGCGGAAAACTAAAATGTATCTTTTTCAGGCTTTCAGGAATTTCGATTCGAACCATTTTATCCAGCTTTTTCTGATATTCCTGAGCCTGAGCAGCTTTTGTAGCCTTGTATCCAAACCGGTTAATAAAATCTTCCAGTTTGTTGATTTCCTGCTGCTGCTGTTCGTAAGCGGCAATTAAAGTCTGAAGTTCAACTTCCCGAACTTTTTCGTAATGTGAAAAATTGCCAGGGTAGCGTTTTAAGTCCCCGTTGAATAATTCGTAAACTTCATTAATTGTAACATCAAGGAAGTAACGGTCATGACTTACAAGTAAAAAACCGCCTTTAAAATTCTGAAGGAACTGTTCCAGCCAGGTTCTTGCTTCGATATCAAGATAGTTGGTAGGTTCGTCCAAAAGAAGAATATCTGGATTCTGCATAAGTGCCTTGGCAAGTGCAATACGCATCTGCCATCCACCAGAAAATTCTTCGGTGTTGCGGTCAAAATCCTGGCGTGTAAAACCAAGACCAAGCAAAACGGATTCAGCTGCTGCTTCTCTACGATGCCAGCCGCTTTCTTCCAGTTCGGTTATAAGTTGAGAATGGCGTTCCAGAAGAGCATTGGTATTTGCTGAACTGTCTTTAAGTTTGTCACCGATTTCATCAATTTCCTTTTGAATTTCATATCCAAATTCAAAAGCTTTGTCGGCTTCCTGCTTAAGAGTACAACCATGATGTGTAAGCCCCGACTGTGGAAGATAAGCAATTCTACAATCTTTCTGAACTGCTCTTGTTCCCGAATCAGGTTTAATAAGCCCCGCAAGAACTTTGATTAATGTAGATTTACCAGCACCATTTGCACCTGTTAAAGCAGATTTAGTGCCGGTTTGTAAATTTATAGCAACATTTTTTAAAATGTCTCTGTCACCAAAGGCAAGAGACACTTGTGAAAATTGAACAAATGACATTTTACTCCGCAGATCTGAAGAAGAGTACCAAAGGACTTAATCCTTTTGATGTAATAATACCTTCTTCTAATTTTGCACCCGAAGCATCTTCCAGTCTTAAACCGTTAGCTTCGTTTTTATAAAGGAACAATACTTCATCTTTCTGGCCGTCAAACTTAAATGCAAGAACGCCATCATACTGTCCCATGTATTTTTTATCCAGACTATAACGAGTACTGATTGTACCTGTTGATTTAGCGTATGAACCAATGATTGAACCTACAAGCTGATCAAAGTTTTCCCATGTAAAGCTGTAATCAGTTTTAACTTTAAGATTACCGTAGTTTGCACTTTCGTATGGTCCGTTGTTAATAACTTTCTTGAACTGTGCATAACGGGCATTCTTTTCTTTACTGATTGCTTCTGTAAGCTTATCTTCGTCAATTGTGATGAAGTTCAATTCCTGTGGTTTTCCAGAATTGTCAGTATAACGAACAACAATGTAGTCATCCCGCTTAATAATAATTGTGGCAGGAATTCCGTTTAAGTTGAACTGGTTAGTACTAGATTTTACATAACCGTCGTAACCCCATGAAGCCCAGATTGCTTTCTGATCTTTTTCTTTGTTTGGTGGGAAGCTTAAAGTAACCTTTGATTTTTCTGTATCAATCTTAAAGTTGTAAGAAGCATTAAGAATTGTAAGGTCTACATTTTCACCATCAAGCATTTTGCTGAAAGAATCTGGATACCATGGTTTGTCGAGAATTGCATCAAAGGCTTCGTTGCTGAATTCTTCTTCTTCGTCCAGTACAAGCTGTGCACCAATAGTATTTCCCGAAGCATCCATAGCATACATATTCAGGTTGTGAGAGAAACACCAGCCCTGTGTACCATTGTGAGTAAGAACTTTGAACCAGGAACCTTCAAGAGTTTCTTTACCGTTAGTTACAACCATACCCTGACCAATTTTAAGGATACGGATAGTTTCGCCTTTTCTTAATCTGTAAACCTGTTTTGCAACATTGTCAGGTTCTGCACGACAAGGAAGTCCGTCAATTTTTGCATCAGCATACTGATGTTCATATTCCTTGTACTGAGCAACTAATTTGATTGCCTTGCTTTTTTTAGTTGGCTCTGTAATTTTCCAGAGAGGAACTTCAAGCTTTTCACCAGATGGGGTACCAATTACATAAACATGGTTAATATTTGAACGGAGATAAACAGGAACTAATTCACAGTCCTGAATCTGATGTTCTGGAATTCCCCAAAGAACAACACTATATCCAATTACTTTGCTGCAAGAGAAAAATAAAAAAGAACTAAAAATTGCTGCAATAAGAGCAAGAGTTTTACAAATTGATTTTTTCATAGGAACACTCCAAATTTATGTTCTGATTATGTCCAAACAGTATAGCAAATTAATAGAAAATAATTAAGTAGATAGAAATTTTTATACTTTGGTTGTATAATTTTTTTATTATGAAGAAGGTTTTGATTATTGATAATCATCAGTTATTTAGGGATTTTCTCAAGTCTAAACTGTCTATTGATCAGATTGAGGTTTCAATTGCACAGCAGAATCGTGACTCTTATACAAAAATGATTACTCTTCTGCCAAACCTTATCATTATGGACATGGGCGAAAATACCATGGACGAAATGGACTTTTTGGAAAAGAAAGCAAAAGATATTAATACTGCTGGAATTCCAGTTATTGTTACAGGTCCAAGTGTTGAAAAAAACAGTATTGCTTCTCTGGCAAAATATGGTGTTATTAAATATTTTGCAAAGCCAATTCAGTTTGATATTTTCTTTGAAGCAATTGGCAAGGTCCTTAAAGCGCCTCTTTCAATGGACTTAACTCCTAGTGTTCTTGATATTCACCATAACGGAAACATTGTATTTATTGAATTAGCACAGGGACTTAACCGGGAAAAACTTGCACTTTTGCAGTATAAGCTTTCCGAAATGATTACCCAGGGCGGAATTGAATATCCAAAAATCATTATTATGTTTACAAACCTGGAATTGACCTTTGTAGACGGATACAATCTGGAATTCCTTATCGAAAATATTCAGGCCTGTCCTAGGGTTCACAATAAAAACATTTATATTTTGACCAACAATCAGTTTGTTCGGGATATGATTGATGGACATCCAACTTACAGCGGAATTGAACTTTCTAATAATCTTCCAAAAGTTTTAAGTTCGTTGATGGATACTTCCATTACTTCCAGTGTTTCTGACTTGATTGCAGACCGCATTCTTATGCCAACTGTAAATACTGAAGGCAGCAACACAACTGTAGAAACCCGTTTCTATTCTGATAGCAGCAGTCTGGAAGAAATTTCCGGGGCAGGAACTGTTCTTCATGTTGCGATTGTGGATAGCGATACAACCAGTCTTTTACTTTCAAAAACAGTATTCGAAACTGTAGGTGCAGAAGTATTTGGATTTACAAATGCCCAGGATTTCTTTGATGCCTACGAAGCCGGCAAATTTGACTTAATTGTACTGGATGTTTTATTACCTGATAATCGTGGAATGGAAATTTTGAATTCCATGTCTAATCAGTATGACTCTCCTCCAGTAGTTGTTTACTCAAATGCACTTCCAAAAGATATGGTTATTAAAGCAATCAGTATTGGTGCTAAAAACTGTCTGATCAAGCCTTTAAAACCAAATATTTTGTTGCAGAAATGTCTCAGTGTTTTACACGGAGAATTCTAAAAGCTTTTATCTGGAAAAATATGGAAAAAATTAATTTACATACTCACTCTTTCTTTTGCGATGGAAAAAACTCTATTGAAGATATGGTTTTAACTGCCATTGAAAAAGGTTTTACAACTTTAGGTTTTTCCGGTCATTCAATGTATCCATTTGCCTGTGACTGGGGAATTGCTCCAAGAAGTCACGGAAAATATGCAGAAGAAGTTAGAAGAATTGCAGAAAAATACAAGGATAAGATTGAAATTCTTCTTGGATTTGAAGCAGATTATGTAAAGGGTCTTTGTTCTCCAGTAAAAGCAAACTTTCAGGAATTTAAGCCGGATTATTTAATTGGTTCTGTTCACTTTTTGCTTAAACCAGAGGGACAGACTACTGTTGATGATACAGCTGAGAATGTAAAAAAAGGTTTGGATGAATTATACAAAGGGGATGTAAAAGCTTATATTCACGATTATTTTGAATTCCAGCGTCAGATGCTCCGTCAGGGAGATTTTGAAGTTTGGGGGCATCCAGATTTAGTTCGCAAAAGAAATCCTGTACTGAAGTTTTTCTCGGAAGAAGAAGAATGGTACAAGGATGAAGTTCGTAAAACTGTAAAAGTCGCTAAAGGTAAAGATATAGTTGCAGAAATTAATTCCGGGGCAATTGCAAGAGGGTGTATGGATGATTTTTATCCTTCAGAATTCTTTTTAGAGCTCCTGCATCAGGCTAAAATTCCTGTTTGTATTAATTCTGACTGTCACGATAAAAATATGCTGGATTTTGCTTACGATAGAGCAGTTCTTCAGGCAAAAAAAATCGGCTACAAGGAATTGGTTTACCCTGCAGCCGGTTCTAAAAGAATAGTAAAAATATAAATTATCTGTTTCTGCGTTCTTCGGCAGTTGTACATGTTACACACATTACAGCCCAAGGAATTGCAGTTAATCTTTCTGTAGGAATTTCTTTTCCACAAGCAAGACATTTTCCATATCTTCCTGTATGAATTCTTTCGATTGCGTTATCGATAGCCTGAAGTCTCTTTCCGTCCATTGCACTTAAAGCATTAAGTAAAGTTCTATCAATTTCGTCAGCAGCAACATCAGCTTCATCGCCAGAATCTACAGTTTTTACAAGGCCTTTCATATCATCAGATTGACCTGTTAAAGATTCGATAATCTGTTTTCTCTGAAGAAGCATTTCTTCTTTCATTTTTTCGATAAATGTCTGATCCATTTTTTACATCCTTATTTTTGCAATTGTTGTCATGTTTGCAAGTTTTGTATATAATAATATAAATGCAAAATTTCAAAAAGACAAACAAAATTTTTGAAATTTTTTAAATTTTTATTCACACTTTACAAAGGAAAACTATGGCTAAAGAAGAAGCAATTGAAGTTGAAGGTACAGTAAAAGAAGCATTGCCAAACACAACATTTAGAGTAGAATTAGTAAATGGTCATGTTATCTTGGCTCACTTGTCAGGAAAAATGAGAAAGCACTACATCAGAATCGTTCCTGGTGATGTAGTAAAAGTAGCTCTTTCACCTTATGATTTAAACAAAGGAAGAATTATCTTCCGTCAGAAGTAATCTTTTTTTTCAGGATTCGCAAAAATGAAAAATATTGTCCGTTGGGCTCAAAAAATCAATTCCTCAGTGTTGGCTTACCTTTATTGCCTTTATTGTTTTTTTGTCTCTGGCCCTGCGGAAACACAGTTTTAATTACTGTGAAATTGCCTTGTGAATCCCTGATGGATTATTAATACTGGTAATTACAAAGCCTTCCGTAGAACTCGGAAGGCTTTTTTTTATATGTAAATTTTATTTATTTGGAGAAAATATGACATTATTTGAAGACTTAAAATGGCGCGGACTTATTAAGGATGTTGCCGGTGAAGAATCAGAATTGCAGAAAGTTCTTGATGGACCTTCTTTTGCATTCTACTGGGGAACAGACCCAACTGCAGATTCTCTTCATATTGGACATTATTCATCACTCTGTATGGCAAAGCGTCTTGCTAATGCAGGACATCATCCAATTTTGCTTTGTGGTGGAGCAACAGGTCGTATTGGTGACCCTCGTCCAACTGCAGAACGTGAAATTATTTCTGAAGAAACAGTAAACAAAAATATTAATGGAATTCGTGCTCAGGTTCAGACAATTGTTCCTCAGGCAGAATTAGTTGATAACTACGAATGGACAAAAGATTATACTTTCTTGAACTTCCTTCGCGATATTGGTAAGTACATCAATGTAAACTACATGCTTGATAAAGATATTATCCGTCGCCGCTTGGAAACAGGTATTACATTTGCTGAATTCTCTTACATGCTTTTGCAGGGTTACGACTTCCTTCACCTCTATCAGGAAAAGAAAGTTATTATGCAGGTTGCAGGTTCAGACCAGTGGGGTAACATTACAACTGGTGTAGATTTGATTCGTAAAGTTGTAGATGGTTCTGCTTATGCATTTACAATGCCTTTGATTCTTGATGCAACAGGAAAGAAATTCGGTAAGTCTGAAGGAAATGCTCTCTGGCTCAACAAAGAAAAAACAGCTCCATATGCAATCTATCAGTACCTTATTAATGCTGATGACTCTAAAGTTCTTGAATATCTCAAAGTATTCACATTCCTTTCAAAAGAAGAAATTGAAAAGGTTTACGAAGAACACATGGCTGCTCCAGAAAAGAGAATTGCTCAGAAAACTCTTGCTTGGGAAATTGTTAAGGATCTTCATGGTAAGGCTGAAGCTGATAATGCAGTTGCTGTCAGCGAAAAACTTTTTGCAGGTGATTTCAAGAGTCTTTCTGTATCAGACATTATGACTGGTATGAAGGGTGTTCCAACATTCAAATATACAGAAGAATTGAATCTTGTTGATATGCTTGTAAACAATAAAATTGCTTCTTCAAAACGCGAAGCTCGTGAATTTATTTCGGGAAATGCAATTTCTATTAATGGTGAAGTTGTTAATGACCTGGAAAAAGTAATCACAAAGGATATGGCTCTCGAAGGAAAGATCATTATCGTTCGTCGCGGTAAGAAAAAGTACTTTATTGCTGAAGTTTAATTCTAGTCGTTATCGTTGAAATATCGGAGCAGTGAGAAATTTTTTATTGCTCCGAAAATTCCTCTTACAATAAAACTAAGACAGACAATTGGCCCAATGATAGGAATAATAACTGAATAAGGGAATATTAAAATTCCGATTCCTGCCTGGGCCACTTTTATTAACAGGCGTCTGCGAATTTCTGCTTTTGTTACAGAATAGTTATAATTCTTTCTATATTCCTGCTGATAATCCTGAGACTGCTGCTGGGCCTGTTGTTGTGCCTGCTGAAACCATTCCCAGAAATCCTGTGAACCAAAAGGACTTCCGTTTGGTCCGTAACCATAACTGCTTCCCTGAGTATTTGTATATGAATACTGTCCGCCCATATCATAATTGCGGCGTTTTTCTTCATCACCTAAAACAGCATAGGCTTCGTTTACCTGTTTAAATTTTTCTTCGGCAGCGGCATTGCCCTGATTCTGGTCAGGGTGATATTTAAAAGCCAGTTTTCTGTAAGCTTTTTTAATGTCGTCTGCTGAGGCTGTTTTATCTACACCAAGGATTTCGTAATAGTCCATACAATAAAAATAATGGTATTTAACAATGGATACAAGTAAAAAAAGGGATTAACAGAATTTTATTTCCGTTAATCCCGAATAAACAGTCATCAAAGGGGAATGACTGGTAATTCCAAAAAAAATATTCTTTTCTATGTGTGACAATAACACAAAAAGTGTCATAATACAAGATTTAGAAAATCGAATTTAAATAAATAAGTTATGAAAATTTAAAAAAATGGAGTATAATTTATTAATCATATTTTCTAAGGAAAAAAATAAATGCCATTAACACAATATCTCGAAAGAAACGCAGAACTATATGCAAATGACTGCGCCCTTGTTGAACTTAATCCTGAAGTTAAAGAAACTCGTCGTATGACCTGGAAGGAATTTGATCTTACTCAGCCAGAACCAAATCTTCCTTTCCGTCGTGAAATTACATGGAAAACTTTTAACGAAAAAGCTAACCGTTGTGCTCATTATCTTTTAGAAAGAGGTGTGCGCCGTGGTGATAAGGTTGGAATCTGGATGATGAACTGTCTGGAATGGCTTCCAATCTACTTTGGTATATTAAAGACTGGAGCTTTAGCAGTTCCATTAAATTTCCGTTATGCCAGCGATGAAGTTGATTATTGTCTTGATCTGGCAGATATTTCGGTTCTTTTCTTTGGTCCAGAATTTATTGGTCGTCTTGAAACAATTTCGGACAAAATCATGCAAGGTCGTCTCTTGATTTATGTTGGAGAAGGTCGTGAACCAATGTTTGCAGAAAACTATTTTATGTCTGCAATGAATTATTCTTCTGAAAACCTGAATGTTGATATTACAGATGATGATTTGGGAGCTATTTATTTTAGTTCTGGTACAACAGGTTTCCCAAAAGCTATTTTGCACAAACATAGAGCCTTGATGCATGCTGCAGCTTGTGAACAGAATCATCATGGACAGAAAAAAGATGATGTATTCCTTTGTATTCCTCCTTTATATCATACTGGAGCTAAAATGCATTGGATGGGTTCTTTAATCAGCGGAAGTAAGGCAGTTCTTCTCCGCGGTACAAAACCAGAAAACATTCTTAAAGCAGTAAGTGACGAAAAATGTACTATTGTATGGCTTTTAGTTCCTTGGGCACAGGATATTCTTGTGGCTTTGGAAAGAGGTGATGTAAAGATTTCTGATTTTAATCTGGATCAGTGGAGATTGATGCATATTGGTGCTCAGCCAGTTCCTAAAAAATTGATTGAAGACTGGAAAAAATATTTCCCACATCACGATTACGATACAAACTACGGACTTTCAGAATCTATTGGTCCTGGATGTGTTCACCTGGGAGTTGGAAACGATCACAAGATTGGTGCCATTGGTATTGCAGGATACGGTTGGAAAGTTAAGATTGTGGACGAAAAACGACAGCTGGTTAAAAAGGGTGATGTAGGTGAACTTGCAGTATTTGGTCCTGGTGTAATGGTAGAATATTACAAAAATAAAGAAGCAACTGCAGAAGTTATGGATGACGAAGGCTGGCTCTATACTGGTGATATGGCAATGGAAGATGAAGATGGATTTATCTATCTTGTAGACCGCAAAAAGGATGTAATCATTACTGGTGGAGAAAACATTTATCCAGTTCAGATTGAAGACTTCCTCCATAAAATGCCACAGATTAAAGATGTTGCAGTAATTGGACTTGCAGATCAGCGTTTAGGTGAAATCACTGCTGCTATTATTGAACTTAAAGAAGGGGTTTCTTGTACAGAAGAAGATGTAAACAATTTCTGTATGGAATTGCCAAAATACAAGCGACCAAAGAAAATCATTTTTGCACCAGTTTTGCGTAATGCTACTGGTAAAATTGAAAAACCAAAGTTGCGAGAAATTTATAGAACAGTTGATCCTTTTGCATCGATGAAAGGCTAACAATTAAATAGAGGAGAATTGATTTTATGGAAAGAATGCAGTGCGATAATTGCGGATATGTTTACGATAAAGATGAAGGAGATGCAAAAAACAATATTCCTGCAGGAACTTCATGGAGTGATGTTCCATCTGATTATAAATGTCCTGAATGTGGGGCAGAAAAGGATAAGTTTATTGTTGAGTAATAATCGAGTTTTTTCTATAATTAGGGCAAATAATCTAGAGGTGAAAAAATGGATAAATTAAAAATTCTTTTAGCAAAAGGCCGCATTTACGAATCGGTTTATGAACTTTTAAGTGATGTAGGTATTTCAATCCATTTACCAGACCGACAGTATTTTCCAACAACTAATCAGAAGGACTTAGCTTTTCAGGTTGTAAAACCACAGATTACATCTTTGTTACTTGCAAGCAATAAAGCAGATGTAGGTTTTTCGGGAAAAGACTGGGTTTACGAAAACGGCGTAGAAGATAAAGTAGAAGAAATTATGGATTTAGGTTTTGATCCTGTTCGTATTGTAGCAGCAATTCCTGAAGCAAAAGATTACGAAACTTTATTGAAAGGCCCTGTAACAATTGCTACAGAGTATCAGGCTTTAAGCCGCCGTTATGTTGAAGATAAAAAAATTGATGGAACAATTTTCCGTACCTGGGGAACTTCAGAAGGTTTCGTTCAGGATACAGAAGATTCAATCGCACAGATTTTGATTGATAATACTTCAACAGGTTCTTCATTAAAAGCAAACAGACTTAAGATTGTAGATACCTTAATGGAATCTTCAACAAGAATGTATGCTTCAAAAGAAGCAATGAAAGATCCAGCTAAAAAGCAGAAGATTATGGAATTAAAGATGTTGTTCGAAACAGTTCTTAATGCCCGTAATCGTGTGATGCTTGAAATGAATGTAGCAGAAAAAGATTTTGATGGATTAATCAAAGGAATTCCTGCTATGAAAAGCCCAACTGTTTCACCACTCTTTGGCGGAAACGGTTATGCAGTAAAAATTGCTGTTAAAAAATCTGAAGTTCCAACTTTATTGCCACAGCTTCAGAATTTGGGTGCAACTGATATTGTTGAATACGAGCTTCGTAAGGTAATGCTTTAAGGAAAAGAATATGCGTATTGCAACTGTAAAAAGAATTACTGGGGAAACTCAGATTGAATTGACTTTAAATCTTGATGGAACTGGAAAATGTGAAGTAGAAAATCCTATTGGCTTTTTTGATCACATGCTCAAAAGTTTTTGTAAGCACGGTCTTTTTGATTTGACTGGTACAATTAAAGGCGATTTAGAAGTAGATCAGCACCATACTATTGAAGATACAGGCATTGTTCTTGGTGAATGTTTTAGAAAAGCATTGGGAAATTGTGCAGGTATTTATCGTTCTGGATTTTTTATCTATCCAATGGATGAAACTTTAGTTCAGGCAGCAGTAGATTTTGGTGGCCGCCCATATTTGGTAAGCAATGCAAATTTAACAGGAATGCCTTTAGTTTCTGTTAGCGGTGGAAAAGAAGCTTCGTTCCAGACAGACTGTTTTGAAGATTTCTGGCAGGGCTTTACAAATGCTGCTCAATGTAATCTTCATATTGATGTAATCAGAGGTCGTTCAGATCATCATAAGGTTGAAGGTTGTTTTAAGGCAGTTTCAAGAGCAATTCGTGCCGCAACAGAAATTGATCCAAGAAGAAATGGTTCTATTCCTTCAACAAAAGGTGTGATTGCATAATATGGACGAAATTGTAATTTATACAGATGGTGGTTGCAGCGGAAATCCTGGTCCTGGTGGCTGGGGAATTGTTGTAATTGCTGATGGAGTGGCAAAACAGCTTAGCGGTGGTGATAAAATGACCACAAACAATAAGATGGAATTATCTGCCGCAATTGCCGCTCTTTCTGTAGTAAAAAATACACCTGCTTTTGCCGGAAGAAAAGTGATTGTAAATATCGACAGCCAGTATGTAAAAAACGGTATTACAGTCTGGATTAAAGGCTGGAAGGCAAAGGGCTGGAAAACTGCAGATAAAAAACCTGTAAAAAACCAGGAACTTTGGGAACAGCTGGATGCTCTTAATTCCAGTCTTGAAGTTGAATGGAAATGGGTAAAAGGTCACGCAGGAATTGAATATAATGAAGTTTGCGATCAGCTTTGTCAGGCAGAAATTGCAAAATTCAAATAAAAAATAATTTTTTTTGGAAAACACTTCCGAATTTCAACAGGTTTTAGCAAATATATGTATATGGCTAAAATCTGTTTTTTTTTATGTATAATTTGTTTACCACTTTCTCTTTTTTCCTGCCGGCTGGAACCCTTTTCTTCTGAAGAAACTTTTTCCCTTCAAT
Organism: Treponema sp.; assembly: GCA_045627625.1. Lineage (GTDB taxonomy): Bacteria > Spirochaetota > Spirochaetia > Treponematales > Treponemataceae > Treponema_D. The sequence continues at coordinate 34,277 of JAZQOB010000027.1, forward strand.
TGCCTCAGTGGCCCCCATCTTATGACCGCCAGAAGTATCCGGAACTTGCCTATTGGATTGTAGAAACTTCATCTGGCAGTTTTAAAACTACAGAACCGGCATTGGATTTTACGGTGGAAAAAGGAATACCTTTTTATGCACTTGCCTATGCCGTAACAAAAACTGAATCGGGAGAAAATGTTCAGTTCTTTATGCCGGCGGGCTTTGTTTATCCTTTTTGCCAATATGAATTAACCTGGGAAAATGGGTTTGGGGCAAAAGTTATGGAACAAATCTGGCAGGGTAGTGAGGGCCAGAGCAAAAGAGAGAAATTGCAGTTTTTGTTGAAGTTCAACTGGAAAAGATTTTTTGAATTAGTACAGACTAAAATTGACCAATCGCTGGAACGGGCGGATGAAGAAGTGGGCTGCTATAATCCCTGGCAGCTTTCAATTTCTTCAATTGCAGAATTAATCAGTTCAAGAAAATTTTATGCTACTGCTTTAAATCTTAGTGTTACTTCTTATCAGACACTTCATTTTAATAATGAAATGGAACGGCAGATGCTTTCTTCGTTTATACCGGAAAATTCTGTGATTTATGATAAAGGGATTTTTTGTCTTTCACCAGAAAAAATCAACTTGTTTTCTATATATAATGCATTTGGTGTTATAATTTATGTGGGAAATAGCGAAAAAAACTCACCAAAACTCATAAATCTGCCGATAATTAAAGAGTAAATATGCGTAAATTTTTATTTAGTACAGGCATTTCCATTCTTCTCATTTTTGCAAGTTGTTTGACTTCTTGTGCTAAGAAAAACTTGACTTCATATTTAAGTGATGAATTAGAAATTCAGGAAGCAGAAAATCCTGGAACTCACAAATGGTATTCCTTCAGTAACGAAAATTTTGTAGAAATCGAAAAACCGGAATATGCAGTTGCAGCCGCTTTGTTGCCTTGGACCGAAGCTGTTAGAATTTCATCTTTTGCTTCTGGAAAAAATGCTGCATATGCTACTGTCAATCGATTGGGAATTTTAAGTTTTAAAAACGATAAAGTAAGTTTGTCAAAAGATGTAAGCGTTTTTGCAAATAGAACTGCGGGAAATCTTTTTGTTGTCGATGGAACTCCAATGTTTACAGTTTATAAGAGTGCCTTCTTCAACGATACAATCAAACTGCCTGAATACAAATATGACAAATCACAGCATTATTTTTTAGTGCAGTATGATTTGGGTTCAAAGATTTGTTATCCCGTAATAAATTGTAATAATCTGCTGGAACCACCTGAGTCAGAAATTGTTGATTATGTTTGGGATGGAACTAACTGGCTTTGTAATGCAAAAACTATTTCGGATGGAAAAATTAAATTTTCTTATTTGAACTGGATGCCAACAGTTTCTTTGACCGCTCTTTCTCCAGTTTCTGCGGCTTCGGGAATTACAGTTACAGAATCAGATAAAGATACATTCAGAGCTGCAAAAGAAGTTGAAGGTTTTGATGAAATTCCTGATGCAATCCGTAAGCTTTTGTCGGGGCTTTACGAAAAAGTGCCTTTGCAGGTTGAAGTAAGAACCTGGAATTGTTCAGATAAAACTTATAAGAACAAAGCAGGAAATTCACGAATGACAGAGCTTCATGCAAAAGCAGCCATTGGTGAAGGTTATAGTGGTGCAATTTTTGAAGATGGAACTTTCTATTTTCAGGGTTATCTGGAAGGACATTCAATTGTTCGAGAGGGGCGTCCGATGGTGTTAAGATTACCAAAATTGCCAGCAGGATTTAAGTATACAGATTTTGTTATTTCCGAGAATACACTTTATGCTTCTTGGGAAGAAACAACTTTTTATAGAGTAAGTAGAAGTGGTTTTATTGCAGTAAATCTGGATAAAACTCTATATGGTCAGAAGGAATAGAAAATTGAAAAAGCTTAAAGTGATTTTGCTTTCATTATTAGTTTCTCTCTTTTCACTTGGTTTGACAGCTCAGGCTTCGAATCAGGAATACCTTTTGAATTTGCCATTTGAAACAGACGAAGAAGAAGGAACAGAAGTAACTGCAGATGTTCCGTTTGTTGGTGTTGAAGTTCCAGAAATTCTTCCAATGGGAGATGGAACTGTTCAGGCTCCAGAAGTAGCAGAACCTGAGCCAGAACCAGAAGTTCCTGAAGTTCAGGTTGAACAGCCTGCACCAGAGCCAGAATCTAAGGCCGAAGAAGAATTTGATGAAAGTAAAATGGTAACTCCTGCTGATCAGCTCTTAAAAGAAAAAGAAGAAATTGTTCCAGAACAGGAAAAAGAACGCCCTCAGTGGCTTGAAGAAATTTTGAATTCCGACAAACCATTCCTTCGTCGTCTTGATTTTATTATGGGCTTTGAACCAACACTTTATGTAAATACACAGAATCAGACAACAAGTGCGCCTTCTCCAATTACATATCCAATTTATTTTGGATTCCACTGGCCTAATGATACCTTCATTTCGTTCCAGCCAAGTTTTAGAATATTTACCAGCTATTATTTTGTTCAGACAATTGATGGCGAAAAATTAGTACTTCCTGCAGAAATCGAAAATCGAACTGCAACCACATATTCAATTTTGTTCAACCTGCCAGTTGTATTCAGAGTAAATTTCTTTGATGTTACAAACTTTAAGGCCTTTGCAGGAATTGCAACTTTGATTCGTATTCCAACTTTATCGGCAGGATTAACCGAAGCAGATGCCGAAGCTTGCAAAGAAGATATGGAATATATTAAAAAATGGTTCCTGGGCGGAATGCGATGGCTTTATCTTTCTGCAGGTGCTGACTGGATGTTCAACTTCCCAAAACAGAACCTTCAGTTAGGTCCAGAACTTTCACTTTTCTTCCCAATTGGTGCCGTATTTGCCGACTGGTCTTTTGACGCCATTGTACTTTCACTTGGAGTAAAAATCGTATTCTAATGAAATATATTTCGGTTTCGGATTTTTACAAAACTAAATTTGGAACAAAGGTCTATAAGCTTTCAATTGATGCAGGCTGTACTTGCCCAACACGAGATGGAAGCCTTGCAACCGGGGGCTGTATTTTTTGCAGTCAGGCAGGAAGCGGCGATTTTGTTCCTTCAAAAAAACTTTCAATCACAGAACAGATAAATCAGGCAAAACAACTGGTAGATTCAAAATTCTCACGAAAAAAACTTTTGGATGAAGAAAAAAAATACATTGTATATTTTCAGAATTTTACCAGCACCTATGGGAACCCGGAAGAACTAATCAGAAAATACGAAGAAGCCTTAAACTGCCGGAATGTAGTAGGAATTGCAATTGGAACAAGACCGGATTCTATTCCAGATGAAATTCTGGAGTATCTGGGGAAGGTTTCGGAGAGTCGTTTTGTGCAGCTGGAGTTGGGGCTTCAGACTTCAAAGGAAAGTTCTGCGGAATATATTCGTCGCCATTATAAAAATGAAGTTTATGAACAGGCTGTTGAACGAATTCATAAAGCAGGAAATATTCATGTTGTGACTCATATCATTTTTGGAATTCCTGGTGAATCTAAAAACGATATGATGGAAAGCGTAAAGTTTGCATTGGCCTATGGAACTGACGGAATAAAAATTGCCAGCCTTTATGTGTTGAAGGGGACGGATCTTGCCAGAGAATACGAAGAAGGAAAATTCAAGGCTTTAGAAATGGAAGAATACTTTGGGCTTGTGCAGGAGGCACTTTCTTTGATTCCCCATGATGTGATAATTCATCGATTAACAGGGGACGGACCTAAAAGCCTTTTAATTGCACCACTTTGGACCGCAGATAAAAAAAAGGTATTAAATGAGATGAATAAACTTCTCAAATAATACCTTTTGAAATTAGTTTTTCTGCATTTCGATTCGCTTTTTGCGGACATCGTTCAGCATTTCTTTAAGATTTTCAGAATCTTCTTTTTCGATTAAAGTTTCAAGTTCAGTAAGTTTGTCCTTAAAGTTTTCGATATGAGCAATCAGCTTTTCTTTGTTGCTGATAAAAAGTTCAGACCAGAGAGGAGCATTGATCATTGCGATGCGGGTTAAATCTTCAAAACTACCACCACCAAAAGATGTAATTTCGGAGTTTTCGGCACTTTCAACCATTGCAGAAGCAACAACATGGCAAAGCTGGGAAGTAAAACCAATTTTGTTGTCGTGGTCTTCGCTGTTAGTTTCGGTAATGCGGGTAAAGCCCATCTTCTTAATCAATTCTTTTAAAAGATCAACATTTTCTGTCTTGTTTGTAGGGTGAGGAATAACAATGTAGTTGTGATTCAGGAAATATTCACCTTTTGAAGCACCAAACCCTTCTTTTTCGCCACCGGCCATTGGATGACCAAGAATTAAATCGGCATTTGGCGGGCAGATGTTTTTGTATTCTTTTTCGATATGAGATTTTACACCACTGATATCTGTAATGATGGCATTGTCTTTGAAGTTGTTTTTATTATCTCGCAAGAAATCTAAAGTTGCGTGAGGGTAAATACAGATAAAAACAAAGTCGCAGGCCTTAAGCATTTTTGCAGTATTTTTAGGCTCAAAACCTTTGTCGATAATTTTAGAATCAATGGCAGCGTAAAGAGATTCAAGATTCTGATCCAGGGCATAGATTTTTCCCTGTCTTCCAGAGGGAAGAATGTTAGTTCTGATAGCTTTGGCAATAGAACCACCCATAATTCCAAGACCAATAATACCGTATGATAAATCTGAAAGATTACGCATAAAATTCCTCACTTGATTTAGTATACAGGAAAATGAATGAAGAAGGAAGAATTAAGGATGAAGAATGAAGTTTTGTCATTGCGAGCGGAGCGCGGCAAACCAGGGTAGGAATGAATGGTACGGTGGATTGCTTCAGGCTGGCGCCTTCGCAATGACGAAATAAACTGGCATTCGCAATGACGGAATAAAGTGGCATTTGCAATGACGGAGTTTGTTTACATTGTGCGGTCGTTGATGGCGGCAGCTTTAGGGAGAACCTGCATCAAAGCCTGGAATTCGGCTGGAGTCAGAGACTGTTCACCATCACACCAGGCTTTTTCTGGGTTGTTGTGAACTTCGATAATCAGACCATCTGTGTTTGTTGCAACAGCACCTTTTGCCAGTTCAGAAACCATCCATCGCATTCCACAGGCATGGCTTGGGTCTACGATGATTGGAAGGTGAGAAACCTTGTGAAGATATGGAATGATACTTAAATCAAGACAGTTGCGGGTGTAGTTATCGAAAGTTCTAACTCCTCGTTCACAAAGGATAACATTTTCGTTGCCGCTTGCCATAATGTATTCAACCGACATAAGGAATTCTTTTACAGTAGCAGCCATACCTCGTTTAAGAAGAATAGGTTTTCCTGTTTTTCCCATTTCTTTAAGAAGGTCAAAGTTCTGCATGTTTCTTGTACCAATCTGGATAATATCAACATCATCAAAATATTCTAACTGGCGGGCATCCATAAGTTCAGTAACGATTGGAAGACCAGTTTCTTTTTTTGCAGTTTTAAGGAATTCAAGTCCCTGCTTACCTAAACCCTGGAAGCTATAAGGTGAAGTACGAGGTTTGAATGCACCGCCACGCAAAAGTTTAGCACCTGCGGCTTTTACAGCCTTTGCAATTTCAACAACCTGTTCTTCCGATTCAACTGAACAAGGTCCTGCAATTACAGGAATTTCTTTTCCACCAAAAGAAGTGTTTCCTACTTTAATGATTGTGTCTTCTGGATGGAAGGCACGGCTTGCCATTTTGTAAGGTGCTGAAATGCGCTGAACTGATGCAACAGAAGGATCAGCATTTACCTGATCTGCATCGATTTTACTTGTATCACCTAAAAGACCAAGAATTGTCATTGATTCACCTTTTACAACATGAACACCAAGACCCTTGTCTTTCCAGCTCTGAACAATGTCATTTACCTGAGCTTCTGTGATTCCTTCTTTTAATGTAATTACCATCTGGTACTCCTTTTGCCTCTTGGGGCTATATATTGATTTTATTTTGAGCAAAAAAAAAGGAACCCTGTTTTGCAGAGTTCCTTGTTATTCACCAATTTATACAGTAAAAACACACGCCATTATTTCGCTAGAACCCTGCGCTTGAAGTGAGAATAAAAGTAAAAATAAAAGGCATAAAAATTAAATGTGTTTTTCATGTTGAATTCAGTATACGGCTGAACCCAAAAAAATGTCAAGAATGAAAATAAAAAATATAAGGCAATCTCATTCATTGCAACACCCTATGC
>JAZQOB010000028.1:0-3417 GCA_045627625.1 Treponema sp.
CTCCTACCCTTACTATTGTAGCAACGAATGCGGCTTCCGTGTTGTGCGTACTGCAAAGTAAATTTTGCAGAAGCTGCAAGGAAATTATTGAGCAACCTCCGCATTTGCGGAGGTGCGCTACCAGTTCTAAATAAAATTTAAAAGGGGCTGTCCCAAAGAATATTTTACGAAAATCGCCAACCTTTATGTTTGTAGTGTCAGGGCTTTTAACTAGTGGCGCGAACATATTAGGAAAAGCCTGCAGACTTTTGCAGTAAGTTGTCCAGTTTTTGAAAAATCCTTCATGGAGAATAAATTCTTTGTGAAGGATTTTTTATTTTACTTTTTAACCTGCCAATATCCGGTTTTATTTGAACCTGTTCGTTCAATAATATTTTTTTTCTTCAAAACAGAAATAGCATTATCTATAGTGGTCTTTCCAACACCCACAAGCTTTTCCAGTTCAGGTTTTGTGACATTTGGATTATTTCTTATTTCCGAAAGAACTTTTATTTGAGTGTTATTCAACTCAGAAATATCACCCGTTTTATCACCCAGTTTATCACCCACCTTATTAATCCAGTTGAAAGGAATTTTTACGACAATTGAGTTTTCGTGGAATTCATAAACATCTTTGCCATAAGTGCTAGTGATTTTTGGAACTCCACGGCCTGTTTTTTCACTTATATGCAGCTGCAAAAAGATTTCTGAAAGTTTCTTGTTTACAGGTATAGATTCTCCTCTAAAGAAACCTTCAATTGTCTGCTCAGGAGCTAAAATACCGCGAGATAAAATTTCGATTCTGTCAGAAAAAACAGTAATCATCGGTTCATTTTCTGTAACCCATTTATTGTGAACAAATGCGTTAATAATTGCCTCTCGGAAAGCATCATTTTCAAAAAGCGGCAATTCTTTTCTTTCAACAATTCTGTTCTTCTCATCTGCCTGGATTATGTTAAGAACATCTCCATAACGAAGAACTTCATCCAATGTGTACAATATACATTGATTTCCGAATTCCCTGATTGAATAAAGTTTATCTGCCTTTGTTGAACCTGCAAAAATTGCTACCCTTACAGGAATATGAGAATTATCAGAAAGCAGTTGTGCAAGAATGTTATATTTTCCGTTTTCTGTAAGAAGATTTAAATTTTTCTTGAAAGTATCAGGATTAAGCTTGAGTCCTTTTGCTCCATAATAGATTATCAGTTTTTCAAAGGTGAGTTCCTGATATTTAGATGGCGTGTTTTCAATTGTTGGAAATCCATGCCTGAGTACATCGAATAAGTAAGATTCCTTTTCAGGGTACTTTCGCAGGCTTTCTTTGCTGGATCCAATTCTTATAAAACGTTCATTTTCAAAACTGGTTGGAACGGTTTTCGCCGCTGGAATTGTAAGCACTACTACTTTTTTCCCTTCATAAGTTGTTTCTTCAAAAGTAAAATTTAAGTCTGGGGAAACTTGGCGGGCAAGAAAATGTTTTAACGGTTCATTTTTTATGTCCATGTTGCTGTTAAACGTTGTTCCAGTAATAGCATGTGTATCATTATGAATACCCCAAACAAAATATGCATTTTTTCTGCCCTCAATGGCAGCACTATTAGAAAGAGCAGAGATATATTGTCCTAACTGTGTCTGATCAAACCAGTTTTCTTTAAATTCAAACCATTCTCGTTCTGCGTCATACGAACGAAGTTCATCAAGTAAATCATGTAATTTATTTTTCATTTTATCACCCACTTAGGATTATATCACACATGGGTGATATTTCCGAATGGTTTCTTAAAAATTAAATGGAAAAGCTATAAATCTCATGTTAAAATATTAACAATGTTGACTAAAGTTTTATTAAAAAATAACCTCATCTGCTCATCTGCTCATCTGCTCATCTGCTCATCTGCTCATCTGCTCATGGGTAAATAGTCTTTCGTCAGCATTACGTCATCCTGAACTCGATTCAGGATCTATGATTTATGGAAATAATAAGGCATTTTGTCGTCTTTAAAGGCGGCAGAATGCCTTTTTTGTTTTAAATCAATTTTTTTTAGGAGAGATACTATGAAAAGTATTTTGAAAAAGGCCGCAGGACTTGCATTTGCTGCAGCTCTTGCATGGGGAATGACTGGCTGTGCAAATGACACAGATTCTCACGAACACACATTCGCAACAGAATGGACAAAAGATGCCACACACCACTGGCACGCTGCAACATGCGGTCACACAGCAGAAGTAAAAGACAAGGCTGAACACAGTTTTGGTGAGTGGACAATAATAGAACAGCCGTCAGAAGAAGCAGAAGGCAAGAGAGAAAGAATATGCTCAGATTGTCAGTATCTTGCAGAAGAAGCAATCGCAAAGCTGGACCATGTTCACGCAAAAGGAACATTCCATGAAGCTGTAGCAAGTACATGTAAAACAAAAGGTACAATTGCATATTACGACTGTACAAAAGTAGGATGTGAAATAAAACTTGATACAGATGGAAGCCCACTTGCTTCAACTGAAAGCGAACTTGACCCGTCAAACCATGAAGGTACAGCAACTTGGAAAAAAACAGCAGAAATTCACAAAGAAACTTATGATTGCTGTGATGTGGTGAAGACTGCAGAGACAGCACACACTTTTAGTGGTTGGACATCAAACAATGATGCAACAAAAAATACAGACGGTACAAAATCAAGAATGTGCTCTGTATGTCAGTACAAGGAAACTGTAACTGATACGGGAAGTAAATTGCCTAAGTCCGTAGGAGACTTTATCTTAAAAGACGGAACAGTTTTGTCTAAAGATGAAACTCCAGAAAGCGATACAGTTGCCGCCGTAATTGTACGTGCTGCAACAGAAGATAAACCAGCCCTTGGAGTAGGAATTGTACATAATCAAATTGGTCTTGCATGGTGTACAAGCAGTGCGTCAGGTTACAACACAAACATTACAGCCTTGCAGGGAGATAAAACAAGCGGCTATATTGATGGTAGTAACAGCTGGGCTTTACTTGTAGCAGCCTGTGAGGATTTAAAGAATGCAACTGCAGAAACAATAGAGACTGTTGCACAAAACTACCCGGCATTTAATTACTGCAGAAAATATGGAACAACAAACAACCTTGAAGGAGATCTTGCAGAAGGCTGGTATTTACCAACAGTGGCAGAGCTTTACACAATCTACCAGAACAAAGATGTTGTAGATGCAAGCCTTATAAAAGCAGATGGAAGTGAATTTTATTACGACTGGTACTGGTCTTGTTGTCAGTACCCTTCCGACGATAATATCGCCCAGATGCTGGATTTCTTCTATGACGACGATTTATACGATGGCTACGATTGTATGAAGGACGACAACAAGAGCACCGATTGGAATTATGTTTGTAGTGTTAGGGCTTTTAACTAGTGGCGCGAACATATTAGGAAAAGCCTGCAGACTTTTGCAGTAAGTTGT